>CAZXVT010000104.1:0-15901 GCA_964644015.1 uncultured Maribellus sp.
GATGTAAATAGTTTATACAAAGGTTTTTCACTGATTTGAAAAGGTAGTTATTAACCGAAGTTTCAATATTTAGCCGGTCTCTTTTTTCCCAGAGTTTAACAAAAAAGTCCTGCACAATTTCTTCGGCAGCATCGTTATCATGAACAATTTTAGATGCATAAACACACAGATAACCATAGTATTTATGGAACAGCAAGTCGAAAGAATTTACATCGCCATTCTTTAGTTTTCTGAAAAGTTCATTTTCATCAGGTTGATTCATAAAGTATTTTGTTCAATTGGCAGGACTAAAGTATAAAATAGTTTGAGTAAGAGTTTTGGTAATTCAGGTTTAATTTTTATTTCGGCAACTGATTTGTAAAGTTCGGCGCTGGACCTGTCTGCCGCCAGGCAGGTTCAAAATCCAGTTCTGGCAACAGAGTGCAGGTTCGATTTAATTAGTAGTTTTAGCAACAATTCAGCACATTAACAGATGTTTACCGTTTATGCAATATCAAGTGAAAAGAGAAATTATATTTATGTAGGAATGACCAGCGACCTGGCACAACGTCTTCATGCTCATAACAGCGGATATGAGAGAACAACCAAACCATATCGGCCATTCAAATTGCTTTTCAATAAAGAATATTCTACAAGAACAGAAGCGAGACTATGGGAGAAATACTACAAATCAACAACAGGAAAACTGGAGCTTAGAAAGTTACAGGAGCAAAAAAATAGTTGTTGAAACAGTTTTGGTAATTCAGGTTTAATTTTTAGTTGTTTAGCCGATTTGTAAAATCAGGCGCTGGACCTGTCTGCCGCCAGGCAGGTTCAAAATCCAGTTCTGGCAACAGAGTGCAGGTTCGATTTAATTAGTAGTTTTAGCAACAATTCAGCACATTAACAGATGTTTACCGTTTATGCAATATCAAGTGAAAAGAGAAATTATATTTATGTAGGAATGACCAGCGACCTGGCACAACGTCTTCATGCTCATAACAGCGGATATGAGAGAACAACCAAACCATATCGGCCATTCAAATTGCTTTTCAATAAAGAATATTCTACGAGAACAGAAGCGAGAGTATGGGAGAAATACTACAAATCGACAACTGGAAAACTGGAGCTTAGAAAGTTACAGGAACAAAAAAATAGTTACTGAAACAGTTTTGGTAATTCAGGTTTAATTTTTAGTTTTGCGAACCAATTTGCAAAAAGCCCAGGTGGCGGAATTGGTAGACGCGCTGGATTCAAAATCCAGTTCTGGCAACAGAGTGCGGGTTCGATTCCCGCCCCGGGTACAAAAAAGGCTTGACTATCAATTAGTTAAGCCTTTTTTGATAGAGAATACAAGAGAGAAAAACGGTCTGATCCTTATCAATTAAGGATTTTAAGGCATAAAAAAAGCACCCGTTTCCAGGTGCTTTAAAAACCAAAATCAAAAATATATGAAACAAACACTGAACGCTCAGACTGTAATTTCCTTTTTTACCCTGAACTTAGCCAGTCTGTTATGCCTTTTAAATACATACGGGTGAACTTTAAAAGGAGTAACCTCCCTGTAATGCTTATCAATGGTGAAAAAAGAACCAATAATGTCAAGTTCCAGGATTCCGTTTTTCATCCTTAAAATACCCATTTCCGCAAGTTTGTTGTAATTGTCAACAATTGTCGTGAGAATATCCAACACCTTATTTTGTTCGGGTGTCTCAGTAAACATTGAAAATCTATTTTCAACAGAGGTGATAAAATCGCTTATTTCTTCAGTGCCGGTTTCGATTGAAAATCGATTCAATTCAGCTACATAGAGTTTTTTGATTGGATAATCAAACTTAACCTGTTTGCTTTTCAGATTTTTGAACTTTTTATAAAGCTCCGTAACACGTTCAAACCCTTCGATTTGAAAAAGCTTTAAGTCAATTACCCTTTCGTGGTCCATGTCCCCAAACGAAAATTCGGCTGCTTTAATGTGTTTGCGATAGCACCACCGTTCAGCATCTTTGCTTTCGATTAAATTAAAAAAATCATCAATCGATAATTCTTTCCCCAAAAAAACAACCTCTTCTGTTGCGTCGAACAGGTTGTTTAGTACTTCACAAATTTCTTTGTAATGATTTTCAACTTCCTGAATTGCATCATAATCAGGATCACTGATCTGCATGGGTACGAAACCTTGTTCCTGTGAGGCTGTTGCCTCTTCTAATTGATTATTATCCATATAATTAAATTTAAAAATTGTTATCGTTTTTTGTCAATTTCATCCAGTGTGTCAAAATCCTTTTTAATCATCTCAGTGTAAACTTTTGGTTGCCATTTCATAAACTGGTAAGTAGCTTTGGTGTTTTCGGAAAGTGCTTTTTCGGTTGCTGATAATAGTTGATTGAGGTTTGAAAAAGCATAATATCCATCAGAAATTGTTTTATTGTTTGATTCACTCATTTCGTATCTTTTTACTGAAATACCAGGGGTGAATGTTTTTAGTGCTTCTTTACTTATTGAAACATTGCCACGTCTAATATTTTCGAGTTCTGCAATTCGTGGCCCTATAATCGGATCTGTAACCATATCATTGGGAGCAATCCATTCAGTACCGGCTTCACCTGCCATATACATCCGGGCCCCGTTGGTGTAGCCACCTGCTTCAAATTTCGGGATCAGCTTATTGAAAAGCAGCATAGCAGCGCCACCGGCCACCGTTGCTGCAATCAGGTTAAGCGGGAATGGAACACTTTTTAAAGCCTTCAGGGCTGCAATTGTCACTGCTTCAGCAATGTATGCTTTAATTTGATCACGAATTGAATTTAGTATCGCTCTTCCTGCTTCTTCTAATGTTTCGGCATTTTCGATTGCAGCTATACCTGATTCAACAGCATTTTGAACTTGTAATTCTTTAAGTTTTTCAGCCTCATCAATTTTTTTCTGATTATCGGAAATTTCTTTTTGTAGTGCGGCTTCGCGTTTATCGTTGTCTTGTTTACGCCATTCATCCGTTTCTTTCATTAATTCAGCTTCAGCTTGTGCAGATCCTTCATTAATGCTTTTTTCGACTTCAGCTGCAATTTTCATCATTTCTTGTATCTGCTGATTGGCTGCTTCCAAATTTTGTATCTTCTGATCAATAATTTTGGCGTCTATTTCAGTAGTATCTAAACCATACTGTTCATGCAAAGCTTTCAGTGCAACCAGATGAGCTGCTTCAAGTGCATACATTTCAAGGTTGAGCTGCTCCTGGGTGAGCTTTTTATCCAGGTATTGCTCTTTCAGTTTATTTTGCTCTTCCAGGAATGCTTTATCGATTTCATCCTGCAGATTCTGAAAGTGTTGTTTTCTGGCTTCCTCTTCCTGCTGCAGGATTTCTTTCTTTTCGGAACTCAGGGTTTTTTGCAGCCGGCGTGTTTCTTTAAAAAACTCCTGATCCTTTTGGAATTCTTCAGCTTTTGCTTTCTGCAGGTTTTGAAATTCTTCCTCGTTTTTGTTCACAAATTCCCTGAATGCAGCATCTTTTTCCATCATTGATTCCAGTTCTTTGTCATCAACTTCGAGCCACTGTTTCAACTGTTCCTCTTTTTGATCCATTGTCAATTTTCCGATCTGGATTTTTGAAGCCAGGTTTTTTAATTCGGCTTCGTTGCGTTCTTTCAGAAAGCCCTTTTCAATGGCATTCAGTTCAATTTCCATATCCATTGCTTTTTGAGCAAGGGCCATTTTCTCTTCAGCCGTTTTATTTGAATCTTTTGAAAGATTTTTCAGCTCTTCAATTTCGGCTTTCATTTTATTGGTTCGAATCAGCGAAGCGGATTCCCTGTCTGCAATACTATCCATTGTTTGGGCGTATTCCCATCCGGCTGAAGCTGCATCGCGCATCGATGAACCAATCCCACCAAAAGCATCAGTTGCATTCTTTTTAAATCCCTGCCAGTCGAGCGTAAACAATGAACCCAGCATTTTATAGTAGCTCATGGTCCGATCCCACAAAACATCAACAATATTCCCGAGACTTTTAAATGTACCTTCCAGGGCAACGGCCCCGGTGTCGGTGCTGGTAAAAGCCTTGTACAATAATGTCAATGATCCCACAATGACGGCAATAGTGGCGCCAATTGGATTTGCAACCAGCGCCCACAAAGCTGTCCCTAAGCCCGTAACACTACTGATTGCTGTACCAATTGGACCGGGTAAATTTTCAAAGCTGTCTTTAATTTTACCCAGAGTGCCACTGTTCAGTAAATTCCATTGTTTCCCGGTATCCCTGACAGCTTTATTATGGTCATCCATAATGTTTTTTAAGGCTCCCATCTTTTGAAGCTTTTGGTTATAAGCTTCAGATCCGATTTCTGCCTTTCGAAGTTCGCCGCGTAATTGGTAAAATTCTTTCTCAATGCTTTTTATGTCGTTTTTTATCTCCTTACCTTCTATAAAGAGATAAACTCCTCTTCTTTCAATTTTTGTTGCCATTTCTATTTCAGCTTTTTAACCATTATTTCCAAAACTTCATCGGCATTTACCTCTCCGATTTTATCAGCCAAATCTGGTATTTTGCGGTCAAGTGTCGGGTTCAGCCAATCTTTTGGGGTGCGTTTTCCTTTACCAACTCCTTTTAACACAAAAATCCCATGCCGGGCGAATGTGATTGAAACTCCATCAATTTCATCAGTTTTCCCATGTTTGAAATATTTATCTCGTAATGAATCGCGAAGACTTACATGGGGTGCAGAACTGCCTTTTATAATCATGCTTTGCATTGGCTCTTTTGGTGGAATATCATTTTTGCTTCTGATGACATTACTTTTTAATTGCGGGTGTCTGAACATCATTCCAACATTTGAACGCAGATCCCTGACAACTTCAGCGCCCCACTGTTTAATAATCATGTTCTGTTTTGACGTCAATTCATTATCCATCTTGCTATTTATTAAGTATTAAACACTCTTCGGGGTAGCTTTCAGTCTCTTTTTCGCCTTTGGCATTAAGCCAGGTGCAGAAGTAATCGGTCGGGTAATCTTCGTTGGTGTCAAAACCACAGATCATCATAGGCCACTCTTTTTTTTCGTCGGTAACCAGGAAAACAACATCACCAAGTTGGTATTTCAGAAACGGCTTAAATGCCTGCAGTTCGTCTTTTATGGATTCAGGTAAACTCATTGTTCAAATGGTTTTAGTTCTTTCTCTGAGAAAGTTTCAGAAACAGGTTTTCCACGTCTTGAAAGTTTTTTTGCCACATAATCATCATTATGATCTTCATAACTCCCAGAGGGTAAAAAACCGGCCACACAATACGGTTTTGCAGTTGGTAGCTCAACCGGCACAACCAGGTCTCCCAATCCAAAACGCAGTTTCTTTTTGGCAACCGTTAATTCAAGTTTTATGATTTCAGGGAAGCTCATCGATCAATTTTTTTAAGTTCGTCTTCATTGAAAATTGCGCTTACCTGTCGGCCCCTTTCGTTTGTGAAGGTGCCACGGTAGCGGTGTTTCCCATTTTTCAGAAAAACTCCGGTAATCCGGATGAGCGATTCTGCCCGGAAATCTGTTTTGCGGACCACAATCTGGTTCTCATCAAAAAGCTGAAGAATCTTTTCCATCTGCTTTAAAATCCATTGTCATTTAAAAATTTCATCAAACACTCAAAAACCCTGTTAACAGGGCAAAAAACAGCTGCCACCAAACTGAAAACCCAGAAAACTTTGGGTTCATGTCTAAGGGCATCCCAAGCACGCCCCATCCAAACAAGCAGAAAGGAATCCCCTTTTTCAGGATATATGACGGGTTGTATCATGCGGTTTTCTGCTGAAAAAGGTTTATAGTTTCTGCTCTCATTACATCAGAAATTGTTTTCTGTTCAGTTTCTGCTTTAGCCTGGATAGCTTTGTGCACTGCTTTAGGTACCCTGAAGGAAACCCGCTTTGCCAGATCATATTCATTTTTTCTTTTGAATGGCATAGTAAAAAAATTGCTGTAACGAATGTATGTTACAGCTTACCTTTGAGAAAGGACAGAACTATATGCAGACAAATGATTGGCGCGGGTTACAGAAGATCACTACAATCTGTTTGATTTTGCTGTATATTTGGGTTGATAAATTTTATTATTTAATCGCAGTCCTTGCAGTAAACAAAAAACCCGGATGTAGATCCGGGTTTTGTTATTCAAACCTGTAGGTAATCTTTTTGAATATTGCCCAAAGAAAATGCTTCAATGATTTTGGGTGGCGAATGGCGAGATTAACCGTTGGTTTTTCGACAAATGTTATGTGCCATTTAAGCTGCTCATTCCAGGGTTTAGTTGCGGTCTCATCGATTAAATCAATGCCGCGTTCATTCAATCTTTTTTCAACTTCCCCCAGTTGTTTTTGATACATGATGATCTTTTGGGCGGCAATTGCCAAAAGTTTCAAATCATTGGTATCTTTTACTGAAGCAGCATTGTTAAGATCATACAGCTTCTGCTCAGCATCGAGCCCTGTAATAATGGCAATCAGTAGTTTTGCTTTTTGTATGTCTCTTATTATCATTATTTTGATTTTAAATGTATTACATTAATAATTTCAATAATTTCATATTCGTTCCAGTCGCTCCATTGCTGGACAATCTCATCCATCAGCAGGGCGGCTTTTTCTTCAGTTTCTTCATTTAGATAAAAATTCATTTTTTTGGGTGGCTTTTTTGGGAAGAATATATTAATAACGATAAGAAACTTTTGCAATTTCATTTCCCTGGTTCCCACTTCAATTACCGCGGCTGATGAAATATCATCCCAGCTGCTCACAACCGATTCGGCATAATTTACCGCTTCAACTGGAGTGTTGTTTTTCGCCCGGATGATAACAGTATTTGTCAGCCCGGATTCCTGGTATTTTACCCTGATTTTAACGTAAAACATAGATAATCAATTTATTATACTTTAATGTTGATTCCTGCATCCTTTGCAGCCGAAAAGAAGGATCTGATTGTTACACCTGTTCTTTTTGCCTGCAGACATTTGTCAAATTGCCGGTCGCAGTCGGTGGCATTGTACCCGCCATTGAACCGGCTCACCCTGTGAAAGTATTCCCGGCCATATTCGCCAAATCCATCAGCAAAGGAAAATCCCATTTTCAGCCAGTCTGCGTAGCTGCATGTAAGATCGATGTTAAAATTTTCAATCCGGCGCAAAACCACTTCGACTTCGTGCTGCAGCCTGGTTTCGGTTTTTGGTTGCTGTGATTGTTTGCGCGGTTCTGGTTGTGGCAACCACTTTTCCACATCGAAGCGGGTACGGTTAACCAGCCATATATCAGCCGGGAAAAACCGGTCCATCCGGCCGTGGCGCGGGTGCATGAATGCGTCGGGATCGTAGCACAAAAAGCAAACCCTGCAAACATCGCGGCCAGATGGGTCAACCACAGCATCGTAAGTTTTCAGAATGTACCGGCTGACAGCATCAAACCACTGGCTGTGGCTGTAGCAGGTAACATCGATTGCTATTACCCACTTCAGCCCCGATCCATTGGGGCTTGTGAACAGCAGTTCGGTTTCAAAATACCTGTCGGTGAGCAGCTGCATTTTCAGCGCTTCAATATCTGGAACATGGTCAAAGTCGAGAACCAACAAACCGCTGTGTTCTTTCAATCCTTTTACTTTCCGGTACCCGAAAACCCCGGAGAATGTGACAAACGGAAAGTTGGCTTTCTTGTATTCGCGGTTTTCATCTGGGTTTGTTATTCGCCTGAGCTGCTCCGTTCTTTCCTTCAACAGTGTGCCGGAAAGGTACAGGTAAACATCAGCGAGGGTAATCCGCTCTTTATAAGGGTTGATGTTTTTTATGGGTGGCCTGAAGTAACTGAATGTTGGTGTTGTTTTCATGGATTTTTATTTTTTTTCTTTGGTGTCAACCGTATATTCGTTTTTTATTGCACTTTGTGCACTTTCCTTTGTAATTAATTGTATTTCTGATTGTTGATGTAGTACATTGATTCAAAATTGTATGCACTCGAATGCACTATTTTGAAAAAGTATGCACTCAGACATCAAAAAAAGAGTGCATTGAGTGCATTAAGTGCATTGACTTTTTTTTGTTTGTGTACTTTGTAACATTTTGATTATCATTTTTTTATCTTTAAAAGTGCATTAAGTGCATATATTTCTTAAAAAATTAGGTGACACAATTATTTTTTTTAAAAAGGCAATTTTGGTTGTTCTGTTTTTGAAGTTCCGAACCGGATTAATGATTTTCCTGAAGATCTTCTTTCATCAGGAGTTCCCTTTAATTGTGGTGAATAGCTGGCATAAATTTTCATGTATTTGGTAAAATTTGCCGACCGTTTTAACCAGCGGTCCTCTTTATACTCCGGGAACTTATTCAGAAATTCATCGTGCAACTCCTTTTTGTCGTAATCGAATCCGGGCTTCAATTCCCCTTTGTCAATTTTCTCGTCCATAAATTCAACAAAGTCCTGGTTCGTGTGCTGAATCTTTTTGCGCTGTTCCAGGTTAATCGGAGCAGCTTCGATAATACCGTGCTTCAGGTATGTACTGGCACAATCCAACATAAAATTGTCAAACTTCAGCCACTCATCTTCATCCCAATCGGTAAAAAACCAGCATCCGAATTCATCAGCCGGGGAGTGTTCTGCATTGTAGTGTTCTGCAAGTTCGAATTCAATAACACGGTCTTTGGCGCTGGATCCCTCTACCCTGAAAGTATCGTTGGCTGCAATCAGCATTTTGGCGCGTATCTGAAAAGGCTGCAGGTTTTTGCGATCCACTGTTATAGCATCCGAAATGTCGTTGAAAAGGTGTTCAAACACAAAGTTTTTCCGCAAATCATTTAAAAATACAACCTGCGTGTCGAGACTGGCAGTTGCATATTTATGTTTATTGGCCGGATCGAAATCCTTTCCGGAAATAACACAAACATTTTTAATCTGACTGATTCCCATACCAAGAAGAGTTTTTCCGGTCCTTCCTTCGGCAACATCAGAAATAGTTGAATCGGTAAGATTTACAGCCTTCATCTTTGTTTCGAAAAAGCCGTGCATCAGGTACCCAATCATTGTTTTTAACGATAAAAATCGCTGTTCGTCTTTTTTAGCAATGTTGAATACAAACTGGCTGAACATTCCATCAGGTGAGCACTTTTTGAATTTACGGTTTCTGATTTGCTTTTTGAAAATGTGCCCTTCAAGTTCTTTATAATGGTGAAGCTGGTAACCTTCAGCAGAACATTTAACAAATCCGTTACTGTAATAAATAAAACAGAATTGCTGTGTATCACTGTTAAATTTTAAATCAGGTTCTGGACCTAATAAACTCAATTTAATCCGGTTGAAGTATATTGCAGGTGATGAATAAAACTTGTTCAGTATCTCGGTTCTTTCCACCGATTGAAGATCGTAAATCATAAATTCGGGCAACGATTGAATAAATTTCATGGTCTCATCCTGAATCCTGGTAACCTGAATTTCTTCAATTACCCGGTTTTTGTTAAGTGTGAATATGAAATCATCTCCAATATCAAACCGGCGAAAACCAACTTCGTAAAGCCAATTGATAAATTTACGATGATCAATTTTCCAATTAACATCTCCCTTCTTATTAGCCAGTTCGAAGTACCAGAATATTTGCCATTCTTCTAACTCATCAGCATCATTGGCTCTGACTTTATTCTGTGTTTGAACTTCAGTCATTACTTTGCCCTTTCCATTACTGTTTTTAAACTGAACCTGATCAGTTCTGCCAGGGTAGTGTTCCTGCTTTTACAGAACAGATCTAATTTTGCCCTTTCGCTGGTGCTGAACCTGACGGTAAAATTTTTGGTTCTTTTTACTTTTTGCGGAATGGTTATTCTTTTATCCATACATTTAAAATTTTATGTATTGCAAATGTTTTTCTTTTTGCATTGCCGCCAAAGGACAGAAAAAAGCACCCTAATTTTTTGCCAGACTGTTCTCATCGATATGCAGCGGTTTTATCGGTGGCAGTTTACCATCTTCGAGAGTTGGGAATTTTGTTCTTATATCCTCTGAGATAAAACCAACCTTGTTTTTCATATAGATTTCGGTGGTTTGCATTGAAATATGCCCGTTCTGCTCTTTGATGTGGTACATGGGTATATCAGCTTCTGCAGCGCGGATGTTACCGGTGTGCTTCCAGCTGTATAGTTTGTATTGTTTTGGTAATTGCAGCCAGTCGCGGATGCGGTTGAACCGGTTGCGCAAACTGTTGATTGCAACCGGCTGGTAACCTGGTACACCATTTACACCAATCACATAAAAGTCAACCGGGTACATGTGAATTTTAAATTCGTTCATCAGGCTATCCCTGAACTGATCGGGAATAACGACTGTTTTTGCCCGTTTTGTTTTTACGAACTCAGCCGGTACGCTGATCGCACCCCGTGCCAGGTCAAACCAACCCACGCGGGCAAAACGGATCTCATTACCAGGGCGTAAATAGCAATAATATTCCAATTGAATTGCAAGCCATAATTGCGGGTCGTTTCCCCTGATTGCATTAGCGAGCTTAACGATGTCGTCTTCGTGCACCGGCCGGGCTGTCTGATCGTTGGTTCGGCGTGTCGTTGGCAGATCAACACATGGGTTTGTTGTAATGTAGTGTTTTGAAATACACCATTGGAATAGCGAGTGCAACATGTATTTATATTTTTCAACCGTGAGACGTGCCAGTTTTTGATCATTAATGAGGTGCAACACAAATTCCCGCACCATTTGGGGTGTGATTTCGGCAATGGTCAGTTTATCGAGGCAATTCTCATGCAGCCATAAATCAAACGCCCTGTATTTAGAAACATAGGCTGCATAGGTTTTAGGCGCCATTCCCTTCATTTCGCGCAAAAACATACTGCTTACCACTGTAAAGGTCCGGCCAATGGCGTGTTCGTTTTTGTGCATTTTTGCCACATGTTGGGGCAACAGCTTGTTTTCAAAAACAAATTTTTCTTTGCCCTCTTCAAACGGATTCCAACCTTGTTTGATTTTGAAAATTAGGTCGTTAATCATCAATTCAGCTTTTGCATAGCGTTCTTTTTTGGTGGGGAGTGTGTTCAGCCCTTCGAAGATCCGGAACCGTTCCATTTTGTTGCTGGCAGGGTTGCGAAACGAATAAAACACACACCATTTTTTGCGGATGTCGCCATAGCCGTCGTAAAGCTTAGGCAGGATTGCAATTTTTTTCATTGGTTTGAGTTTTCGAGTTCGTGTTCTGCCTGGTATTGCAGGTGTTTCAGTGCGCGGTTAACATCGATCTTCAGGATTCCAATTGTCTGTAACATATCCAGGTAAGTTTCCAAAACTTCAAGCGATAATACAGCGGCGTTGGGGTCCTTTTTCGGATTTTCGCGTCCGGTAACAAGATTCACCAAAAATTCTGTTAATCCGGTGGCCCGGCTGACAAGTTCATCCAGATCAGCCGGGGTGTTGCTTACTTCAATTTTCATGGGTAGCTGTTTTTTGTGGTTGTTCATTGTTGGCGGCGTTTTCCATACTGTCGTGAAAATACTCAAGCATATCGCTGGTTATAACCAGTTTAGAGAGCAGGGACACAAATAGTGGATCGTCTTCTTTAATATCAATTTGCCCGATTCCGATTCGGATAAAGAAGTCGGTAAACTCTTTTAGTTCTTCAATTACCTTTTTAGTGTCATCAAGCTGGTTGTCGTCGAATTTAATGTTCATGATCGTAATTTTTAAATGGTTATTAATCTGGATTTTAATTATTGAGTGCTTTTTGGGTTTTGAGCTTTTCGGCCTCTTCCATTTTCTCGTGAACATGGGTCAGAAAGCGTTCTGCTTCGAGCAGGGCACAGGTTTTCAGGTTATCTTCTTCAGCGTCAACATCGCTGAATCCACATAATATTTCTATCCAGCGGTTTTTAAATGCCTGCAGGTTTTCAATGTCTTCTTTGAGCGTTTCAGCGCTAATGTCAATTTCAATTTTCATTGTGGTAATTTTTTTAAATGGTTATAATGTAATTCTCAACATCTTCAAGGGAAAGTTCGAACCGGTTGCCATGTACAACAGCGTTGGTTTTCAGGTCGGTAATCATATAGCCCCCCAGGTTGTCGATTCCCTGTGGTTTGGGGCTTTTTTTCAGGCTAAAACCCTGTTCTGCCAGTTTCCGGCGCAATTGCTGTTCTTTTTGTTTGCTCATCTTGTTGATTTTTAAATAGTTAATCTTTTTTGTTGTTTTGTGATTTAATCAATTCTATCAATTCATTCCTGAGATAGAATTTTTTGCGGCGGGTACCATGTTCTTTCAGTATCTCGTCGCGGGTCCAGTTGTACATGGTTTGGTAACTCACTCCCAGGAACTTTGCAGCCTGGCGGCGGGTAAGAATGTTTCCCGGATCGGGTTGCTCTTCGCGGGCTGTAGCAGCCTGCATTTCTTCGCGAATTATTTGCCTGAGCTCTTTGGCCTTTAACACAACTATCGTTTCATCAGTCATGGTGGCTATTCGATTAAAGTAGTTCGTAAGTGTGCTTTAGCGCAAAACGTATCAGGTCAGTAAGATTTACATTCTTTTCAGAACAGTAATTCATCACTTTCTCGTGCTCAGAAGGGGTCACTGGGACCATTAGCCTTTTTTTCTTTGTTTCTTGTTTTGGAATCTCGATGTCTCTCATAACTACATTTTTTTGTTAAAGTGTTTTTAAAACATACACAAATGTATTATATAAAAACAATATGTACAAATAATGAACAATGTATTTTATAAAAAAGCAGTTTGTTGCTTTTTTAACACATTACGTGTGTATTATTTGTACATTTGTAGCATGGTTATTTCAAGTAAAAAAATAAAAGAACAGCGTATTCAAAAAGGTATATCACAGGTAGATATGGCTAAAGCTGCGGGTATGTCCCGGAGTGCTTATATTGCTTTTGAAAATCGCAATGAAACAGAAAATAAAACTGAAACTCTTTCCTTAACAGCAGCTTTTGGTATTGCCAAAGCCCTGGGAATTTCGTTTAATGAATTATTTGAAATTGAAGTTTTTGTAACTAATGTCAGTGGTGCTGCAGGTGAATTGGAAAAACTCCAGGAACGGGTAAAGGAACTTGAAAAGCGGATTACTGAAAAAGATAATTTAATCAGCTTGTTACAGAATGAGAATAAATGGGTAAAATATGAAAATGCTTTGAATCGAATTCTAAAAAATTTTACTGAATTGATAAATGATGAAATGTATTTTGAAAAAACAAAAGATGCGAAAAGGATTCCTATAATTGAATTCAGAAAAGAAAATTTGAAAGAAATAATCGATTCATATGTATCGGCTGGTTATCCGGATGAAAAAGATCTTTTAAAAATTCTGTTTACAAACATCTATTTTATTCAATTCTACGAAAACAAATCAGCAAGCAAAGATGAGTTTATAAAAAGTTGTGCTTTGTATTTGAATAAGTTTTTCAAAGTGGATGAACAGGCAGTTGAAAAATTTGTCAAAATAAATCTTATAACGAAATGGGATCCATCTTCATCATTTTCACAAAATGATTACTTCAGTTATTGGCGGGATGTTGATTAAACTATTCCCCGCAAATAGCCCATAAAACAGATAAAATACCTTAATTTTTACCGTAATCGAAAGTTGTCCTTTTCGCGGGACAACTTCACCAAAGATTTTTTTCTAATCTGTGTGAAACTGTCCCTGAAACAGACAAATTCACCAAAAATTTAATCAGTTTTTAGAGGGCAAATGTTTGTCGGCTTCGCGGTTGTGTGGCAAAGCGTCAATAATGGCCCAATCAACAGTGTTGTTATCGGCCGTGTGTTGCTCGTCGTCATCGAGGCTGGTAATTACAGCACCCGGACCGGCGGCCAATAAGGCCCTCACCGCTTTTACCTTTCTGGCGAGTGTTGGCTGAGCAGCCACAAGCGGATGCAACTCGTTCAGTGCTTCGCTCATTGCGCTGTTTTGCTGCTCAATGGTGGCAATTTCGTTGCGCAGTTCTGCAGCCTGGTTGCTTAACCTGGTTGATTCTTTATTTGCTGCTGCAGTCTCCATTTTGAGTTTCACGATTGGCGAGTTGGCCAAAGCGTTGTCAATTTCCTGTAACTGCTCCAGATTCAGGTCAACGGTTCCTTTAACCGATTCCAGGGCAGGAACGTTTAGCACCCTGTTAATTTTTGAAAACTGTTTCATTGCAATGAATTTTCGGGCAATATAACTCATCAACTGAAGTATATAAAGTACAGCAACCGGGAGCAACTATCCACTGTTTATGGGATAGTTGAAAGGCAGTTATTGGCTGTGCAGCCAATAACTGAAACGGGCAACCATTGGCTATTCAGCCAATAGTTCAACTATAAACCGTTGCCTGATCAGGCAATGGTTCAATGTTCAACTGTGGTCTCCACAGACCATAGTTAGAATTCAACTGTATGCAGTTTAGCAGATAGTTGGAGCTGCGTTGTCTGAACAGACAATACAGGTGAGCAGGTTTTAATTCTGATTTCGGAGATCTGCATTTGCCGGGTAGCAAACACAGGTATGCCAAATTCAATTCTGATTAATAAATGATGTTTTATAAACTTCCAAAAGCATTGTTCAGTTTTTCCCATTTTGTTTCAACCGAAATATCCAGGTAACGCCTTAAAGTCTTTTCCCTGGTTATGCCTGTAATATTTTTTATGGCTTCAATGTCAATCCCTTTTGAGTATGCCAGGTTAATAAAAGTTTTCCGGGCGGTGTGGGTTCCAATCAGCTCATGTTTTGGCAGAAATTCTTTTTTTGTTTCATTCTTTTGAAAGGTTTTCCATTCGGTAGGGGTGTTTATTTTTGCCTTTTCACAAACTTTTTTCAGGTACCTGTTCAGGGTTGCATTGGCAAACTTTGGCAATAAACGGTATTGTTCAGGGTATCGGTCGATAATAGTTTGCAGTCCCGGAAAGATAGGAATTTCAACCTCTTTGTTTGTTTTCTGCGTTGTGGTTTTAATGGTTCCATCAATAATGTTATCCTTTGTGAGTTGTGCCAGGTCAACATAGCGCAAACCACAAAGGCAGCCAAAGCAAAAGAAATCGCGGGCCTTTGCAAGGGTTTCATTTTCAAATTTGAAGTTGATTAAAATCTGCAGCTCATCCCAGGTTAGTTTTACAATGGTAGGTTCCTTTTCCGGTGCCGAAAACTTTTTATAAATGGTGTTCGTGTGGTAGTTCCTCTCCAGGCTCCAAGTCATAAAGGCTTTGAATTTATCGGCTATGGCTGACAGATAATTAAATCCGTGATCTTTGGTGTCAAGGATATAGGTTTTCAGTTTATCCCAAAATACCAGGTTTACCGTTTGCCAGGTAACCAGGTACCCGGTTTCAGTTTCAAATACTTTCAGTTTGTTGTAAATGGTTAGCCGGTTTCTGATTGTATTGGGCGATTTTTCGAGAGCCCCGGAATTCAGATATTCCTTGTAAGCATCCCAAAGCGGTATTTTTTTAAAATTGAGCCTGTGCCCGTTAAAGTAGTTTTTTTACCAGCTCCGGAGTAATTGCCAAACCAGCGTCTTTTATTTCTTTGAAATAGACATTTGCTTCACTCTGAAAGTTATCCAGGATATTGTTCAGCCTTTCATAATCGTTATCCTTTTCTTCTGGCTTTGGTTTATAAACCCGCTGCTTTGTTTTGTTCCAGTGCTTTGGTTTAACTTTTTCAATAGTTTTTGAGATGTTCTTATAAACCGTTTCATTGTTCACTTTGTAGTTAACTGCAACATTGGCTTTAATAGGTGCAAATCCCTTCTTGTCGCAGTTTTTTTTATCGATATAGAATGTTACATTTACCATAACCGCAAAAAATATTCAGATTAAAGGTAAATGAAAAGAGAGAAAAAAAGAGAGAAAACAGTGATAAAATTCAATTTTTAGTGTACATTAATAACCACAAAAGAGGTATTAACAATCAGAATATAAGATAATTACAACCAATTTA
>CAZXVT010000105.1:0-14079 GCA_964644015.1 uncultured Maribellus sp.
CTTTATTGTTTTATCCTTCAGATTCTTCAATCTTTTGCAATAAGGCCTGTTTCATTTTATCAATAAATATGGTCCGGTCTTTCTTCCGGCTTTTAATATCCTGAAAGGTCCGATAAAAATCACCAAGGTCAATGTTTAGCAACTTTTCAAATGCTGTGGCAATTTCTTTTATGTCCTTGCTTCCCCCGTTGATGGCACCGGCACTGTGTATGGCATAAAGCAGCTCCACAAATCCGATTAATGAGCCTGTCCATTTCAGATCACTTACCGGTTCTGATGAAAACTCCTTCCCTGCCAGCTCCGCAGCTTTCATAACTTTTAAAATTTCGTTTTGAACATACTTTATCAGCATTTCATAAGCTAAATATTTTGCAACTTCATTGTCTTTTGCCGTTGAAAATTTATGGTCCAGGAAAATGCAAATGTTATCTGGTTGTATCTGGTTTTTGTTATTGTCACGCAGAAAATACAATTCATCCATGTGATGCCTTTTGCATACCAGGTACTGTTTTAATTCGTGCTTACTATCAATAAACTGATGAAGCCCCTTCAGGATGTTGTTCAAATATTTTATCTGGTACTTTTCAATCTCGTTGTAACGGTAGCTTTCTATTTCCAGCATTTTCATGTAAAACATTAACTTACTCAACACTTTTGGCTTGGTATGCTTGAAGAAATGAATTTCATCTTCTTTGGATGAAAAACCAAATTGTATAACCTGGTTCCTGATGTCGATTAACACTTGGGTTATTCGCGTAATGGCTATTTCTGTAATCTCGATGGTGTTTGCTGATTGGGTTTTGATTTGAGATAATTCATCATCCAATTGCCGGATTATGTCCTCAAGGGTTTGCTGTTTCATGTAATGGGTTTTATATTAGTTATAAATCTTGTAATTATTCGGCTGCATATCCAAATCGGTTTGTCCATGTCATTCCAAAATAATGTCTTTGAGGCGAACATTTGCCTATATCTCTTTCTTGATAAAATTGGAAAGTAAAATACTAAAGCAAATTCAGAATATTTTCTTACTTCAATTCCAACACCTCAACATGTGAATTCAGATCGCCTACAATTGCTTTGTAATGTTCCATCATGAAATTAAGTTGTTCAGGCTGACTTTTAGCTTTGTTTTCTTGCTGTTTAATATCATCATCCAAATTATAAAGTTGAAACTCTGTAGAATTCCCGAGTTCAATGCTCACTTCTTTTGCTATTGCGGGGCCCGGATAAGGCGGGATCATTAACCAGTTTCCTTTTCGTAGTGCAGTACGAGTGGATGCCTCCAGAACCAGTGATTCGCGTCCTTTATCGGTTTTTCCAAATATTTCATCAAGAATTTCCTGACTATCGGTTGTATCAACCTTTGATCCTACAAGCTTTGCTAAGGATGCAAGTAAATCTATCTGACAAATCAATGCATCCGATTTTTGGGGCTCGATTTTCCCCTTCCAGTAAGTGATAAATGGCACACGTGTCCCGGCCTCGTATAAACTATACTTACCTCCACGAAGCCCTCCCTTCGGATCATGTCCATCCAGTCTTTCAACAGCATCATCATAATATCCATCATTTAAAACAGGACCATTGTCGCTTGATAAAATAATGAGTGTATTTTCAAGTATACCTTCTTCTTCGAGAGTATTAATAAATTCACCAATACACCAATCGGCTTCCACGATCACATCACCACGCGGGCCAAGATCGGTTGTCCCAACAAACCTTGGATTTGGAGTACGCGGAACATGAGGTTGTTGCATTGCATAATACAAAAAGAAAGGCTTGTCTTTGTGTGTCTTCACGTAATCCTGTGCTTTTCCCAGAAAATGATCAGCCATATCCACATCGCTCCATTTTGCATTTTCGCCTCCTTTCATAAATCCTATTCGGGGAATTCCGTTAACGATTGAATTATTGTGTCCATGGTGCCATTTCATGGTCAGCATCTCAGCATTGTTAAGACCCGTTGGTTCGCCTTCAAAATTCTTTTCATAACTCACTTCAATCGGATCGTTGGGATTGAGTCCTACCACACTTCCGTTTTCAAGATAAACCGTAGGAACCCGATCTTGCGTAGCCGCCATAATGTAAGAATAATCGAATCCTACTTCATTAGGTCCGGGTGTAACCGGCTTGTTCCAGTCGACATAACCGGCTCCCAAACCAAGGTGCCACTTCCCTACCACTGCAGTTTGATAGCCTACTTCCTTTAACATTTTAGGTATTGTTACTTGCGCTGTATCTATTATCAGCCGAGCAGTACCTGGCAAAATCTTTGCATCCTTGTTTCGCCATGGATACACTCCGGTTAACAGAGCATAGCGACTGGGAGTACATGTTGCTGATGATGAGTGTCCATCAGTAAACATCACTCCTTCATTTGCCAGACGGTCGATATTGGGTGTTTGTATTTCTTTCGCGCCATAGGCACTCACATCTCCATAACCGAGGTCATCAAGGTAAAGAATCACAATGTTGGGAAGATTATTTGATTCTGTCTGATCTTTTTGTTGTTTCGTCTCACAACTACCAAGAATACTTACCAGAAACACACCACAAACCCAAATTAAACTTTCAGCAATTATTCTCAATTTCTTGAAATTCATCTTAGTTAAATTACTTTTTGCTCTTTCACTATGGAATAACTAATAAAGCATAGATTCAAATCTACTTTGTAGATTCGATTAAAAGGAACTTTCCTGACTGAACTCCAATCTCAAACGAAATGGATTCATGAGTTTTCCCTAAATCCTTCGAGGTATAAACATCATATTGGTTAAATTCTCCTTCTAATCCAAGTTCCTTCCATGATATTTCAATATTTTTTGTTTTTTCTGATTCCCTGTTGAGTAGCAATACAGCCATGCCTCCGTCGCTGAGCTTTTTAGCCCACACTTCGGCTTTGTCCTCTACTTTAACGCGTTTACCTTGTTCAGTTGGATCCTGGTTTATTGAGATGGCTATTTTATTTGTAATAATCGCTTTTTCTTCAGGAGTCATGTTTCTTGGATCGTTGCCTAAAAAGAGCGGAGAAGACATAATGCACCATAAAGCAAAATGAGCTTTCTGCTGATCAAGTGTTAATCCAGGATTCCCTATTACCATCATATCCGGATCGTTCCAATAACCATCCCCTGCATATTGAGCGACCTTATCATTAACCTCTGCTACTTCCATTACACTCAAAAAGTTCTTTTCAGGTTCGGTATAGTCAAAGTGGGCACCATAATTTGCCTTCGCACCAATATCAAAAGTAGTACGCGCCATTTCGCATACTTCTGGATACCAATCGCGATATTTGTATGCACTAATATTGAGAACGACATCCCTACCTGATTTGTCGAGTATATCACGCCATTTCTCATAAGTTTCTTTTAGGAGATTTTCATCCCATTCTGGCTTATATATGCATTTATCAAGCTTAATAAAATCAAGTCCCCAGTCAACAAATTGCTTGATTTGGACTTCTTCATTTCCGTATCCACCTACCGAGTCACCTGAACAATCGTGCGTTCCAGGAACTGTATGTAAACCAAATTTCAAACCCAATGAATGCGCATAATCAGAAAGTGGCTTAATGCCGTTTGGGAATTTTACCGGATGAGCCAATAATTCACCGTTTGGTCCTAATTTTGTGTCACGCCAGCCACCATCAATAACAAAATACTTATATCCGGCATCCAACAATCCTTCAGCTACAACAGCGTCCATGCATTCCTTTATTACCTCCTCGTTGATATTTTTCTTTCCAAACCAGTTCCAACTGTTCCAACCCATTGGTGGCGTTGATGCGATTATTTTAAAGTCCTGACCAATGCCATACAAACTTTGTAAGAGAATGGTTATAATCAATATGTACTTCATCGATTTATTCATAGTTTAGTTTTTTACTGATTATTGAACATTAAAAGCCATTTTTCCTGATAGATTCATAGCAGATACCCTTAGCGTAACTTTCCCAGGTTTATCTCCAATTTTTATCAGGGCTGTTGCAATACCTGCTTCTGCTTTGATGGATTCTGAATTAACAATCGAGACATCTCCTTCGATTTCAACCTCAACACATTCTGAATAGTCGGGAACTACAGTCCCGTTTTTGTCAACTGCAGCTATGTAAACAAAAACAGCATCATTACAAGCAGCTTCGGGAACCTTTCCACTTTCATCAATCCAAAGCTTTAATGAAGCTGCTTTCCCTGGTGTCTTTACAATGTCTTCGCTTACCTTTTCATCGTTCAAGTAACCGACTGCCCTTAATTCCCCTCCTACAAACTGATTTATTTGAAAAGTGAATGGAGGATGCTTTAATTTGTCCGACAGTTCATCTTCATCAGGTGTTTGAACACCCATCAACTTCCCGTTGAGAAACAACTCAACCTTCTCACAATTACTAAAAACACGCACATTCAACGGGGAATTATCTGTCCAGTAGGTTGCAAGTTTGCAAACAACCTGATCGTTAATATCCTGTTGGCTTTGATAAAAATAATAAGCAAATTTTGGCAGTCGGAAAATATCCATCAAACCCGAAAGTTCCAGGTCATCGTGGTAGCCCCGGTTATAATCGTACATTACCCAATAACTGTCCGAATAGGCTGGTGTAGTCAGGTTATCGTTGTGTGCTTCCTGTAAATTTGTTGCCTGTTGCAACAGCCGGGCTTCTCCAAAACCGCGGGCTTGCCGGCTGCTTTTTTCCATACGTGTTTGTTGGTCCAATTCGTGCTGATTCAAACCGGTATTGGTCGAAAAGTATTCCCAATCGCCATACTCGGAAACGGAGTATGGTTTCTGGAAATCTGTTGGCGGGTGTAAAATCCGGTGTTGCCTGGCTTGCAAATAAATATCATAAACTTCGGGTTTCCATCCACACGAATAAACATTTATTCCCGGATATTCAACATGTGTAATCCGGTGCAATTCTTCCATAAAAAATATGGGCATCTGGGTTTCATTTAATGATACTTCCCAGGCCAGTACCGAAGGATGATTGCGATCGCGACGGATAAGCTGTTCTGCTGACCGATAGCAGTAATTTCTGAAAGCCTCGTTATCGTTGTAATACTGCCATCCTGAAATGGCGTCAACAACCACGAGCCCCAGTTCGTCGCAAGCATCCATAAATGCAGGGGAATGCGGGTAATGTGACAGACGGATATAATCGAATCCACCGTCCTTTATCTTTTTGGCATCACGATATTGTGCATTATCAGATAATGCATAACCTATAAACGGATATTCCTGATGCCGGTTAACACCACGTAGAAATGTCTTATTCTCATTTAAATACAATTGGTTTTCCTTGAACTGAAAGCTCCGAATACCGAACCGTGTTAGTTCACTGTCAACTTCCTCTTCATCCACAATAACCAACGTTTTCAGATGATAAAGAGCCGGAGAGTCAGGCGACCACAATGAAGCGTCATTCACCTCCAGACCGGTTTCAAAATCAAAATCATTTCCGGGCTCAATTATAATTTCTTTTGAAACAACTTCAGCAACTTTCTCTCCTCTAAACAAAATAGATTGCTTAACCTTAACCGATTTTACATCATCACTTTCGTTCAGCACGTGCGTTTTCACATAAACCAAAGATTGCTTCTCATCGACTATCGGCGTTGTTATAAGAATTCCACCACCTGCAACTTTTTCAGCAAAATTTGGGTGTGTAATATGCACCTTTTCTTTAATGATGAGCCAGGCATTCCGGTACAATCCACCATAAGTATTATAATCCAATATTTTTAATGGTTTTGGTCCGGTAACCGGATTATCTTCGTTATTGAGCCACACGGTAATCAGGTTTTCTTTCCCCTGCACCAGCTTGTCGGTGATATCGATAATAACCGGCAAATAACCGCCAAGATGTTCTGTAACCAAGGTTCCGTTTATCCAGAATCTTGATTGGTTCATTGCTGCCTCAACCTCAATAAAAACCTTTTTGTCATCCAATTTTTCGGGAGCTGCAAATCGTTTCCTGTACCAGCAGTTACCTTGCCACTGATTGTTTACAACCAGCGGTTCGATGTGTGCAGTGTGTGGCAAGCGAACATCTTCCCATGCTGAATCATCGTACGCAATTAAATGCAAAAGCGAACCATCAACTACGGAATTTTCAGCCCGGTAAAATTTCCAGTCGCCATTGAAATTTATTTTTTTCTGTGCCTTAACCCCTAGATTTAACAGCTGTAGAATACCAATCAGTAAAAAGCTTGTCAGTATCTGCTTCATTTTAGTCTACTTTAATGCTTTGTTAAACGAGGGGACAGCTTCTTCCTCCCAGCTCTCCAATTGTTTTTTCAATTCGTTTGCTTTATCAACTTCCATATCAATGAGGTTGCTAACTTCACCAATATCATTATTCACATTGTAAAGCTCAAATTTCCCGCTGTGGTACTTTATCAATTTCCAGTCGCCGGAAATAATGGAACAGTACTGGTCTTCATAAGAGCGAAAAAAATACAGATTGCGCTTTTCTACTTTTTCTCCGTTTATCAGAGGCATTAAGCTTATACCCTGAATTTGCTTATCAGGGCAAGGTTTTCCGGATGCAATTTCGATCAATGTCGGGTAAACATCAAGTGTTTGAATTGGAACATCTGAAGCAGATCCAGGCTTCGTCTTTCCCGGATAGTACAAAATAAAAGGAACTCTGGAACCACCTTCTCCCAATGTAAAACCACCGGTTTTTGCTCCTCTTAGTGGATAATTAGTGAAGAAACCGCCCTGGTCAGAAGTGAAAATAATGATTGTATTGTCGGCGATTCCTTTTTCCTCCAGGGCTTTTCTCAGCCGACCCAGTGATTCATCAACAGCTGTCACCATAGCTCCGTATTCTGCATATCTCTTTTGCCAGCCTTTTTCGGTGTACTGCTGAATAAGTTCTTTCTTCCCTACTTGTGGTCCATGTACCCCAAAATGAAAAACAGAAAGTTCAAAGGGTTGAGTTTTATTGTAGTTACTGATAAAATTAACCGCTTCATCTGTAATAACATCAGTCAAGTATTCATTCTTGTATTCTGGAAACGGATTATCTTCTTTCCAATATGGAGGATAATAATTGCCAGGATGTCCGTGCGAGCATGCACCTACTTCTTCATCAAATCCCTGGAGAACAGGATAGAAAGCCTCTCCTCCCAAATGCCACTTCCCGATAAATGCGTTGTAGTAACCCAATTCTTTTAAACGCTCGGCATAAGTAATTTCATCGAATGGCAACCAATTTCGGGATGGCATATTTACAGGATCGTTTGGCCAGTAATTGAATTCATCTGTTGTATTATAAGGATTTTCATTCGTAATGTGTCTTGGCATCATTATACGGACGGGTTCCTTACCTGTTAAAAGTGATGCTCGGCTTGGGCTACATGTCGGAGTAGCAACATAAGCCCGGGAAAAGTCCATGCCATCAGTCTTTAATTGATCGATATGTGGAGTATAAAAGTCAGTATTCTGATAACCAACATCAGCCCAGCCCAAATCATCAACAAAAAAAATAACAACATTTGGCTTGGTTGCTTGGGCCTTTCCCATAGTGGAGAAAATCATCAGCCAAGAAATCAGAAGTAAGTTCCTCATAATTTTCCAATGTTTAATCCGAATTTGGTTTTGTATAATCCAATTTCTTGCCCATGTATGGATACTTGTCGAATACATCTCCTGTACCCAACATCCGTGGATCTCCCTGTTTTAATAATTCTGATTCCATTAGCTTGCGAAGTTGATTCTTAATTTGCTTGTATTTGTCTTCTTCAGCCAGATTAGTAATACAATCTGGATCATTTACAATGTTATATAATTCCTCCTCCGGTCTCATTCCAAAACACAATTCAAAATAGGGGTAATCATGATCTTCTGGCTTTAAACAGGTTAGATATGTTTTAGTCGGGGAGTTATCACAGTTTCTGAAACCATATTCCGGATTACCAACAGGCCACCTTTCCGGTTTCAGGTTGTGTACATACAGAAATGTATCATTTCTTATGGCTCTAACTGGATAAGCCAGATCGATTCCATCCTGATTGGCACGACCTACATCATGACGTTCTTTTCCAAGCAAAACATAGCCTCTTTTCTTATCAATTCTTCCGGATTCTTTCGATTTAAGAATGTCAAAAAAGCTTTTCCCTGTCATTTGACTGTGGATTTGCAAGTCAACTGCCTCCAGAATTGTAGGAGCAACATCGGGAAAACTAACAAAATCGGTAATTGTTCTTCCGGGCTGAATAACACCTTCCCAATAGGCTACCAGTGGCACATGAAAGCCTTCTTCATAAATCTGACCTTTGATTCTCGGGAATGGCATCCCGTGGTCTGACGTAACAAGAATCAAGGTATTTTCGAGCAATCCTCTATCTTCGAGCGCCTTAACTGCTCGACCAACATGCAAATCGTACCATTCAACTTCAATGGCATAGTCCTGTAAATCTTCCCTGATTATTTTATTGTCAGGATAGAAATCTGGCAATTTTGATTCATCCGGATTTTTTCCTACTTTTTTCCAGGAGTCTTTTTCATAAGGACGGTGTGGCTCATAGGTTCCCAGCCAAAAACAAAATGGTTTTCCATCGATATTTTGATCTAAAAACGCCTCGAAATTTGCTGCATAATCTACATTTCGGATGCCAGTATAAGGAGCATCGAGTTTAATGCTATCATAAGAAGGACCAGCTGGATTATAATCGCGATCATAAGTGCCTGGCCCCCATCCTTTCCCAGTTAATCCTACATGGTACCCGGCTTCCATCAAAATATCAGGATAAAAGGCAAAACCATTTGGAAAGTGAGGAAAATGATTACATGCTTCCTTCAACTGCCAGCTGTACATTCCAGTAAGCAGACATGCTCGGGCCGGTGCACATTTTGGGTTACAGTTATATGCATTAGTAAAAACCACTCCCTCCCGCGCCAATTTATCAACAGCAGGGGTATTAATCCAATCGCAACCATATGCGCCAAAGCTATTCATAGAAGCATCATCTGCAATGATGAATAGAATGTTTGGAGGTTTCAATTCCTGTTTTACTCTATCGCATTTAACCAATAACGAAAGTGCTAAAAATCCAAAAATGATATGCTTAATGGTTTTCATATCGATATTAAAGATGCGTGTCAGAAAAAGAACCGCTTGAATTATGTTATACCTTTTTAAAGGTTTCACGCAGAAGAAATGCACAAACAATTGCCACAACAAACGCAATGGGCATCACCCAAATGGAAGTCTGAAATGCCGATTGAACCTGTTCTACCGATGCACCTGTTCCTCCTCCAAACACAGCAACGAGTTGTCCAAAAAGCGGTTGACCAATTGCTCCAATTCCCATCAAAACAACTGCTGAAAGTCCATTAGCTGTCCCGAGCACCTTTTCGTTATTTGATTCTGCAATAACAGGATATCCAATACTCTGAGCCGCAGTAATCAAGCCCAAAAAAAGGAAAAGTATATAGAAGAAACCTGCGCTGCTTGTAAATGGGAAAATAATTAGCAACATTACTATCAGTGAGAGGACACCACCTCCTATCATGACCTTCTTCCTCGATTTGAGTTTATCAGAAAGCAATCCGCTTAATGGTGAACCGATGATCGTCCCGATAAATATCATTCCGATAATTCCTGTGAAAGTTGATTCAGAAAAGTCAGGATTAACAATTTTAAGGTAGGTTGTTCCCCACATTGCACCAAGCAGAAGAACAGCAAGATTCAGTAACCCGATGTATAATCCAGCTAACCAGTTTTGCTTATTTTTTGCAGCTAATTTTAATCCTTTCAGCAATGAAATACTTTCATTTTGTTCACCATCAGTTTCATATCCTTTTGGAAAATCTTTCAGAAATAATAATGCGGCAGCAAGAATAACAATTCCTAATATGCCGTTTAGTAGCATGGCAGTTTTTCCACCTAACGACATAATAATTGCCAAAAGTGGCGCACCAGATACCCAACCGCCAAAAACGGCAAACGCCACCAATAAGCCGGAAACCAATGCAAGGTGCTTAGATGCAAACCAACGTGGTGCGAGTCGGAACGGCGCCATGAAAGCAATGCAATGCGCAACTCCCATCAGAAATCTTAAAGCAGAAGCAATCATTACATTACTAGTTACAGCAAGTAAAAAAACACACAATACATCCAATAAAATCATTGCGATAATAGTCTTGCGAACTGAAAATTTATCGAGCAAAATCCCCGCCGGGATAAGAAAAATTACAGTTCCGTATAAAAATGTTCCGGCAAAATTTCCAAAAACGGCTGTGTCGGTAATATTTAGAAGCTCCATAAAAAACTCCTTCATCGCTTCGGTGCTGAACAAAGTCATCTGGATAAAGCTGTAAAAGAAGAATGCACCGGCGGTAAAGACCACCAAAGCCGACCGGTTTGTTTTAATAACCTGTTTTTCCATCGGTTAAGTTTTTAGTTTATTGAATGATTATTTTTTGAACTTCTGAATTTGCCTTTACAAAATATAATCCCCTGTTCCAACCTGAGACATCAATTTCTTCAATGCTTTTCGACCCGAGACATTTTTGAAGGACAAGCTCGCCCGGGGCATTGTAAAACTGCACAGTTACAGGTTCAAATTTTGTATTAATTTGAATTTTTATCTGGTTAATAGCCGGGTTTGGATAAATGGATAAGATTCCAGATGATTTTTTATTCAGGCTTGAATAGGTTGAGGTTGCCTGTAAGATCTGAACCGGGATGTGGCCTTCTTTAAGCATAATTTCCTTTCCGCCTTCCAAAGATGAATTAAAAACCGGTTTAAGCACATATTGGTTTCCGGCAGGTAGTGCGACGCTGGGCGCAAGTCCGGCCAAAGAAAATTTAAAAATTGCCTGCCCCGATTCTTTTCCGATGGCAGAAGCGTCAAACTGCTCAAATTCCCTTACCACTGTCCCGTCGGACTGGATTTCCTGCAGTTTGCAGATAACACCTTTCTGGTTGCCCGACAGCACGGTTTCGCCGCTTCCGGCAAAATAGCGAGATTTGAAGACAAGCGTGTCCCCAACCTGGTATTCGGCATTTTGGTATATTTCTTTATCGGCATACAATTGGGGCGGAGTTTTCCATACTTTTACATAATCGCAATACATTTCGGTTGGAAATCCTGGTTCAGGAGTAGATTCCGGATACGGCATAACCGTTCTAACCCCGTCAATGTATTTTTCGTAGGGTGTGCGCAAACCGAGAGATACGGTGAGGTACATGGGTAAATGCCAGTAATGGTTTTTCTTGACGCCACGCTGAATCCCATCAACGTACCAAAAAATTGAATCGGGCCTGTTCCACACGGCGTAGGTATGAAAATCGTCGCGCGGGTCCCAGGGTGCATCCCACGAGTTGTGGGTCAGCTCTGTATCGCCCTGTCCGGGGCGTTTCCAGGTTAAAACACCATTTTCGATGATACGTGTATGCAGGTTCATTTCCAACCGTTTTAACTGGTTGGCAATCTGAAAAATTTCAATTGCATCGATTTCGCTGTACTGAACGCCGCCTTCCTCGGTAGGTTCTGGCTGGCCTACACTGTAGAGCCAAAAAGCCGGACAGGTTCCCTGCCCCTTATCGGTTGCCTTAATCCGTGCTTCAAAATAACCGTAGGTAATTGTATTTCTGATTTGTGCAATTCCCGACGTAAAATAATAATCCTGCCCACCCCTTTTGTGTTGCTGTTGTTTCATGCGAAGCGTCAGAATCGTGTCTTTTACGTAGGCATTTTCCGGTTCCCACGACCAGGTGCCCCAATCGCCAACATCTGTATTCCATTTCAGAGGGTCGAGTGAACCGCTGTTAAACTCGTCGGAAAACGCTGTGTTGATTTCCCAGTTAAAATCAGGAAGAAGCAAGGGTGAATAAACCAGATTTGTATCGATAAGTTCTTCCACGGCGAAAAGCCCCATTTGGTCGACATGAAGCGCTGAAGCGCCTGTTTTTCCTTCATAATCCATTCCTCTCACCCTGAAGCCGGTTTTCATATCGGGAATATCGGACGGAAAAGATACAGGGTGCGAGATAGTTTGCCAGCTTCCTTTTTCCACTTCGGAGAGCGGGATGGTAAGCGTTATCCCATCGGTAATCACTTTTGACTGTTCGGTGAGATAAACCAGGATATAAGCGGGTGCGCTTCCTTCAATAAAAATTTTTGTTTTAAATACGTAATTTCCTGCAGTGATTGCAATATTTCCGACGGGCAATGTGGTTCCACCCACAACAGCAGTGGCATGCCCACCTGTTGGAACCGAGGCATCCGGGCTGTCGAATTTTAATGCCTTTGTTCCATCAATAACCTTGTCGGAAACAATGTTCACCCCATATGAACCGGCCGGCTGCGGATTGCTTCCCACCCAAAATTCGATTTCAAGCCCCGATATATTTTCGGGATACAAATTGGTCTGACCAAATGAATCATTAGTGCTTATAAACCAAATAATTACAAAAAAGGATAACAGAAATTTATGGATGTTCATTTGTCAGATTTTTTAATGTATCAATAAAAATTATTTTAATATGTCGTTTAGTTTCAATATCAACCTTCGATTTAGCTACTAATGACAGATTTTTTGGGACTTCGACTTTCATAAGTCGAAGAAACATGTCGGACTTTCCAAGTTCGACTCCCTGGACTGCCAATAACTCAGACTGACAGAAAGTATTATTTCACATCAAGCCATTAAATGGACTGTATTTCAATACTTTCCTGGCGGGTCAATCAGTTTGTCGATTTCAAACGTGCCATCGTAGCCCGGAAGCACACCGCTTTTCCACAGTTCCACGTCTTTCTGCGAATAATACCAGAGGGGGCGGATATGGGTTTTGCTCCACGCTTCTGCTTCCGAAACCAGTTCTTTCAGAATTTCCATGTTAGGGTAGCTTTTGTCTTTTTGTTCGCCGATATCATTTTTCAGGTTAAACAATCCCCAGGGTTCATTTCCCATGCGCGTGGCCTTCCATTCGCCTTTGCGGATACCCACGTCGCAATAGCCTTCGCGGTAGCGGACCGAAAAAATGGTACGGTTATCCAGCGTTTTTTTCCCGCGAAGCATGTCCTCAGTCAAATCCAGTCCATCAAGGATTTTGTTTTCAGGAAGTTGCGCATTGGCAATAGATGCAAAGGTCGGGTACAGGTCGAGTGACGAAACCAGTTTGTCGAATTTTTGACCGGCCTTTATTTTCTGTGGCCAGTGAAAAAACATTGGGGTTCGGTAACCGCCTTCCCAGGTGTCGCCTTTTGTGCCTTTCAGTGGCGCATTGTTTGCGCCGTGGTCAGTATTTCCACCGTTATCGCTAAAGAAAACAATCAGCGTATTGTCCAGTTGGCCGGTGGCTTTCAGGGCATCCACAATCCGGCCCATTCCACGGTCGACGGCATACACCATTCCGGCATAAACACGCCTGTCCTTGTCTTCAATTGCCGAAAAATGCTGAATATCCTCCTCTGTTGCCTCAAGCGGAACATGCGGAGCGTTGTATGCCAGGTACATAAAAAACGGTTTTTTCATTTCGGCTGATTCGTGCACCACACGCACTGCTTCCCTCGAAAGGGCATCTGTAATATATTCTTTTTCATCCACTTCCCTGTTGTTATGTATTAAAGGACGAATATATTCACGGATTGGGGATACTCCTGCTTTTAACTGGTTTTGATAGGTTTCATTGAATTTTTCAGGAAAATAATCGTGCCCCCCGGCTAGAAAACCATAAAATTCATCAAATCCGCGCTGATTGGGCTGGTATTGAGTGTCGAAACCCAAATGCCATTTTCCTAATGCTGCAGTGTAGTAACCGGCGTCATGCAAAACATTGCTTATGAAAGTTTCTTCAACAGGTACACCTAAAGGCGGCCGATCCCCACTATCTCTCAGATTGTAAGGCGTTCCGATTACATGCGGGTAACGCCCGGTCATTATTGACGCGCGGCTTGGCCCGCAAAACGGGTGCGTATTATAGGCTGAAGTAAAAATCATTCCGTTATTTGCAAGCTTATCCAGATTGGGAGTTGTAATATCTTTTGAGCCGTTGAATCCAACATCGGCATAGCCCAAATCGTCGCATAAAACAACCAGTATATTTGGTTTTTCAATGTTTTT
>CAZXVT010000105.1:14089-15896 GCA_964644015.1 uncultured Maribellus sp.
AGCTACGGATTTTACGCTGCAACCGGCAAACGCCGCAGCCAGAAAGAAAAAAAGTACAAATTTTAAAGTATTCATTTTTATGTTTTTACGAAGGTATTACAGTTATTATCAGTTTTTAACCGGTGCAAGATTGCCTTTCCATCCTTTGTTGAATTGGGCAAGCAACTCTTTTGTAATTTCAGGATTTTCGCCTGCAATGTTTTTGGTTTCCAAGGGGTCGGTCTCATGGTCGTACAATTCCAGAAAAAGCGGTTCGCTTTCAGGCTTTGTATAGTCTTTCCACACTACAAACCGGTATTGATGCGTGCGCATTCCGTAGCCCATCAGCCGGTTTTCAAACAGGTCGCGGTCCCATTTTTCGCCCATTTGCTGAATAATTTTGTTTTCCACTTTTTCAACCAGCGGCCCGAAATAGGTTTCGCGCATTCCCTGCGATAACGGGTTTGCCGCCCATTCGCGCAGCGCCGGACAGGGGAACTGGCTGAAAACCGCGGGTTTCCATTCCATTTCAGGGTTTTTCAGCAAAGGCAAAAAACTCTGTCCTTCAAGGTGTTTGGGCAAATCCACCCCGCAATATTCAAGCAGGGTAGGATACATGTCCACCAGTTCAACCAGGGCATTTGTCGCTTTTCCACGAATGCTTTTATCCATATCGGGGGTCGAAACAATAAGTGGCACCCTCGTGGCAATTTCGTAATTGGTTGCCTTTCCCCAGATTCCCATGTCGCCGAGGTGCCAGCCGTGGTCGGTCCAGAGCATGATGATTGTATTTTCGGATACTCCGGCTTCATTCAGGGCTTCCATCATCAAACCGATTTGGGCATCGACATAGCTTACACAAGCCAGGTAACCGTGTTTCAGTGTCCGGGCCAGCGAATCGGGTATGTCCCCGTCTTTCGGGATTCCAAACCTTGCGCGCAGCTCAAACGAAGGGTGCAGCCCCATGGCAGCGCCATTTTCAGGGCCTTTGGTCTGGGTTGCTAACGGAATTTCGTCGCGGTTATACAAATCCCAGTATTTTTTTGGTGCGATAAAATCAAGATGAGGCTTGTAAAATCCAAGTCCGAGGAAAAATGGTTTTTCAGGATTTTCCGCCAGCATTTCCTTCATGGTCTGAATGGCGGCAACCGCATTGTAGCCATCTTCGTAGGTAACATCGGGCACATCGGCACATTCCCAGGCCGGCCCCTGCCCAAGGCCCCACTGCATGGCTTCCTTTCCGTATTTGTCAACCACGCCTTCCCTGTTTTTTTGCATGGCCAGCTGGTTTTCCTCAAGCGCATAACCTCCCTTGGTTGCGGTCCTTTCCAGCTCGGGTTTTGCAGGCTGGCGGCTCCACGAATGATTAAGGTCGTTGTATTTCCCGTGAAATATTTTTCCAACGCAAACTGACTGGTAACCGTTGGCAATCAGGTGCTGCGGAAGGGTGACGATATCCGGATTTGCTTCGCGGAAATCGGTGAAATTTTCGATAACGCCAATGGTTTCGGGGCGGGCGCCGGTCATGAGGCTGGCGCGCGAAGGGCTGCAAATAGGTTCCTGGCAATAGGCATTGGTAAATCGCAGTCCTTCCGATGCAAGTTTGTCGATGTTGGGCGAAATGGCAATTTCAGAACCGTAACAGCCCAGTTCGGGTCGAAGGTCGTCGATGGCTATAAAAAGGATATTTGGTTTTTTTGTCTCCTGGATATTTGATTTTGAACAACCAAGTGTAAATATTGCAAGTAGTATTATTCCTATTTTAACCATATTAAACATCCTTTTTTTCTCAAACCAAAATATTTCCAATTAAAATTTTATTCCCAGA
>CAZXVT010000106.1:0-15886 GCA_964644015.1 uncultured Maribellus sp.
CGCCTGCGCCATTTTGATACTTGCAGGGATACCTGTCCGCCGCATTTCGTTAATCGCAATATTCTGGTACATTTCGATGTATTCGAGACGGGAAAATTGAGCAAAGGCAAAATTTAAAATGAGGACAAAAAAAGTTGTTAAATATATTTTCATTCGATAAAATTTCAATCTTGATTTTTATAATTCTCGTATTATCCTTCGCTTTTTATTCAATACAACCAACGGAATGTAATAGCCATTTATTCGTTTTCAGTTTCAATGTGCTTTAATACTTATGGCTATTTCATGAATGCATCCGTAAATTGTAAAAATTCAAAAATAGGCTGAATGAGCCTTTTTCTTGTTTCATCTGCTTTTATTTATAAACAATATCCTGTCAATTTCATTGTGTCAAACACCTGATTTTTCTTTTATTGCTGAAATGGGTTATCATATTGATTAATCCTGAAAAATTATACTTTTAACAAAATTTTTATCATGCTGAAAAAAGTTCTCGAGATAATTACAGAAGAGTACGATTCTTTTGACGGGTTAGCAGAAACAGATAAAAAGCTGGTTCTTGCTGCGCGTGAAGCTGCTACAAAAGCATATGCTCCATATTCCGGATTCAATGTTGGCGCTGCGGTTTTACTCGGAAATGGAGAAATTATAAAAGGCAACAACCAGGAAAATGCTGATTTTACGGATGGTTTGTGTGCCGAGAGAGTAGCGCTTTTTTTTGCTCATGCCAATTTCCCGGATGTTGCTGTACAAGCTATTGCTGTGACAGCGCGTAACAATAGCGGTCTGATTGCTGGTCCTGCACAACCCTGTGGCTCTTGTCGTCAGGTTTTGGTGGAAACCGAAACCCGTTATAACCAGAAAATAAGATTAATTCTTGATGGGGCAAAAAAGATCATGGTTCTTGATGGGGCCGAATGCCTGCTTCCTTTTGCCTTCAAACCGGGTTCACTGGGCTGAACCGGTTGCTCCTGAAAAGTTTCATAAATTCATTCCATACCACATCATCCGGCGGATCGGCTACTATTGTAACCGTTTCGTTCTTTACCGGATGCAGAAATTCTATTTTGCGGGCATGCAAATGAATGCTTTTGTCGGTATTCGGTCGCGGAAATCCGTATTTCACATCTCCTTTTATATAAAGTTTCAATTGCCGGAGCTGAACCCTGATTTGATGATGGCGGCCCGTGTGTAACTCAATTTCGAGCAGGTGATAATTATCGATGCTTGCAACGTGGCGATAAGTTAAACTGGCAAGTTTGGCTCCTTTTTGCTTTTTATCATACGCGTAGCTCCGGTTTTGGTCTTCCTTTTTTAAAAGATAATGGGTAAGCGTATCGGTAAATTTAGGCGGACGTTTGTCAACCACCGCCCAGTAAGTTTTTTTTACGCCATCGCGGTTCTGAAAAAGGGAATTCAAACGAACCAGTGCCTTACTTGTTTTGGCAAGTACCACAATGCCGGTAGTCGGGCGGTCGAGACGATGCGGCAATCCGACAAAAACATTCCCCGGTTTGTTGTATTTCTCTTTCAGATACTTCGCCACAATATCAAGCAATGTTACATCGCCTGTTTCGTCGCCTTGCACTACCTCCCCGGCTGCTTTGTTGACTACAATAATATGATTGTCTTCGTAAAGAACTACCATCTTTTCATTTCAATACTGTTCCTTTTCATTCGGGAAATCAGCCGATTTCACATCCTCAATATAATGTCCCACAGCACCTTTTATTTCCGCAGCCAGATTGTGATATCGTCTTAAAAACCGGGGAGAGAATTGCTGTGTGATTCCAAGCATATCGTGAATAACCAGGACCTGTCCGTCAACACCACCTCCTGCACCAATCCCAATCACAGGTATTCCCAGCGATTTTGCTACAATCTCACCCAACTGCGCCGGAATTTTTTCCAGAACGATTCCAAAACATCCTGCTTCTTCAAGCAATTTTGCATCCGTCAGCAGTTTTTCGGCTTCTGCTTCTTCGCGGGCGCGCACCGAATAAGTTCCGAATTTATTAATGGATTGCGGCATCAATCCCAGGTGCCCCATCACAGGAATTCCGGCTGACAAAATACGTTCAACCGATTCGATTACTTCACTCCCACCTTCCAGTTTCACAGCATCAGTGGCTGTTTCTTTCATTATGCGGATGGCGCTGGAGAGTGCTTTTTTTGAGTTTCCCTGGTAAGTCCCGAATGGCAGGTCAACCACCACCAAAGCCCTTTTTACCGCATTCACCACCGAGCGGCCATGATAAATCATCTGATCAAGTGTAATTGGCAGTGTTGTCTGGTTGCCTGCGAATACATTTGAAGCCGAATCACCAACAAGTATTACATCAATTCCGGCTTCGTCAACTAATTGTGCCATACTGTAATCATAAGATGTTAACATCGCAATTTTTTCACCGCGTTGTTTCATCTCAGCCAAACGATGAGTGGTCACTTTTCTTATTTCGCTGTGTACTGACATCCTTCAGATTGTTAAATTCAGGGCAAAACTAAACAAACCATTTAACCTGAACAAAACAGATTGCTTACTTCTTCGTTTTATGCTAACAGATTGTTTACTTTGAACATTGAAATACGTATTCATTGTCATGAAAATTAAGTCATTTAAAACTGCATTCTTTCTGATGGTTCTGTTGTTTTCAATTCCATTTGAGGGCCTTTGTCAGTTCAGGCTGGCAGAACCCGAAAAAGTAGAATACCGCAAACAGGAGATAAACTGGGGTTTGAATTTTTCATCGGTTAAACAAAGAGAATCGTTAAAAACTGATGAATCGGAGTATTTTGAAGAAATGACCAACGGTACATTAAACTTCTTTGCCAACAATAAATTCTGGCATTTTAATGAGTTCAAACAAGAGCAGTTTTCTTTCTCAGTGCAGGCCGGGCCACTTTGGGGCAGAGGTTCGTGGAACGACAGCACAAAAATCCAGGAGATTGATGCAGACCACCGGATTACCGGATTGAGAGGATATGCAGTGGCCGATTATTCATACCGCTTTTACTACAATTCCCGAAGTTACACGATGGTAAAACTGAATGGCTGGGGACAATACGACTGGTATCGTCAATCATCGGAAGGAACAGTTACCGACTCGAACCTGGTTGTATATGGTTATTCAGATGTAACAAAAGGTGGAAAATGGAAAGCGGGGATTGAAGCGCGTGCCGGATGGGGAATTGGCAGACTGGCCGCAACAAATCATATTATGCTTGCAGAATATATCCTTGAAAAATATTATTCTGAGAAAAGTTTTTCGCAGGAAGAAATTCAGGCACTGGCCCAAACAATCGGGAAGATTAAAAATAACCGTGAGATTATTACCGGTCATATTACAGAAAAAGAATTGATTCCGGTAATGGAGTTTCTGAATCAACGAATGTTTTTACTACCAAAAAACATTGAAGCAAACGATTGGGAAGCAGGTGAATTCCTCCCTCGTTATCATGGTAATCGGGTGGAATTCGGGCCTTTCTTTCAGTATTATAATAAAGAACCAGATTTTGTTTATGGCGGTTATTTATTGTACGAAAGTGCAAAATATATCAACCGGAAGTGGAACAGGAATTTAAGTGCCGCTATTAATTACAATGCCTACAAACACAACGACTGGGTTTTGGGAGAAATTACGCTCAGCTGGTCGAATTACATCAAATTAAAAAGCCAGTTTGATTTTGGGGTGAGATATGTTCCGGGACTGGAAATTGCTAGTGAAGAAGTGAACTTTTACAATGGACTGGTGCCTTATTTTTCGTATTTCACCCAGTTTAATCCAAAAAGCAGGATGGATTTAAAACTTGCCTGGCGTTTTGCTTCCGATGAAAAACTAATGGTTCCCGGGCCTGAAATTTCGGTTTCGGTTTACAGATGCCGGTATTAAAAAAATACGCAGCAGAAAATCTGTTGCGTATTTTTTTTGTCTGAAATATTTCGCTTTGATCAAACTCTCAGGAAAATTTTCTTTTTAAACATGTAGTACAAAAGCAGCCAAACCAGCATTATATCGCCGCCAACAAGGAACAATTCACTGATATCACCAAAAATGGTTGTCCAACCAAGCAAAAGTTTTGTGGGTCGGCCGGTGTCAATAAACCGGTGAAACAGATAGATAAAAATTGAGTTCATCCCGATAACACGGAAAAAGAACGACCATTTCTGCCAGCCTTTCACATCAATAATCCAGTAAAACAAGGCAATGAGTAAAAAGCCGATTCCGCTGGTAAGCAGGTTAAAACTGCCGGTCCAGCAGGCTTTGATAATCGGATAAAACAAACTGAGCAATAAAGCAACAACAATGGCAGAAACTCCGCTTAGCAGCAGAATATTAACTTTCTGCATTTCGCCTGTTTTTTTATGTCGGAGAATATATCCGGCCAGTGAGCCCATCAAAGTAACAGTAATTGCCGAAACAACACAAAGCAAACCTTCGGGATCAAACACCTCGCCATGCAACCTGCCGGGCACCAGTGCGCGGTCAATGTATCCGTTGATACAACCTTCGGGAGTCAGCACACCGGCTCCCACTCCGGGCACCGGAACCAGCAACTGCAGAATTCCGATACCAAGCAAAATGCTTCCCAGCCAGATCAGCCTTTGTTTCAAATCTTTGGTATAAATGGTGATCAGTGCAGCAAACATGTAACCCAATCCAATTTGCCCCAAAACGCTGAGCAATCGTGGATTTTCAAAACCGTTGCTGAAAACGCCGTTGTAAATCCATCCCAGCAAAACAAGAATCAAACCTCTGCCAATCGCCTTTTTTGCCAGAGACGATTTTGGTACTTTCTTTTCGAGTTTCGAAACGAGTGAAAACGGAATGGCAACCCCGCTGATAAACATAAACAAGGGGAAAATGAGGTCGTAAAAATGAAAACCATTCCACGGTACGTGTTCCATTTGTTCCACAATCGGGTTCATCCACGAAGCGCCGGATTGACGGGCAATTACTTCAATAAAATAACTTCCCCCGGTTATCCAGAACATATCGAAACCACGCAGGGCATCAAGTGAAATCAGTCGTTTCTCAGGTTCAAGGTGCAACGATTTTGTTGTCATAATTAGTGATTTGTAGAATGCCGAATTTAGGAAACTTTTCACAAAGAATATTTCAAATATCTTGTCATTTACTAATCAATAATAATTTTGACAGGCATCTTATTTCTGCCGTTTTGTCACCGGTTTTGACAAAAACCTGCGTGTAATTTTTGATATTGGTGTCACATTTTCGGCCAAAACAGTCAAAATGCGGCTGGCATAATCATTGCGAACCTCCCTTCGTAATTTTTAAACTGAATAATCATTTAAAACATAAATAAAATGGGAAAAATAATTGGAATTGACCTTGGAACCACCAACTCGTGTGTTTCAGTAATGGAAGGCAACGAACCTGTTGTAATTCCTAACAGCGAAGGGAAACGCACAACTCCTTCGATTGTTGCTTTCGTGGAAAACGGAGAACGTAAAATCGGTGACCCTGCAAAACGCCAGGCTATCACCAATCCAACCAAAACCGTTTATTCTATTAAACGTTTTATGGGCGAAACCTACGACCGCGTGGGGAAAGAAATTGCCCGTGTTCCTTACAAAGTAGTAAAAGGCGATAATAATACACCACGTGTGCAGATTGACGACCGCAAATATTCCCCGCAGGAAATTTCGGCCATGGTGCTGCAAAAAATGAAAAAAACGGCTGAGGATTATCTTGGACAGGAAGTTACCGAAGCTGTGATCACTGTTCCTGCTTATTTTAACGACGCCCAGCGTCAGGCTACCAAAGAAGCCGGTGAAATTGCCGGTCTGAAAGTACGCCGTATCATCAACGAACCTACTGCAGCCTCGCTGGCTTATGGTTTGGATAAGATGCACAAAGACATGAAAATCGCTGTATTCGACCTTGGTGGCGGTACTTTCGATATTTCAATTCTTGAATTAGGCGATGGCGTTTTCGAAGTAAAATCAACCGACGGTGATACCCACCTTGGTGGTGACGACTTCGACCAGACAATTATTGACTGGTTGGCAGAAGAATTTAAAAAAGACGAAGGCGTAGACCTGAAACGCGATCCGATGGCGCTGCAGCGTCTGAAAGAAGCTGCTGAAAAAGCTAAAATCGAATTGTCAAGTTCATCGCAAACCGAAATCAACCTTCCGTATATTATGCCGGTTGACGGAATACCGAAACACCTTGTGAAAACGCTGACCCGTGCAAAATTTGAACAATTGGCCGACAGCCTCATCAATGCCACCATCGAGCCTTGTCGCAAAGCGTTGCAAAATGCAGGTCTTTCGGCGAGCGAAATCGACGAAGTGATTCTTGTGGGTGGTTCAACCCGTATCCCGGCCATCCAGGATAAAGTGCAACAGTTCTTTGGAAAAGCGCCATCAAAAGGGGTGAACCCTGACGAAGTGGTGGCTGTGGGTGCTGCTATCCAGGGTGGTGTTTTAACCGGCGAAGTAAAAGATGTGTTACTGTTGGATGTTACTCCGCTTTCACTGGGTATCGAAACCATGGGTGGTGTGATGACAAAACTGATTGAAGCCAACACCACCATTCCGACTAAAAAATCGGAAACTTTCACCACGGCTGCCGACAACCAGCCTTCGGTTGAAATTCATGTATTGCAGGGCGAGCGTCCGATCGCTTCGGGCAACAAAACAATCGGCCGCTTCCACTTAGACGGAATACCGCCGTCACCCCGTGGAATCCCGCAGATTGAAGTTACTTTCGACATCGACGCAAACGGTATTTTGCATGTGAGTGCCAAAGACAAAGCTACCGGCAAAACACAGTCGATTCGTATTGAAGCATCGTCGGGTCTTTCGGATGATGAAATCAAACGGATGAAAGCCGAAGCCGAGGCCAATGCCGAAGCCGACAAAAAGGCAAAAGAAATGGCAGACAAAGTCAACCAGGCTGACAGTTTGATTTTCCAGACCGAAAAACAACTGAAAGAGTTTGGCGACAAGATTCCGGCAGACAAAAAACAGCCCATCGAAAATGCGCTGAAAAAGCTGAAAGATGCACATGCCAGCAAAGACCTGGCTGCCATTGATGCAGCCATGACAGAGCTGAACACTGTATTCCAGGCAGCTTCGCAGGAAATGTACAATGCTTCGCAGGCACAGAGCGGCCAACAGGCCAATGCCAACCCCGGCGGACAGAGCAGCCAGCAGGGCGGTCAGCAGAAAGCTGATGGCGAAGTAACCGATGTGGATTTTGAAGAAGTGAAGTAAAGAAGTCCGGAGACGGAAGAATATATAAGCCCTTTGGTATGCACCAAAGGGCTTTTCGTTTTTATGAAGTAAAAACATTGTTTGCAAAATATTGTTTCAGAATAAAAACTGAAAACAGACAAAATGAACGAATACGAAGAATCAAGAAGGGCGTTCCTGACAAAATTAGGGTTGGCAGTTGGGACAGTCACATTAGGGGGACAAAAAATTTCAGCCAGGGTTTTAAACAGCAAAACCGATTTTCCGTTAACGACAGAACAACAGGGACTGATGAACCGCTATGAACAGTGGATGGATGATTTTATCCCGGTTATCAAGTCATTCCGCGCGAACCAGAACGACCCGGTAGCTAAAAAGCAGATTGCTGAACTTTCGGAGGTTGCTGAAAGCTGGCGGCCACAGTTAACTGAATTTATGAAAGACGAAAATTTTGCCCGTTATTACATGACGGCAACTGAACGAATGACAAAGGAAATCTGGTAAAAAGAAAAGAGGAACCATTGCTGATTCCTCTTTTACTATCTCTTTGATTAAATCTCAGGCTTGCGCTGTTGGTCCGCCAAAATTCAGTGGCGGCATCATCGGATCTCCTCCCGGATGTACATTTTTAATCGGTCCGTTTACAGCTTCAAACTTTTTAATGTTATCCTGAAGTGCAAACAGCAACCTTTTGGCATGTTCCGGTGTGAGAATAATCCTCGACTTTACATTTGCCTTGGGTACTCCCGGCATAATTCTGACAAAATCAACCACAAATTCAGAACTTGAATGGGTGATCACCGCCAGGTTTGAATAAACTCCCTGTGCTATTTCTTCACTCAGTTCAATATTCAGTTGCTGCGGTTTTGGATTGTTATCTTCCATTTTTGTCTGAATCTTGAATTAATCTCTTGAATCCATCAACTGGTCGTATTCAGCTTTTGAGCCTACCACCAGGTTTTTGTATTCTTTCAAACCGGTTCCGGCCGGAATCAGGTGACCGCAGATTACATTCTCTTTCAATCCGTCCAGGTAGTCAGTTTTGCCGTTAATAGCGGCTTCGTTGAGTACTTTTGTGGTTTCCTGGAATGATGCTGCCGAAAGCCAGCTGCGTGTCTGCAATGCTGCTCTTGTAATCCCCTGGAGAACCTGACTTGATGTTGCCGGAATTGCATCCCTCGCATCAATCAGTTTTTTATCCCTCCGTTTTAACTGTGAGTTTTCATCTCTCAGTTTACGTGCCGAGATAATCTGACCAGCTTTGATTCCTTCTCCATCACCGGCGTCGATAACAACTTTTTTGTTGTAAATCCAGTCGTTTTCAGAGAAGAATTCGTTTTTGTCAACCACCTGTTTTTCAAGGAAACGTGTATCACCCGGATCTTCGATTTCCACTTTACGCATCATCTGACGGATGATGATTTCATAGTGTTTATCGTTGATTTTTACCCCCTGCATACGGTACACATCCTGAACTTCGTTCAAAATATACTCCTGAACTGCAGTCGGACCTTTGATGGCCAGAATGTCAGACGGAGTGATTGCACCATCAGACAGCGGAGTACCGGCCCTGATATAGTCGTTTTCCTGAACAAGAATCTGTTTTGAAAGCGGTACCATGTATTTTTTCACTTCACCAGATTTCGAAGTCACAATGATTTCGCGGTTACCACGTTTGATTTTACCCATCGAAACTTCACCGTCGATTTCCGAAACAATGGCCGGATTCGAGGGATTACGGGCTTCGAAGAGTTCGGTAACACGTGGAAGACCACCGGTGATATCGCCTGCTTTACCAGCAGCACGTGGGATTTTTACAAGTACCATACCCGCTTTAACCATCTGTTTGTTATCAACAGAAATATGGCCACCCACCGGAAGGTTGTACGAACGAATTGCCATTCCTTCTGCATCAACCACCTTCAAGGTCGGGTTTTTGGTTTTATCTCTCGATTCGATAATTACCCTTTCGCTGTAACCGGTCTGTTCGTCCGATTCTTCGCGGAAAGTAACACCATCGATAAGATTTTCGAATTCAACTTTACCGTCAAACTCCGTAATAATAACACCATTGAACGGGTCCCATTCGCAGATGAGTTTTCCTTTACGGATTTCCTCACCATTTTTCACATACAGTTTTGAACCGTATGGAATCGGGTGAGTTGACAAGGTAATATTGGTATTTTTATCTACAATCTTTAACTCGGTCAAACGGCTTACAACAACATCGCAATCCTGGTTATCTTCCGTTTTGAATTTTACTGCGCGCAGTTCTTCAATTTCAACATAACCATCGTATTTCGATTCAACTGTTGACTGTGCCGAGATGTTACCTGCGATACCACCCACGTGGAATGTACGCAGTGTAAGCTGGGTACCGGGCTCGCCAATTGACTGTGCGGCAATAACGCCTGTGGCTTCGCCTTTTTGTACCTTTTTACCGGTAGCCAGGTTACGGCCATAACATTTTGCACAAATACCCACTTTTGATTCGCAGGTAAGTACCGAACGGATTTCAACGCTTTCAATCGGTGAATTTTCAATTACCGTTGCAATATCTTCCGTAATCTCGTCACCTGTCTGAACAATCAGTTCGCCGCTTAACGGATGGAAAATATCGTGTACCGAAGTACGGCCCACAATACGTTCAAAAAGCGATGCAACAACTTCCTCATTGTTTTTGATGGTGGTAGCCACCAAACCACGGAGTGTTCCGCAATCGTCTTCCGAAATAATCACATCCTGCGCAACGTCAACCAAACGACGGGTCAGATAACCAGCGTCAGCCGTTTTCAGCGCAGTATCGGCCAAACCTTTACGGGCACCGTGCGTTGAAATAAAGTATTCAAGTACCGAAAGGCCTTCTTTAAAGTTAGCCAAAATCGGGTTTTCGATAATCTGCGAACCGGTAGAACCTGATTTCTGCGGTTTTGCCATCAAACCCCTCATACCACTTAACTGACGAATCTGCTCTTTCGAACCACGGGCACCAGAGTCGAGCATCATATAAATTGAGTTGAAACCCTGTTTATCGCTGCTCAAAGTCTGCATCACCGAGTGAGTCAGTTTTGAGTTGGCATGTGTCCAGATGTCGATAACCTGGTTGTATCGTTCGTTGTTGGTGATGAAACCCATGTTGTAGTTGTTGATAATATCTTCAACTTCAGCATATCCGTCGGCAACAATTTTTTCTTTTGCTTCAGGAATAATCACATCATCAAGATTAAACGACAAACCACCACGATAAGCCATGTCATAACCAAGGTCTTTAATATCGTCGAGGAAGGCAACAGTTTTTGCATTTCCACTTCGGATAAATACATCGGTAATAATGGTACGCAACGATTTTTTGGTCAGCAACTGGTTGATATAACCAGCTTCACGCGGAACTTTTTCATTAAAGATCACGCGGCCAACTGTTGTTTCAATAATATGTTTGAAAAAATTACCCTTTTCGTCAACGTCTTCCACTTTTACCTTAATAATAGCATGAAGATCAATCACCTTTTCTGAGTAGGCAATAATCACTTCTTCAGCTGAGTAGAAGATCATCCCTTCGCCACGGGCACCTTTCCGTTGTTTGGTCATGTAATACAGACCCAAAACCATGTCCTGCGATGGAACCTGAATTGGTGCTCCATTAGCCGGGTTCAGCAAGTTGTGCGAAGCAAGCATTAAAAGCTGAGCTTCAAGAATTGCTGCATTGCCCAGCGGGAGATGCACTGCCATCTGGTCACCGTCGAAGTCGGCGTTAAACCCGGTACAAACGAGCGGGTGTAACTGAATTGCCTTTCCTTCAATCAAAACCGGCTGGAAAGCCTGGATTGACAAACGGTGCAGGGTGGGCGCACGATTCAGCATTACCGGGTGTCCTTTCAATACATTTTCAAGAATTTCCCAAACAACCGGATCCTTGCGGTCAACTATTTTTTTGGCCGATTTTACTGTTTTTACAATACCCCGTTCAATCAGTTTTCTGATTACAAATGGTTTGTACAGTTCGGCAGCCATGTCTTTTGGAATACCACATTCGTGGATTTTCAGTTTCGGACCAACGACGATAACCGAACGGGCAGAATAGTCAACACGTTTACCGAGCAGGTTCTGACGGAAACGTCCCTGTTTCCCTTTCAAACTGTCGGAAAGTGATTTTAATGCCCTGTTATTTTCAGTTTTTACCGCGTTCGATTTTCTTGAGTTGTCGAACAACGAGTCAACAGCTTCCTGTAACATACGTTTCTCGTTACGGAGAATTACTTCAGGAGCTTTGATTTCGATCAATCGTTTTAAACGGTTATTGCGGATAATAACCCTGCGGTAAAGGTCGTTAAGATCGGAAGTTGCAAAACGGCCCCCATCCAACGGCACGAGCGGACGCAAATCGGGCGGAATAACCGGCACCACGCGTACAATCATCCATTCCGGACGGTTGATATTTTTACTTGCCCTGAAAGCTTCAACCACCTGTAACCTTTTCAATGCTTCGTTTTTACGTTGCTGAGAAGTTTCGGTGTTTGCCTTGTGACGCAATGTGAATGACAAATCGTCGAGATCGATTTTGCTTAAAATATCGAACAGTGCTTCGGCACCCATTTTGGCTAAAAACTTGTTCGGATCAGCATCGTCGAGTAAATGATTGTCTTTTGGCAATGTTTCGACAATATCCAGGTATTCTTCTTCGGAAAGGAAATCAAGTTCCCTGACTCCATCTGCATATTTCACACCCGGATTGATTACCACATAACGTTCGTAGTAAATAATACTGTCGAGCTTTTTAGTAGGCAAACCAAGCAGGTAACCGATTTTATTGGGAAGTGATTTAAAATACCAGATATGTGCCACCGGCACTACCAGCGAGATGTGGCCCATTCGTTCGCGGCGCACTTTCTTTTCGGTAACTTCAACACCACAACGGTCACAAACAATTCCTTTATAACGGATACGTTTGTACTTACCGCAATGGCATTCATAATCTTTTACCGGTCCGAAAATACGTTCGCAAAACAAACCGTCACGTTCAGGTTTGTATGTTCTGTAGTTAATTGTTTCGGGTTTCAGAACTTCGCCAAACGACCTTTCGAGAACCTCTTCAGGAGAAGCAAGGCTGATTGAAACTTTTGAAAAACTAACTTTTGCTTTATTATCTTTCTTAAATGCCATAAATACTAATCTAAATAATGAAAACAGCACCTGATCATTTCAGAATGAATTACTCCATTCTTACGCTGAGACCTAATCCCCTGAGTTCGTGCAGCAACACATTCAGTGATTCGGGAATTCCGGGTTGAGGCATTGGTTCGCCTTTTACGATTGATTCGTAGGCTTTTGCCCTTCCCATCACATCATCCGATTTCACAGTCAGGATTTCCTGGAGAATATGTGAAGCACCAAATGCTTCGAGCGCCCAAACCTCCATTTCACCAAAACGCTGACCACCAAATTGTGCTTTACCACCGAGCGGTTGCTGCGTAATAAGTGAGTACGGTCCAATTGAACGTGCATGCATTTTGTCTTCAACCATGTGGCCCAGTTTCATCATGTAAATAACACCCACTGTGGCCGGCTGGTCAAACTGTTCTCCGGTTTCACCATCTATCAGACGTGTCACACCATAACGTGGTACGCCTGCTTTATCAGTGAATTCGCTGATTGACTCAAGACTTGCACCGTCAAAAATCGGAGTCGCAAATTTAACGCCCAGGTTTTTACCTGCCCAACCCAGCACAGTTTCGTAAATCTGTCCGAGGTTCATACGCGAAGGCACACCCAGCGGATTCAAAACGATATCTACCGGAGTTCCGTCTGTAAGGAAAGGCATATCTTCCTGACGAACAACACGCGAAACAATCCCCTTATTACCGTGACGACCTGCCATTTTATCACCAATCTGGAGTTTACGTTTTTTGGCCACATAAACTTTTGCCAACTGGATAATACCTGCAGGAAGCTCATCACCAATAGTGATATTATATCTTTCGCGACGTGAAACAGCTTCAGCTTCTTTATACTTCTGAATGAAGTTATTAATCACACTGAAAACCATGTCGTTTTTCTGTTTGTCAGTAGTCCATTTTGATGGATTGATTGCCAGATAATCGATTTCCTGAAGCTGTTTTAATGTGAATTTCACACCTTTGGCAATAATCTCGGTTCCATAATAATCTTTTACTCCCTGCGAAGTTTTACCTCCGATGAGTGTAAATAATTTGTCTTCGAGCTTTGCCCTCAATGCAGCTACTTCACGTTCAAAACGTTCATCAATCTGGTCAAGCAGCGTTTTTGTTGCTTTTCCTTTTTTATCTTTTGTTACACGTGAGAACAGTTTTTTGTCGATAACTACGCCCATTAACGAAGGAGACGCTTTTAATGAAGCATCTTTCACGTCGCCGGCTTTGTCACCAAAAATTGCACGCAATAGTTTTTCCTCAGGAGAAGGATCAGATTCACCTTTTGGTGTGATTTTACCAATCAGAATATCGCCCGGTTTAATATCGGCTCCAATTCTGATCAACCCATTTTCATCAAGATTTCGGGTGGCTTCTTCACTCACATTCGGAATATCTGAAGTAAACTCTTCAACTCCCCTTTTTGTGTCGCGTACTTCAAGACTGTATTCATCAACATGAACTGAAGTAAATACATCCTCACGCACTATTCTTTCAGAAATCACAATCGCATCTTCGTAGTTGTAACCCTGCCATGGCATGAAAGCCACCATCAGGTTACGGCCAAGGGCAAGTTCACCTTTATCGGTTGCATAACCTTCGGTAAGAATTTGTCCTTGTTTAATGCGCTGACCTTTGCGAACAATCGGTTTCAGGTCAACTGTGGTTCCCTGGTTTGTTTTTGTATATTTCTGAAGTCTGTAAGTTACCACATCCGGGTCGAAACTTACAAAACGATCATCTTCTGATACATCATAACGAATAATAATCTGTTCAGAATCGACGTATTCAACCACGCCGTCAAATTCAGCTTTAATCAGAATCTGAGAATCGGCTGCAGCCCTTCCTTCCAATCCTGTACCAACTACCGGTGCTTCAGGACGTAATAGCGGAACAGCCTGGCGCATCATGTTAGATCCCATGAGTGCACGGTTTGCATCGTCGTGTTCCAGGAACGGAATTAACGAAGCAGCAACCGAGGCAATCTGGTTAGGACCAACGTCCATCAACTGAACTTTTTCGCGTTCAACAAGCGGGTAGTCACCTTCCAAACGGGCTTTTACACGTTTGTTTATAAAATATCCGTTATCATCAATCGGTGCATTTGCCTGAGCAATAATCTGACCTTCTTCTTCTTCAGCAGTAAGAAGTACAACTCCTTCTTCCGAAAGATCAACCCTGCCGTCTTTTACAAGACGATACGGTGTTTCGATAAAACCAAGGTCATTAATTTTTGCAAAAACACACAACGAAGAAATCAAACCGATGTTTGGTCCTTCAGGTGTTTCAATCGGACAAAGCCTTCCGTAGTGTGTATAGTGAACGTCGCGCACCTCGAAACCTGCTCTTTCCCTCGATAAACCACCAGGCCCTAATGCCGACATACGACGTTTGTGCGTCATTTCGGCCAGCGGGTTGGTTTGATCCATAAACTGCGACAGTGCATTGGTTCCAAAGAACGAATTGATTACTGAAGACAGTGTTTTTGAGTTGATCAGGTCAATCGGGGTGAAAACCTCGTTGTCGCGAACATTCATTCTTTCGCGGATGGTGCGGGCCATACGGGCAAGACCAACCCCGAACTGAGCAAACATCTGTTCGCCAACCGTGCGCACACGACGGTTACTTAAATGGTCGATATCATCAACATCGGTCCTGGCATTCACCAACTGGATCAAGTGTTTGATAATTTCGATAATATCTTCTTTAGTCAAAACTCTAACCTGAGATTCGACATTCAGATTCAGTTTCTTATTGATCCTGTAACGACCTACTTCTCCGAGGTCATAACGTTTATCAGAGAAGAAAAGCTTGTCGATAACATCGCGGGCAGTGGCTTCATCCGGTGGTTCAGCATTACGCAACTGCCGGTAGATATGAAGAACTGCTTCTTTTTCAGAGTTACACGGGTCTTTTTGCAGGGTGTTGTAAATAATGGCAAAATCCTGCTGGTTCTGATCCTCTTTGTGCAAAAGAATTGTTTTTACACCCGAATCAACAATTTCGTCAATGTGATCCTCTTCGATATCGACTTCGCGATCAATAATGATTTCGTTACGTTCGATGGATACAACTTCACCGGTATCTTCATCTCCGAAGTCTTCAATCCAGGTTTTAAGCACCCTGGCAGCCAGACGGCGGCCAACGTACTTTTTCAGGCCTGCCTTGCTGACCTTCACTTCCTCTGCCAGATCGAATATTTCGAGAATTTCTTTATCGCTTTCGTAACCGATAGCCCTCAGCAATGTAGTGACCGGCAATTTCTTCTTGCGGTCGATGTATGCATACATCACATTGTTGATGTCGGTGGTAAATTCCATCCAGGAGCCTTTGAAGGGGATAATCCTGGCAGAATACAGCTGTTGTCCGTTTGAGTGGAAACTTGTCCCGAAAAATACGCCGGGAGAACGGTGGAGCTGTGAAACCACGACACGTTCGGCCCCGTTGATGGCAAAAGTGCCTTTGGGGGTCATATACGGGATCATGCCCAGGTAAACGT
>CAZXVT010000107.1:0-15461 GCA_964644015.1 uncultured Maribellus sp.
AAATAAGACAATTAGGTATTTTGTTCTGACGGTTAAAATCATTTATTTTGCACAAAATTTAAAAAGAAAAAAGATGCTGGAAATAGGAAAATATTCGATGGTTACTTTAACCTACAATTTGTACATCGATGATGAGAATGGTGAGTTAGTAGAGCAGGCAACTGAAGTTCAACCACTTGAATTTTTGTATGGTGCAGGCTCCATGCTGCCAAAATTTGAATCACAACTTGCAGGTTTGCGTGAGGGTGAGCCATTTACCATCAAGCTGAACAAAAAAGATGCTTATGGCGACGTAAATGAAGATGCAATTGTGGAATTACCAAAACATGTTTTTCTGGTGAATGGAAAATTCGACGAAGAACTTGTTAAAATTGGTAACACTGTGCCAATGATGAGCAGCAATGGTCAGCGTTTGAATGGTTTGGTGGTTGAAGTAAATGATGAAATAGTAACCATGGATTTTAATCATCCGCTTGCAGGCGAAGACCTGTTTTTTGCCGGAAAAGTGATTGGCGTGCGTGAAGCTTCGGATGATGAAGTTGCCCGTATCCTTTCCGGAGGACATGGTGGCTGCGGTTGTGGAAGCGGCGGATGCGGCTCGGGTTGTGATGACGATTCCTGTGATTCGGGCCATTCGCACGGCGGTTGTGGCTGTGGTTGCTGACAGTAATTTTGTATATTAAATCTATTTATTTATTTTAACCTCGTTTTCCGGAATTCATGGGAAACGAGGTTTTTTTTAATACATCATGAATACATTTGGAGAAATTTTCCGGCTTACTTCTTTTGGTGAATCACACGGCAGAGGTATTGGTGGAATTATTGACGGATGCCCTGCCGGGGTTATACTTGATTTTGATATGATTCAGAAAGAACTGGCCAGACGAAAACCCGGCCAGTCGAAAATCACAACTCAACGCCAGGAAGCCGACCAGGTTGAATTTCTGTCTGGAATCTTTGAAGGCAAAACGCAGGGAACTCCTATTGCTTTTGCAGTTTGGAATAAAGATCAGCATTCATCAGATTATAATGATTTAAAAGACATTTACAGGCCTTCTCATGCCGATTACACATATATTCAAAAATATGGAACCCGTGATCACAGGGGAGGAGGCAGGTCGTCGGCCCGTGAAACAATTGCCAGGGTTGTTGCCGGGGCAATCGCGAAACAAATCCTGGAAAAAGCGGGTGTAAATATAAATGCTTTTGTTTCTCAGGTTGGAGAAATTAAACTCGAAAAACATTATACTGAACTTGATCTCACAAAAACGGAAGATAATATAGTTCGCTGTCCGGACGAAGAAACAGCCGGGAAAATGATTACAAGAATCGAAACTGCATCACGCGACAGAGATACAGTTGGTGGAGTAATCACGGGTGTTATTACCGGCGTACCTGCGGGGTGGGGCGAACCTGTTTTTAATAAATTACATGCCGATCTGGGATTTGCCATGCTGGGTATCAATGCGGTTAAAGGGTTTGAATATGGTTCTGGTTTTGAGGGTACAAAACTGAGCGGATCGCTGCATAATGATGTTTTTATTCAAACCGAAAATGGCGTGCGAACAAAAACAAACCATTCGGGCGGAATTCAGGGGGGAATTTCAAACGGTGAGGATATTTACTTCCGGGTGGCATTTAAACCTATTGCCACCTTGTTAAAAGAGCAGCAAACAGTCGATAAATATAATAATCCAATAACAATTAATCCAAAGGGCAGACACGATCCTTGTGTGCTTCCGAGAGCAGTTCCGATTGTGGAAGCGATGGCGGCACTGGTTTTGATCAATCACTTTTTACTCAATAAACTAAACTCAATTTAAAAAATGCCCAGGAAGAAACGAAACAGACGAATTCAATTGCCTCCTGTTATCAAAGGAATGTCAGTATTTGGTGTAAGAGGCAGGAAATCGAATGAAGTAATTCTGAACATTGAGGAGTATGAAACTATCAGGTTACTCGATTATCAGAATCTGACCCAGGAGGAAGCAGCCACATTGATGGATGTTTCCAGGCCTACTCTCACCCGCATTTATGAAGAAGCCAGAAACAAAGTTGCCACGGCATTTGTGGAAGGACGTGATCTGTTATTTAAAGGCGGTGACTTTTATTTCGAAAAGGACTGGTACAAATGTAATTCGTGTCAGGCCAGTTTCAGCGATTATTCGGGTGATGTTAAAAATTGCCCTGTTTGTAAATCAGAGCAGGTTATTTCGCTGAATGATTTTTATCAATCGAAATAATGATTTTCATTTATTGTCAGAATATTGTAACCAGAGTAGAAATTATTATTTCAATATTCTGAAAAAAAAAGCCACCGGGTCATTACCCGGTGGCACCCAATTAAGTTGTGATAAAACCAGAGCCCTAGCACACTAGGAGATGCAAATTACAAATTATAAATACATAAGTCAACCCCTTAATTAGATTCAAATTAATATATGAATATGAATATTTATAGTTTTCATAATTTCAATTTGTACGATTTGGTTATAATCATTTGTTAATTAAGGATATAATTAGGTATGGCAAAACTATTTAATAATTATTTTATACAAGTTAATAAGATATAATAATCTCTTTTTAACATTTTTAAATCTTTTCGAATAAAAATTTAACTATTCAGGTACCATTTTTTTATTAAAACTATTAACAGTTTTTATATTTACTTCAAAAACCAAAATGAAAATCAGAAAACTCCTGCGTGTTTTGCATCGCGATTTAGGCTATTTTATTGTAGGTATGACAGTGGTTTATGCTCTTTCCGGAATTTACCTGAACCATCGCCACGATTTCAACCCCGATTACAAAATTTACTATTCTGAGATTAATTTTAATGTTCCTGATAAAACTGATTTTACAGTTGAAGAAATAAAGGAAGTACTCAGGAAAGTTGATGAGAATGTGGTTTATAAAAAGCATTATCTGAACAACGAAGGGAAAATTAAAATCTTTATTGATAACGGAGAAGCTGTTTTTAATCCTGAAAATGGGGCTGGGTATATTCAATACCTGGAGAGAAGACCCCTGATTTTTTCATTTAATAAATTACACCGCGCATCAATCGGAACGCTTTGGAAATGGGTAAGTGACCTGATGGCTGTTATCCTGTTATTTGTAGCTGTTTCCGGTTTATTTCTTTTGAAGGGAAAAAGAAGCCTTCAAAGTTGGGGATGGTGGCTTTTGGCAGCCGGAATTATTGTACCTTTGGCATTCATTATCATTTATATATAAAAATCAAAAATTGCACGATTATGAAAAATGTAGTTTTATTTGCTTTTGTAGTTCTGTTATTATCAGCATGCGGAACGGGTAAAAAGCCTGAGAACGCTGAAGTGAAAAAAGATACGATAGTTTATACAGTTGATCAGTTGTATGATAATGCGGTTGCCTTGGCTGACAGCGAAGTGGTTGTAAAAGGCACTGTGTTTCATGTTTGCAAAGAAGGCGGAGCACGGTGTTTTTTGATGGGAAGCAATGAAAATATCAGCATCAGAGTTGAAGCTGGTGAAAAAATTGGTGCTTTTACCCAGGAACAGATGGGTAGTGAATTGCAGATTACCGGAATTCTGAAAATTGTAAAATCTGAAGCCGATGCTCACAACCCGGGCAGAGAACATGGAACTGAAGATTCTGCTGATTCTGTTACCGCAAAAGCACACGAAGTAATTGCTGCTGCACAGGATTCAGCGGAAATTGTTTATTTTATAGAAGGTCTCAGTGTGAAAGATCTTTCAAAACAGATGTAACAGAAAGCAAAGGAGGGGAGACCCTCCTTTTATTTTTTTGTTTCTTCAGGAATAAAAATCAACGAAACTGAATTCACACAGTGCCGGGTATTTTTTGGAGTAAATCCTTCGCCATAAAATACATGCCCGAGATGGCCACCACACTTAGTGCAGGTTATTTCTGTCCGCCGGCCATCAGCATCCAGCGTTTTAGTGACTGCTCCTTTAATTTCGTCATCAAAACTGGGCCAGCCGCATTCAGAGTTAAATTTGTCGGATGATTTGTAAAGTGCTGTACCGCATTGTTTACAAACGTAAGTTCCTTTTCCTTTAAAGTTCGTGTATTCGCCGGTAAAAGGCTGCTCAGTTCCTTTATGAAGAATAACATATTCTTCAAAATCATTCAGTTTCCTGTACTCTTTTTTACCCTCTTCCATTTTTCTTTTCTCCTGTCCGCTCATGGTAAAACATATTGCCATTAAAAGCAGTGTTACAATTGTTTTCATACTTTAAAAACAACCATTATGCTATTTTGGTTCAGGATTTTATAAAGGCGTGATTCCGATTCCCGGCGCTTCGTTTAGTGTGATTTTACCATTGATTACTTCAACGCCTTTAAATAAATCGTTGCTGATAAGAAGATTTCCATCCAAGTCGGCCCAGTCAACAACCGGCGATAACTGTGCAGCAGCAGAAATGGCACACGATGTTTCTGTCATACAACCCAACATTACTTTCATGTTGTTTGCCCTGGCAAGATTTACCATTTTGTGTGCCTCGCGCATTCCGGTGCATTTCATCAGTTTAATGTTTATTCCTGAATAAACGCCAATCGTTTTTTTTACATCTGTTAAACGTTGAATGGCTTCATCGGCAATTATCGGAAGCGGAGAGTTTTGTGTCAGCCAGGCAATCTCTTCAATGTTTTCTTTTGGCATGGGTTGTTCAACATACTGCACGCCCTTTTCTTTTAACCAATGAATCATTTCGAGTGCAAAAACCTTATCCTTCCAGCCCTGGTTTACATCCACACAAAGCGGAACATCAGAAACTTCCCTGATTGTTTCAATCATCTCCTTGTCATTTTCGCGGCCAAGCTTTACCTTCAGAATCTTAAAACCTTCTGCTTCCATTACCTTTTGTTTTACAACTTCGGGGGTATCAATTCCGATCGTAAAGGAAGTAAACGGTGTTTTCTCAGCCGAAAATCCCCAGATTTTATACCACGGCTGGTTCATCAGTTTCCCGGTAAGATCGTGCAGGGCAATATCCACAGCGGCTTTGGCAGCCGTATTTCCCGGAGCTGATTTGTCAACATATTCCAGTATTTCGTCCATTCTGAATGGATCGGTGAATTGCTGCAGATTAAGTGCTGACAGAAATTTTCCGACCGATTCCTGTGACTCACCCAAATAGGGTGGCATCGAAGCTTCTCCATAACCTGTAACTCCCTCAATACTAAGTTTAACCTGCATGTCGGGTGTTAAACTTCGTGAGCTGCCAGCCAGCGTGAATACATGCTTCAATTGCAGATTGTAAGGTTCGAAACTGAGTTGCAAACCATTGGAAGTTCCTTTATTCATATTCGAAAAACTATATCTTGGTAAAAAACTGATGCCTGCTGAGATCAGTATTGTATTTTGTATGAAATGTTTCCGGTTCAATGTTGAAAAATGTTATCGTGATAAAAGATTGGTTGACCATACTTTAAATCAGCACCTGGAATAAATCCTGTTGATCGTTCAGGTACTCATAAACAAAGCCATGTTCTTCCATTCGTTGTACCAATCCGCTAAAATCCTCTTTTTTCTGTACCTCGATACCAATAACAGCGGGCCCTTTTTCGCGGTTTGTTTTTTTTGAGTACTCAAAATGAGTTACATCATCAGTCGGACCCAGAACAACATCCACAAAGGTGCGCAGTGCACCGGCTCTTTGTGGAAACCTGACAATAAAATAGTGTTTTAATCCTTCGTAAAGTAACGATCGTTCTTTTATTTCCTCGGTTCGTGTAATATCGTTATTACTTCCACTGAGAATGCAAACCACATTTTTGCCTTTTATTTCATTGCGGTAAAAATCGAGTGCAGCAATTGAAAGTGCGCCTGCAGGTTCAAGAACAATGGCATCCTGGTTATATAAATCGAGAATCTTTGTGCAGATGCGGCCTTCAGGAACAAGAATAATATCGTTGAGAACCTGTTTGCAAACCTCAAAGGTAATTTTACCAACTTTCTGAACAGCAGTGCCATCAACAAATTTGTCGATGTTTTTCAGTTCAGTAACCTGGTCGTTTTTTATTGATTGATGCATAGAAGGCGCTCCCATAGGTTCGACTCCGATGATTTTTGTATGCGGGCTGAGTTGCTTAAAGCAGGCTCCCACGCCGGCAGCCAGTCCTCCACCTCCGATTGGAATAAATACAAAATCAATCTGGTCTTTCGAATCCTGCAAAATTTCAAGTCCAACGGTTGCCTGGCCCTCAATAATCTGTTCGTCGTCAAACGGGTGAATAAACGCCATACCGTTTAATTTCGAATCAGCCAGTGCAGTTTGCTGGGCATCATCAAAAGTATCACCGGCAAGTATCACTTCAATGTTTGATTTTCCAAACATTTTTACCTGTTTTATTTTTTGCTGGGGAGTTGTTGTTGGCATATAAATTTTCCCTTTAATTCCCAGTTTCTGGCACGAATAGGCCACTCCCTGTGCATGATTTCCGGCACTTGCACAAATTACCCCGTTTTTTAATTCTTCGTTTGTAAGATGTGCAATTTTATTGTAGGCACCTCTCAGTTTATATGAGCGGACAACCTGAAGATCTTCTCTTTTCAGAAAAACCTCAGCACAAAATTCATCTGAAAGGTTTTGGTTTTTCTGAAGTGGTGTGTGCAATACCACTTCATTCAGGTTGATTTTGGCTTTGGTTATGTTTTTTAGTTGGGGAAAATATTTTTCAGATTCTTTCATTTTTATTTATTCGAATTAAACAGAGATTCCGCTGAGGTGTTCCGCCGGTATTTCAACTGTAATTGAACTTTGCAGAGGTAAAATACGGATTATGAATTTGTTTTTGCCACGGGCTTCCACCAATTCGCCCCGAAGTCCCATCATCGGTCCTGCAATTACTTCCACAATTTTACCGGGTTCAAAATGTTCCGTTGTTACATTAACCTCAAAGTCGTATTGCTTTAACATCATTTTCAGGGCTTCAATTTGTGAATCAGGAATAATGGCAGCTTTGCCTTCGAACCTGACGTAACTTACCACACTGCTTGTCTGCAAAACCAAATCATATTCTTTTCTCGAAATATTCACAAAACAATATCCTGAAATCAGGGGCATTTCAACCCATTTTTTCCTGTCTTTCCATTGACGTAGTTTCTTCTGAACAGGTAGAAAACATTCTATGTTCTTCTGAATCAGATCTGTGAATACTGTTTTTTCAGCCCTTGAACGGGTGTAAACAACGTGCCATTGTTTGTTATTGCCTTTTATATCAATCGTCATTTATAAACTGAATTTCTTCGATGTGCAAAGCTAATATTTTTCAGGCGTATAGTTATTTTGTTGTACAGTAAAGGAAATTTGTATTTTTGCTTCAACCGGAGGTTGGATAATGAATGGAAAAGTCAGAAATATCAGGATTATTATTTTATTGCTATTGGCCGTTAACATGTTTTCATGTATTACTGATGAATTCAGGGTTAAAGACTTATCAATAAAAGAGGAGTGGGAGATTGCCATAATTACGCCTTTATTTTCAGGAAACCTCGAGTTTCGTGATTTTATTCACGATTGGAAAGTACCTGTGCCTGATTTACCCGGGCCCAAAGTAGTATTGGATTATACAGATAGTACCGATGTTACAATTCCGGTAGATCTTATTTTTGATAAGTCTGTGGTTATTGACAGTTTCCCTTTTTTAATACAGGGGAGTTATGAATTTGTGGCAGTTGAACTTACGTTCAAGGTTGAAAATAACAGTCCGTATCCGCTTAATCTGGTATTGAATTTTTATGAAAAAAAAGAATGGGGAAATTTTGGTCCCGATATTCAACCTCCTTCTTTTGATGCTGCCAATTTTTCTCAATTGCCAGTTCAGCCAGCTGTTACAATACATAAGCTTACACTTACACAAGATCAGCTAATCTGGTTCAAAGAAGGAAAGTGTGTTTTGTTCAGAGCCTGGTACGATAACAATGGATATCAATTGGGTGATACCATTTCGGCGGAATACCCCATCAACATTTCAATAGTTTTAACCGGAAAAGTGAAATCCAAACAGGATGCGTAAAAATTCCCGTACTTATATCCTGTGGTTGTTTCCGATGTTTACTTTTTTGTTTACAGGGAAACAGGTTGTTTCGCAAATAAATGGTTCACTGTTTATTAAGCCTAATAATTTTTATGCACAGATTTACAACCCGGGCTATTTCAGGTCCGACGAGGCTGTTGCTTTTTCTTTTGCCGGTTTTGCCGGTGCTTCATTTATCAACCAGGGGAATTTTGAAATTGCCGATGTGATTACTTTAAATGCAAATAATGACCCGAGAGTTGAATTTCAGAACTTTTATGAAGCAAGTAAGCCACGAAATTACATCAGACAGGATCTCAAACTACCTTTTCTTTTTGCAATGGTGCCTTTTAAAAAAGGATATGCCAGTTTTTATTATAACGAAAATCTTAATACAAATTCACTGGTTCATCAGGATGCAATTGCATTTCTGAGTAATGGAAATATTCCAGAAGATTTCAGAAATTTTAATTCAGAAGAAATAAAGCTTACCGGAATTGGTTATCGCGAATTTGCTTTTGGTTATGCCAAACCGGTAAACGATTTTCTGAATGCCGGAATCAGGGCAAAAATACTTTTTGGTGCTGCACAGGCCGATTCAAAAGACTGGAATTATGGTATCGAAACTTCACCAGATGATGAAATTATAACTTTATCGGCTGGAGGGACTGCCAGAATGATGCTGCCTGTCCCTGTTAATCTCCGGCAAAACAATAGCATTCAAAGCGTTGATACTGAGAATGCTTTTGCAAAGTATATGGGCGAATATGGTAATCCGGGTTTAGCAGTTGATTTGGGATTTTCATATCAAAACAGCGAAAGACATTTTTTTTCAGGAGCAATACGTGATCTTGGATTTATCAGAATCAGAAGCAATTCGTATGATGTTTCGCAGGAAGATAGTTTCGATTTTATTGGTTTTGACCTGGTTAATGCAATTCGTTACCCTGAAGAACCCGGTTATACAAATTCGAATGAACTTGTTAGACTTATTAAAGAGGAAATCAGGGAAGTTTACCAACCGACACTGGAAGCCAGAAAATATACTTACATAATGCCGGTGAAAACAGTATTGCACTACCATTATCAACAATCCGCCAGACATATTTTTGCCGCCACAAGTCAAATGTCATTCTCGAAACAAAATTATTATTCGGTCTTCACATTAAGTGCTTTACAAAACTGGCCCAACTTTCAGGTTTTCGAAAATCTGAACGTTCATAATTTAAACGATATAACTTTTGGAGGAGGCATTCGTTATGTGGGCAACAAGGCAGAAATATTTGCGGCATCTGACAACCTGATCGCATTTTATCATCCGGCCGAAAACAAAACATTTTCCTTAACATTTGGTATTTGTTTCCTTTTGAACCATAAAAAAGTGGTAAGCGAAGAGAAATTCTCACCCCGAAAAGGGAAAATTTCACCTTATCTTCCATTTTACGAAGAGAAGAAATGAATTTAAACCAGAAAATCTTCCCTGGCAGGATAAAAACTGTCAATCAGCCGGGCTTTCTCAGTTAATAATTTGATGGTATGTTTTTTCCCTGATGGAACTGCATACATGTCACCGGCTTTCAAATGTTGTTCCGGTTCGTCTTCGCAATAAAAAATAATTTCACCATCGGCAACATACGAAGTTTGCTGGTGAGGGTGGGAGTGAAGCGTATCAGGCATTTCCCATGGGCCATTACTGAAATCAATCAATACAGTCATTAAATCATCGGTCATAATTATTTTCCGCCGAACGCCCTCTTTCACTGTTGTATAAGGCACTTCATCAAATTTCAATACTGCCATTTTTCTTGTTTTGAGTTTTGCACACCCTCATATACCCAATTACTCACTCACCCATTCACTAAAATGTGTAAACCAGTGCCACTCCTTTTTGTTTTTTGTTGCTCCAGGGAAAAATATCAAATCTTCTGAGATGTTCTTTGTCCCATTTGTATTGATGGGTGAGATATACCAGTTCGGTGGAAAGCATCCCGAAACCAGCTCCTGCAACCACATCCGAGATCCAGTGTGCATTTTTGGCAACGCGCATCAATCCAACAGTTGTGGCACACGAATAGGCACCGATACTATACCATACGCTTTTGTCACCATACTCGTGGTGCATAAACTGCGCCATGGCAAAAGCCACCGAAGTATGTCCCGAAGGAAATGAATGTTCGCCTCCGTTTGGACGTTCTTCGTTGACAATTTTTTTTAATCCGGAAACCATAATGTCGTTTAATATCAAACTCTTAATAACAATTGCCGTGCGATTGCCAAAATTGTTCCTGCCTTTCACTCCAACCGCATTCAGTCCGTAAACAACAGCAAGTGGGGCAAAACGGAGGTAGTCGTCAGCATTTCCTGAATAGTGGAAATTTTTCAGCGCCCAATCCTGAAAATTTTCTTTTGCATTGGTTGAAAAATGCAGAACTGTTCCGGTGGTAATTAGCAGGGCAGGGGCGATGTAAGGTTTTATCCCTTTTTCTTTATTCTGATAGCCATAATCAGTTATGGAATTTGAATCATTTTTTAAGTGGTTTTCAAAATATAGCTCTGAAGTATATTGGGGTTTGATAAAATATTCATAAAAATTGGCCTCTGATTGATTGAGACAAAACAGGAAGAAAATATTAAACAGAATTAGCCTGCTAAGTTGAGATTTCATAAACAAAAATTAGTAAAATCCATAAAAGAAATTCTGTAAAACCTCCCGTATAAGGAATATGTCCTGTTTCAAAACATTCCCTCAATTCCACATTTACTCAATTACCCAAACACTCACCCAGTCACTTTTTCCGCTGGTACACCCTCACATAATCAATGTAATATTTTTGTGGGAAAATAGCTTCGTCAATACCTTTTTGTCCGCCCCAGCCGCCGCCGATTGCGAGATTGATAATCAGGTAATGCGGTTTGTCGAAAGGCCAGACATCGTTACCGGTTCCTTCGTTTTTAAATGAAAAATAGAGCGAGTCGTTGAGAAAGAAATCCATGTGGTCATCGAACCATTCCACGGCATAAACATTATAGTTTTCGTAAGGTTTTACCGTACCAATCCGGTTTCCTTTGTTGGTTCCCATTACATGGTTATAGGCTTTAGTATGAATATTGGCATGAATGGTATCCGGATCGTAACCCACATTTTCCATGATGTCGATTTCGCCGCATGCAGGCCAGCCGGTTCCCTGGTTAATTACATCGCCGAGCATCCAGATGGCAGGCCAGGTTCCCACGCCGGTGGGCAGTTTGGCTTTTACTTCAATTCTGCCGTAAAGAATGCTTTTCTTACCATAGGTATTAATACTTGCCGAAGTGATTTTATGTCCGTTCCAGTTATCGTTCCGGGCTTCAATAACAAGATTACCTTCTTCAATCCTTGCATTTTCAGGCCTGGCTTTTGTGTAATACTGCACTTCGTTATTTCTGATATAACCTTCCTCGTAACCCCAAACCAGGGAATCTGGTAATCCGGTCCCTTCAAAATTATCTTCCCATACAAGCTCCCATTCGGTGGCCGATTTAGTTTCCGCAGTCTGATTTTGTTTATTGGAAGCCCCTGTGCAGGCAGCCAAAAAAGCAATAAAAATCACTGAATACTTCATGTTTATCTGATTTTAGTTGATTTCCAAACAATACTATCTGGCAAACTTTGATGAGATTCCTCGCTTCGCATCGGAATGACATGAAGTGAAGAATCTCATCTTTCAATGATATTTTTACCTGACAATAATGATTTCCAAAGATAAATTTCTTTTAACTGATATTTAATTATCGGTTTAAAAAGTGGTCTAAAAATCCGTTTTTGACTGGTTGTGATTATTTTCGCCGCAAATTCTTGAAAATGACTTTAAAAGTACATCCAGCCGCGAAGGCATTGATTTTCGACTTAGACGGAACCCTGTCGAATTCGCTGCCGGTGCATGTGGCCACCTGGAATTTGGTTGGAGAAAAATATGGTTTTGATTTCGACCCGCGGATTATTTATGAAATGACGGGAATGCCCACCATCGAATTTGCCCGTCGCATTGTAAACCAGTACAAACTTTCGGCCGACCCGCATGAACTGGTGCGCATGAAACAGCAGGCATTCTGGGGAATGGCTCATTTACTACAACCCATCGACGAAGTTTTTGAAATTGTAAAACATACTCATGGTAATATTCCAATGAGTGTGGGCACCGGCGCCGGCAGAAAAAGCGCCATGGTTCAGCTCGAAACGCTGGATATTCTGAAGTATTTCGACCACGTTGTTTCGGCTGACGATGTTACAAAACACAAGCCCGAACCGGATACATTTCTGGAATGTGCGCGGCTGATGGGCGTTGAACCGCAGTTCTGCCAGGTTTTTGAAGATGGCGACCTTGGGATTGAAGCGGCACAAAAAGCCGGCATGATGGTTACCGACGTGAGGCCTTTTATCAAATACGGAGAATGGGCACACTCTTAACTGCTTTTAACGCTGTATTGCCGCTGTCTCTGGTTATTTTAGCCGGACTCGCTTTTTCACGACTGCACAAAATAAATGGTTCATGGGTGGAGATTTTGAATAAATACGCCCTGTATATCGGGTTTCCTGCACTGATTATTGTAGCTCTGATGAACATTAAACTGACGGAACACGAAATAGCAAAACTGTTATTTATTAACTCGGTTAATATCATAGTTCTGATTTTTCTTGCTTTTATAATCGCCGGAATATTTAAACTGGGTACAACTTCCAAAAGAACATTAATTCTTATCCTGCCTTTTACCAACAATGCCTATTTAGGGATGCCCGTATTGCAGAATGCTTTTGGTGATGCAATAATGCCTTATGCGGCCATTATTTCAGCGGTATATTTATTCTGGATGTTTACGCTGGCGCTCTTCTTGTTGGAAATAACCGGAGAAAACACTGTTCACTTGCAAAAAATTACTGTTAATCTGCTAACCAATCCGATGTTAATTGCTGTGGGGATAGGCTTTTTTTTAGCCTTTTTCGAAATTAAACTACCCGCATTCGCAGAGAGTACCATCAGGATGTTTGCCGGTTCTGTGACGGCAGTAGTGCTTTTTTCACTTGGGATTTTTCTTGGATTGCACAAATCAGGGACTGTTGTGGAATGGTTGACAGCCGCCATGTGGTCGGGCATAACCATGCTGATTTTTCCGTTGGTTTTGTATTTTATCATAAAAAACGCTGACATGGAAATACTACAGTTAAAGGCCACTATTCTTGATGCTGCCATGCCGCTCGGGCTCACACCCTATGCACTTTCAACTCAATATAAACTGAATACTCCTTTAGTAGCAAGGGTTGTAGTTATTGCCACAATTTTATCGGTGCTAATTATTCCGTTGTGGATGACAATAGTTGCCCTTTCATCCTGAATATTTCAATTCAATGCCCTGAAGATTGCCGATAATTACCATCAAATTATTGTTTCCATCCACTAACAGATCACTTTCGGTCAATTCAAATCCACCGCCCACTCCCTGAAGAATATAGTAATAGGGTTCATTTTCGAAGCAGAGTATTCCTTTTAGCCGGTAAACCTGTTCTTTGTAAATATCCAGATGGTAGGAAAGCCAGTCGGTGAATATATTTTGTTTCAACGGGTGATTGAAACGAAATGTTTTGGTTTGAACGGTTTTGTGTGTTTGTTCATTGGTTTCAAAATCGGGCAATATTTTAAATGGATGGTCAACTTGTGACAATTGAAAACCGGCCACAAACCCGAACTCTGCAAATGCTGTTATTGCAAAACGATTGATTCTTTTTACCTCGTCTGTAAATGCCGTTTTTTGTTCTGCGTCCAGTCTTTCAGATTTTGTTATGAAGAGGTGATCGGCAATGGCAATTTGTTTGTTTGCCACTGTTTTAGCCGGATACCGGTGATAATTCAGCGCATCCACCAGGCAAACAGTTCCGTTGAAATGAAATAGTTTTTTAAGGTTTTCATCACTGAAAAATGGCCTAATAACTGGAGCAGGGTCAGCAATTCCTGTAGTTTCAATTATCAGATGATCAATATCCGGAAATTTTTCAGCCAGTTCAGCCAGCGCCAGTTCATATTCGTTCGATATGGTGCAGCAGATGCATCCGTTCTTCAATTCAAACATCCGGCTGGCTTCCACGCCTTTTATCAGTTTAGAATCGATATTCACCTCTCCAAATTCGTTTTCCACCAGCGCAAATTTCAATTCAGCATTATTTTTCAGAATGCCATTGATAAACGTGGTTTTGCCTGCTCCCAGAAAGCCGGTGATAATGGTGACAGGTATTTTTTTCGGGTTATCCATTAAAAATAAATTATCAGAGTTCTCGAAATTCATCTTTTGTTTCAACAAGATTACAGGATTTAGCCGATTTTTTTTTCCGAAATTTCAAAAAATTCAAAGTATCGATGCTGTTTTTTTTTACAGCCTGAAATAACAACATTTCTCACAGCGCTTGTTGTTTCAATGTTCAAACCTTTTAATTTCGGGGGAAAAATATAGTCGCTTGAATCAGAATAAACCGGTAACAGAACAGATTCCCGTGTATAGCGTACACAATTTCAGCAGCACGGGAAATGCAGCCCGCCAGTTTGAGGTGGAAGTTTTCGACGCCAACCGTCATTTTAGTGTGAAATATCCGCACCGACACGACTTTTTTGAGGTGCTTTTCCTCATGCGCGGAACCGGTTTTCATGTGATTGACGGCAACAAATACGAAATTCAGCCACCCTGCGTGTTTTTTATGTCGCCGGGACAAGCGCACAAAATCGATTTTTCCAGCGACATCGAAGGATTCATCTATATTTTCACTTCCGATTTTTACCTGATCAACCAAACCAATCGCAACCGGCTGCTCGAGTTTCCGTTCTTTTTCACGCTTCGCCGCGACAATCCGCCATTGGTGCTGACCAACCCTGCCGATGTTCAGTTTCTGGAAACACTGTTTATGAAAGCCATTGCCGAAACCGGAAATCCGGAGGGAGCTTCAACTGAATTATTGCGTTCGGTGCTCGATTTGATTTTGACTTCATGCGCTGTTTTGTACAAAACCGGTGAAACAGTGATGACCAGTGCAAAAAGCCATGTGGTGGTGAAAAAGTTTTTCCAACTGCTCGAAGAAAACTATCAGAAAAACCTGACGGTGAATGAATATGCTGCGCTGCTCGCCATCACACCCAATCATCTGACACAAACTTTGGTAAACCTCACCGGAAAAACCTCGAACCAGATTATCAAAGCAAAGCAGATTCTCGAAATCAAAAGGTTGTTGGTACATACTAATCTTCCGGTTTCAGAGATTGCGCATCAACTGAATTTTGCTGACCAGTCGTATTTTACCAAGTTTTTTAAACGCGAAACGGGTGTTTCGCCTTTGCAATACAGGATTTCAGAGTAAATGTAATCGTTGAAACTGCCAATTCGTATTTCTTTATAATATTCTGAAAACTAAAAAGTTT
>CAZXVT010000108.1:0-15296 GCA_964644015.1 uncultured Maribellus sp.
TCGAAGAGTAGTTATGAAATCAAAATTTACATACATGGGTTTAATGGCGTTAGTACTTAGCGCCTGTGGTACTGGAAGTTATGTAACTAACTCTTACACCGACGACATCTATTTCAATCCTTCGGAAGTAAAACCGCCAATAGTGGTTTCTGAAACGAAAACACCTGCGTCGACAAAATCTGCAGGAAACATCAAAGTGATAAATGAAATTTCAGAGGATGAAAATGTCTCTGAAATTTCAGAGGATTATATTACTGAAGGAACAATGGTTAATGCCGCCGATTACAACGCTCAGCAGGGTTTCGAAGGACCTGATACCATTACTTATTACGAAGACGGCCAGGTAAAACAATTAATTGACAATTATTACACGGATGATAATGTTGATTTTGCATACCGGATTTATCGTTTTCACAACCCTGGTTTTTACGATCCGTTTTATTGGGATAGCTGGTATTATGATCCATTCTATTATGATCCCCTGGGATGGTCATTCTCGTTTAATTTTGGCTGGGGATGGGGATATCCATACTATGGTTGGGGATATCCTTATTATGGATGGGGTGGTTATTACCCACCTTATTACCCGGGATATTATCCACCCTATTACCCTGGTTACCCGGGATACTATCCGCCAATTTATGTTGACTCAGATAATTACCAATATGGTCAAAGAAGAGAAGGCGGCACCAATGTTTCAAGGAATGATGTTAGAGGAGGCGGAGGAACCGGTTCGGCAAGGGCTTCTGCACGCGATAAAAGCGCCATTTCAGGAACTAATTCAGAAGGGACCAATGGCTCACGTCGTGAAACTTCGGTTTCAGGAGCCCGTGCTGGTTCACGATCATCAGAATCTGGTGCCATAAAATCGGGCAGGGAAAATTCTGCTGTACTTACCGAAAGGAGAAGAAACGATGGAACTTCGGGTTATACCCGCCAGGCCACTGTGAATGGAGAACAACAAACAAACAGAGCACAAAACTATACAAGACCCGGAACTTCAAGCCAGAACAGAACTTATACAAGGCCTGGTAATTCGGTGTCGGGGAATAATCTCCAGCCAAGAGTTGTTAACAAAAGTTCTTCGACCGGGACACAGCAAGGATACGCTCAGCCAAAATCAACATCCGGATACAATCAGTCTTACCGTTCGAGTTCGACTTATAACCGCAGTTCAAGCAGTGGAGTTTCATCACGTTCGTATAGTGCACCATCAGTAAACAGGAGCGACAATTCATATAGAGGAAGTTCTTCAGGAAGCAGCAGTGGAAGCTATTCCGGCGGCAGTTCAAGAAGCAGCAGTGGTTCTTATTCATCCGGCAGTTCAGGAGGCAGCTATTCGGGAGGCAGCAGCGGTGCTTCTTCCAGCGGTGGTGGTGGCCGTTCATCGGGTGGTGGAAGTTCTTCATCCGGACGTCGATAATTCAATTTACTCGAAATTAATGGTCGAATTAAAATTATTTATGCCATGAAAAAATATATTCTTTTATCCGGCATCGCAATTTTCATAACCCTGTTTGCAGGTGCACAGGATTTGATGGATGCACTCAGATATTCCAATATCGCTGTTTCGGGAACTGCAAGAGCGGGTGCTATGGGTAATGCATTTGGTGCTCTCGGTGGTGACTTTACCTCAGCCAGTATTAACCCGGCAGGTCTCGGTTTGTACCGGTCGAGTGAATTTACTGTAACACCCATTTCCATGAGTACGAGTGTTGAAACCAGCTATTATGGAACCGGCCGGGAGGACAGTGATTACAAATTTTCGCTGAATAATTTGAGCTACGTAGGTACAATTCCAACTTTCGGGAAAAATGAAGCTGGAATTGTAACTGTTAACCTTGGTGTTGGGTACAATCGTATCAAGGATTTTAACAGCTATTCCTTAATACAGGGTTTTGATGTGAATGGTTCCTACATGGATTATTTCAGCGACCGGGCCAACAGAAATATCTGGAGTGATTATTATGAAGAACTTGCCTGGAAAACAGACATGTTGCTTTATGATGAAAACAGCGATGAATACTGGTCAGATCTGCATGATGCCGGATATGGTCAAAGCCAGCGTAAAACATTTTCAAGAAATGGGTCAATCGATGAATATTCGTTTGTGGCAAGTATGAATTTTAACCATAAACTTTATGTTGGAATTGCCTGGGGTATTAATGATGTTTATTACAGAGAAACCACCACTTTATTCGAGAATGACGACCAGAATAATATTCCATATTTCAATAATTTTCAGTTTAACAGCAATCTGACTACATGGGGTGTGGGGCATAATTTTAAATTTGGTTTCATCTATAAACCTATTAACGAGGTTCGTTTGGGATTATCAATCCACACGCCTACCTGGTATCATTTGCACGATGATTTTTCCACATCAATGACTTCATCCATCACTTACCCTGATGGCAGTGATAATTACGATGAATATTCACCTTACAACGAATATGATTATAAACTGCAGACTCCCATGCGGACAAACTTCAGCGGTGCTTTTGTTATCGGTAAAAAAGGATTGATCAGTGCTGATTACGAACTGGTAAATTATGGCAGCGCCAAACTTAGAAATGGTGGCGATGGTTATGATTTTTATAATGAAAACAATGATATTTCGGAAGCCTACAAAACGTCGGGTAATTTTCGAATTGGCGGCGAGCTGGTGCCAACCAGCCAATTCAGACTCAGGGGCGGTTTTGAATACCATGGTTCTCCTTATGAATCAACCGCTTTCGGAGCAAGTCAGAAAAATGCCGATTCAAATATGCTTGTTTACTCAGGTGGTGTTGGTTTTTATGCCGGTATGTTTTTTGCTGACTTAACATACAGATATTCAACAATAACTGAATATGAAGCACCCTATGCAACACCTCAGATGGAAATTTATCCGGTTCCGCAAATGGCTTCTTTCAAAACCATTAAAAACGATGTGTTATTTACTTTAGGATTCAGATTTTAACCTTTTATTTTCAATAAATCGAAAGGTACTTTCCCAAAAAGGAGGGTGCCTTTTTATTTTAAAGATTAGCCGAAACATCCTGCCAATAATTTAAATATGTTTGTTGTTGTGATAAAAACAAATGTATGTGGACAACCATTTTACTGATCGCTTTTTACCTTCTAACACCGGCTTTTCTAATCTGGCTCACCAAAAAATCAAATTTTCTGAACCGTCTGGGAGCCGTTGTTCTTGCGTATCTCACAGGACTTGTGTTTGGAAATATCGGGATTCTGCCCAAAGCAAGTGACGCTTTCAAAACATTGTTGGGGACTCGTGTTAAAATGCCCGATGCCGAACTCCAGCAAATGCTCAGTTCGGGCCAGATCACGGCTACAGATCTTACTGTCAACCAAATTGCAAGTTTGCAGGATACATTAATGACGGGAACCATTCTTGTTGCCATCCCACTTTTACTTTTCTCTCTCGACATTAAAAAATGGCTGAAACTCGCAAAAGGAGCAGTTTTATCGATGATTCTTGCCATATTCTCATTATTGGTAGTGATTTTTACTGGTTTTTACTTTTGGGGAAGCGACATTGACGAATCGTATAAAGTGGCAGGAATGCTTGTTGGTGTTTACACCGGTGGAACGCCTAATCTTGCAGCAATAGGAACAGCGCTGAACGTGAGTCCCAATGTATTTTTACTCACCCACACCTACGATCTGATAGCAGGTTCGGTTTGCCTGTTATTCCTGATGACCATTGCCCAGAAAGTTTTCCATATTTTTCTGCCGAAATTTCAGATGGTTTATAAAGCAGAAAACAAAATGCACCTGCCCGATGAACCCAATGAAATGGAAAATTTTGACCCGCTTTTTAAAAGAAAACTGGTTCCCGATTTGCTTAAGGCAATTGGAATGTCGGTACTGATTGTTGCAATTGGAGGTGGGCTGAGTATGCTGGTGCCAAAACCTGCCGATACAATTGTGGCTATTTTAACAATCACTACTCTCGGATTGGTTGCTTCGCTCATTAAACCAGTAAACCGTTTGCGTAATAGTTTTCAAAGCGGGATGTACCTGATTATCGCATTTTCGATGGCCGTTTCATCCATGGCCGATTTGAGCAATATGTTTCAGATTGAATTTCTGCAATTGTTTCTTTATGTGTTTTATGTTGTTTTTGGTTCGATTGCATTACATGTGGCACTGGCTGCAATATTTAAACTCGATGCCGATACAACCATCATTTCAATTACAGCACTAACTTACTCTCCGCCTTTTGTTCCAACGGTTGCAGGGGCACTGAAAAACAAAGAAGTTATTATTTCAGGGTTGACTATCGGTATTCTTGGTTATGCCTTTGGAACTTATCTGGGGATTATTGTAGCCACAATTCTGCAATAGTGCAAATTATTCTGATCTGACTAACTTCAGTTTAACACCATCTTTGAATGCTTCTTCTGATTCAGCATATTTGCTGATCATTTTTTGCAGGTCTTTTGTTTTGGTAGTCAATAGAATATTCTCACCATTTTTTTCATGTCTGATTTTTATCTTTTTTTCCTTAAGCTGGTCTTCAAGCCAAGCAATATCAAACCACGAAATTTTCAGGGTATCGCCTTCAATATTTAGTTTTGCAATTGTATGCACCGGTAAAAGATGTAAACTCCACCAGGTTACATCGGATTTTGATGGAGCAGATGTCTGATTTTCAATTTTTTCAACATAAAAATCAAGAAAAATTGTATTGTCAAGTTTAAACAGGTTCACATTATAACTTGTATTCTTGAAATCGTAATCTGTTAGGTTCAGATTATAAGTTTTTTTGTTGGTTGTTTCCGAGTTATTGGATTTAATCACCGGATGTGTGAAATTCCAGACAAGGCTGTCTTCATCGATCCATTTCCCGGTAAGAATATCATTCTCAAACAAATCCTTTTCAGTATAAAAGGGATAAAATGACAAAATCAAACAACCCGAGAGGGAAAAAGCAAAGATTAAAATGATGAACAGATTCCTGGTTTTCATTTGTATCAGATTTAGAAATTCAAACTAAATTACGGCATTGAAAAACAGAAACCTATTTTTTTCGACAGAACAAAGTCAATCATCGATGAAGGAGTATAAAAAAACTTTCCCAAAGTCTCGCAACTTTGGGAAAGCTCAATAAATCTGTTTGCAGATTTTTATTTCATAACAGCACCTTCCACCTTCTCAACAAATTTCAATGCATACTCAATATTGAAAGGCATGAGTTGGGTTAATGCAATAATTACCATGTTGTTTTTCTTATCGACTACAAAATGGGTTGAAGCAGCACCGCTCCAGCCATAATAACCTTTCTCAGGATTCACTGAGCCGCCAAGACCATAACTTCCGCCGTTTTCGTAATCAACACCTGCCGGCAACTGGTTGGTCATTATCATTTCAACTGTCGAATCTTTCAGAATCCGGGCTCCTTCGAGTTCTCCGCCATTCAGCAGCATCTGTGCAAAACGCGAATAATCGTCGAGGGTTGACACAAGCCCGCCACCACCAGAAAAAAGTACAACCGGTTTTTTGAAATTGTCGTTGGCAGGATCGTCAGGTCCTTTGAGCGCTCCGTTTTCTCCCCGATTGTACAAAACTGCAAATCGGTTGTGTTTATCTTCGGGCACAAAAAAGCCGGTATCCTCCATTTTCAGCGGATCAAAAACTTTCTCTTTCATATAAACATCCAGCGGTTTTCCCGAAATCACCTCAACCAGGTAACCGGCAACATCAATAGAAACGCTGTATTCATATTTGGTTCCGGGTTGATGTTTCAACGGAATGCCTGCCAGAATTTTGATTTTCTCGGCCAGAGGTGCATCCCAGCCCGAAGCGCCTGTAATCCGGTACAACGAGTCAACATAACTTTTCTGGTCCCAGCCGTAGGTCAGTCCCGAAGTGTGAGTCAGCAAATGCCTGATCGTCATTGGTGTTGCTTGTGGTTCCAAAGTTTTTGTTTCGGCATTGTAAACTTTTGTTTCAGCAAACTCAGGTATAAAATCAGCTACTTTATCATCAAGTTTAAATTTACCCTCGTCATACAATGTCATCAGCCCAACTGCAGTTATTGGTTTTGTCATCGAATAAATGCGGAAAATTGTTTTGTCTTCCACAGGTTTTTGATTTTGAATATCAGCAAAACCAAAGTTTTTCCGCAATGCGGTTTCATTGTTTCTGATCACCATCACAGAAATGCCAGCCAGCTTTCCGCTATCAACATATTGTTGCATCAGGTTGGTGGCAACTGCTATTGAATCGCCCGACAAGCCCGCTACATTTTCGGTTGCCGGTTTGTTTGACGTGCATGCAGCCAGGAAAATTATAATTCCGGCCAAATAAGTGAATCTGGAAATAAGCTTTTTCATTTTCTACTTTTTATTTGATTTATACAATTCTAAAACAGGTAATTCAACCCGATATAAATACCCGATTTTCCGTCACGCTCGTCAGCAGCCATCCCATAATCAACTTTAATAATAAAGTTTTCGTTCATGGCAATGCGTAAACCAGCTCCGTATGAAATGTGTAATTTTTCTGCATCAGGGTCATAATAGTTTTTGGCTTCTGCACTGTTCAACAAATCCTGCGAAACATTCTCCACTCCTTTCATTCGTTTTGTCACCTGTCCGAAATCGACAAAACCATTCAGTCCCAGGTAAAAATTATTATTGATGAACTGAAAGCGAACAAATTTCCAGCGGGCTTCGATGTTTCCAAGGAAGTAACCGTCGCCAATTACCCTGTTTCGTTTCACACCACGCAGGTTGCTGCCTCCGCCTAAACCTTCCGAAGTTGCACCTTTTAATTCAGAAACCACAACCTGTGTCTGGTAGTAAAACGGGGTGTATCCGCCAATACTGGTTTGGTAATTTAACCGGTAGGCAAAAGAAAGGTCTTCAGGAATAATGGTAAAATATTGCCGGTGAGTTAAACTCAATTTGGCAAACGATGTTTCGGCACCTAAAAATTCAGGGGCACCTTCCACAACTGCTTCGGTCCAGATTCCTTTCATCGGGTTGGGTTTGTTGTCGCGCGAATCATAAACCAAACCCGCTTTCAAAGCGGGAATAAATCCTCCGTCGGCTTCTTCAGCAGTAATAATTCCCCAATCCTGGTATTCCTGGTACAATCCGGGTTCTTCGGAGTGGGTTGGCAATTTATCAGCATCGTCTTTCCCTTTATTCAGTTTATCGATATCAACGAGCCCGATTTTGAAATTCAGCATATTAAAACCGGCTGTCCATTTCAGCTTGTCGCCGGCAAGTTTTCCCACCAGGTCGGCTTTAATGCGGAACATTTTACGGTCGTATTTATAAAACATACGGGTTTTATAGGCCGGATCCTCATCGTCCATCCAATCGAAATTTACCACTGCATCGTAACCATTATACCCAAAAAAATCGTAGGCCTGATCTGACAAATAACTAATATCCAGCGATGTTTGCAACCCCGGAATCAGTTTGTCAGAATCGTAATAAAACCGGTTGATTCCACTGCCTTTGGTAAATCTCGACACTTCGAAATAAAACTTGTGATCGTACTTTGGGTAGCGGCCACCATCGCCATAATTGTATAAATCGACAAGCGCACCATACTGAAACCCAAGGTCGGTATCGAATGTAATGGTGGGCAAAGCACCAAAATTCCAGCCATCTTTGGTAACTGATTTTCCGGAATTATCATCCTGTGCACCGGAAAAACCGGCAGTTAATGACAAAAGAAACCCGATTAACAGAATTTTTTTCATAACCGATTTTATTAAGTTTATAATATTTTGAAATTCAAATTTGTTTAATTCCCTGAAATAATGTCAATAAACTCATTTCTTTTCGCTCCATTTTCATCGATCAGCCCGAAACTTCCGCTTTTATAATTCCAGTTGGCATAACCGATTCCGTTCTCTTCAAACAAATCAATCATGTCCTGGTACCAGCGCAGCATATCTTCCTGCGGAGGTCCGGTAATAATCCCAAACTCACCGCAATAAAGCGGTAAACCGAGTTCTTTTGATTTTTGAATGGGCTTCTGCCATTGTTCAATTATCCAGGCTTTATTAAACGATTTTCCTACCCAACTCTCAACCAATGGTTTCATTTCCGCAGATAACGAGTCGAATTCAGCCTGATGGAGAATTGTGTCAGGATAGTGTACCGGACCGGTGTACCCTTTTAAATTGGTCCAACCTGAATTCCAATGTGTTAGCAGAAAAGGTTCGTAAAAATGAAAACTCAGCAAAATATTTTTATCACCTTCCGGAATTTTCAATACATCAAAAGTTTGAACCTGTTGCCATTTATTAGAACCAATTACAATGGTTCTTTCGGGCTCTGTTTTTCGAATTGTCTGAACAGCGTTGGCAACCAGGTTGTTCCAAAGCTCTGGATCGTCAGCCACTGCTTCATTCATCAGTTCGTAAGCCACCTTCGAATTGGGATAATTGATCAAAGCTTTTGAAAGATCGCGCCAAAAGTTGTAAAATTTCTCCTGCTCTGCCGGGTCTGTCCACAATGGTTTCACTTCGGCATTAAAATGATGCGAACGCAGAATATGCAGGTCAACAATCACCCTGAGATTGTTTTCGATACACCAGTCAATACAATCCGTCATCAGCTGAAATGCATCATCATTTCGCTCACCGTTTTCGTTCCACATTTGTTCTTCATCAATGGGCAAACGAATGTGATCAAAACCCATTGCGGCAATAGCCTCAACATCGGCTTTTGTAAAAAACAGGGCTCTTTCGGTTCCCCTGCTTCTGCTTTGTGATAACCAATGTGCAATGTTGGTACCTTTTTTTACGGTAAATTTTTCTGTTTCGGAATTTGTTCTGGGCTGACAGGCAAATAAAACGACAATCAGTGTAAACAAGAATACAGTTTTCATAAGATTTGACTCAGTTAAATTTTGTCTTTAAAAATAGTTATTTACAATTAAAAATAACATTATGAAATCATCCCAAATTGGGTATTCTAAAACAGCTTATAATAACAATTTACAACAGGAGTGATAAAAAAACTGCCTGCATCCGATTGATTCATCTTCAGCAGGCAGTTATCTTGCCGATCAGGCAAACAAACAAGAACTACCGGGAACTGTTTATAAGCCTGAAACTATTTATCGATTTAATTCAAATCCCAGAACAATTTATTGGTAATCTTATCATTACCGCTTACAGCATTGTAATTTTCAGTGTTGTATGTTCTTTCATTGTCAGGATATTGCCAACGTACTGGTGGTTGTTTCTGGGGATCAGCATTGTCAATCCAGAAACTAAGTTGAGGAATATTTAAACGTCTGACTTCAGCCCAGTTCTCAAGCGGCTGAATAACACTAAAATCAACCCATTTCTGCATCGCAATTAAAGCACGTTTAGCTTCTTTTGTGGTCGCATTATCCCAGTTAATGCCACTCTGTGCAATATATGCGGCAATTTCAGCGTCGGTTGGTGCCGTTACCGGACCAGAATCTGCATTGTTACTAACCGAACGATAGAGGTAATAATTTTTGATTGAACTGGAAATACCTGCTTCGTAAGCTGCTTTTGCTTTTGCATCATTACCAGCATTCAGGAAACCTTCGGCTGCCAGAAACTGAGCTTCAGAAGCATTTACCAAAACTCCCGGGAAATATTCGTTACGACTGATTGTTGACCAGTTATAACGGGAAATTGTATTGGTAAGAATTGCAGCTTCCTGTTCACCAGAAGTGGCCAACGGATCAACACCAAAGAATTCTCCTTTAGCCGAGTCTCCGGGTTGGAACATCGTTTCCAACCTTGGGTCGCTGTTCAATTTCATAAAGTCGATAATTGCTTTACCGGCAAGGTTGCCATCCCAATCTTCAAGTCCGGTCCTGAAACCTTTTGAATTGATGGGTGTATTCAGATCATAAACTGCAATCTGAATGTTGTCGTTGTTATTTTCCACAATCGGGTAAGCTGAAGGATTATTCAAAATTGAATTTATCTCAGCAGTAGCTCTTTGCTGAAATGAAGCAACCGAAGAAACCCTTGTCAGCATTCTCAATCTCAAAGAGTTGCAATACTTTTTCCATTTTGTGAGATCACCCTTGTTAATGATATCCTGGGTTTTAAAACCGGTAAGAATCCCTGACGGAACATTGATTGTATTCAATTCATCAGCAAAAGCTTTCAGATCATCGAGCATTTTAGCATAAATATCTTCAGCTTTATCATACTTTGGAAGTGATGTCATGTAATCACCACCATTAGCAATAATTTTACCGGCTTCTGTCCAAGGTATATCGCCATGTAAATCAACTACTTTCTGGGTTGCATCATAAACATAAATGGTTGCAGCAATCATATAAATTCTGCGTTCAGTTTTTTCTTCTTCCGTTAATGCATCATAAATATTTTGCATTTGTCTGTACTGAGAATAGAAACTGTAAAAGTTATTCCACCTGTCGTTTACTGCGCCGCTACCCGGAACATATTGATTCGTTGCATTAACCCAACCTGTGGCCTGAGTATATCTGTTCGCTGTAATTCTGTAAACCACAAAATAGTTCCAGTAACTGGGAACCACATATTCCCTGTTGGTGTAAATCATTCCGGCGAATTGTTTTTCAACGGTGGAAACCGAGATTTTTGCCGGATTCGGATATGCTTCTTCAAAATCGGTTTTATCACACGATGTAATAACCAACATTGCTGAAATTAAGATTAAAAATATTTTCTTCATATCAGTATTCTTTATATTATTTTCAATTAAAAACTAAACCTCAGTGAACCACCAAAAGTTCTGGTAGAGGGGTTGGTACCCACATTGTTAACAGTCTGGAACCATCTTGAACCTGCTGTTGCCTGTTCCGGATCCATGTGGTCGATAGTTTTGTAAATAAAGAACAGGTTGCGGCCAAATGCTGATATTTCAAGATTTGACAAACCCATTTTCTGCACAAAAGTTTTCGGCAAAGAATAACGAAGAACAAGTTCCCTCATTTTGATGTAGCTGTTTTCTTTCACAAACAGTTCGTAACGAGTATTGGGGCTGTATTGAGGTCCACCCCAGTTGTAGGTTATGAAATAATACTCAGCGGAAGAAACAACATAGTCGTTCTTTGAACCATCGGCTTTTACACCATCGAGGATTCGTCCGTCGTGATATACCTTTTCTCCGTTAGGACCTGCAGTTGAGTTGGTAAGCACTTTTACATCATTTGCGCCAACATAGTATGCCAAACCACCTGATTCTGCATCTCTTTTGTCAAGCGCGTCAGTAAGTAACCCACGGCTGATCATCCAGTTAAGAGCAGTTGGCATTATTACACCGCCAAAACGGTAATCGATGGTTGCATCGAGTGATATTGACTTGTAGGTAAATGTATTCAGGAAACCGCCGGTTGCTTTTGGCATTGTATTACCAGCTTTTATCCAGGTATTTGGATCGACTGTATAAAGACCGCTGGGATCAACAATCATTCCTCCATTTTCATGTTTCAATACCGGGTGTACGTAAAGATCACCCATTGCACTTCCAACAACTGACCTTAATTGTGCTGCACTTCCGTCATAATCGGCATGTAAAAGTTCATTAGAACCATCGGTGAGTTTCTCAACCACGTTTTTGTAACGTGCAAAGTTCAATGTAGCTTCCCATCTGAAGTCTTTGGTCTGAACCGGTACACCCCTGATCGAACCTTCGAAACCTGAGTTTCTTAAAGTACCAATGTTGGTTAATACAGAACCTGCACCTGTTGAAATGGCTGTTGTAAGTGGTAAAATCTGGTCAACAATCTGTGCATTGTAGTATGAAAGGTCAATGCCAAGTCTGTTTTTCAGGAAATTCATTTCAACACCAAATTCATATTCGTGTTTTTCTTCGGGCCGGATTCCATCGTTGCCCAGATTTGTTGGGATTGTTGTATATAATACCGGCTGACCACCAACAGCCTGAACTCCCATTGTATTTTGGTTGTATGCAATGTTTGCACTGTAAATATCAGGATAGTTACCTACAATACCCCATGATGCACGCAGTTTACCATAGTCAATCCATGAAGGAAGCTCAAATGCTTCACTGAAAAGGAAGCTGGAGTTTACAGATGGATAAATAAATGCATTATTCGCAGGATTCATGGTCGAAGTGCGGTCGCGTCGTACTGTACCTTCAATGAAGAAGAAGCCATTGTAATCAAAATTCACTGTGCCAAAAAATGCATCTTTTACGAGCGAAGTTCTTGTATTTCCACCTGTAGGTGTATTTACTGATGCTGAAATATCGTACATATTTTCGGTACTTAAACCACCATTAGTACTCAGGCTTAATCTTTGAACTGTTTGTTTTTGAGCAGTATAACCTGCATTGGCACCCAAAGTAATTAAATCGGTAATTTTTATCGAATAGGTTGCCAAAACGTCTCCGTAAAGAATATTGTCCTGGTAAGAGGCGAGACTAAAACCTCCTGAATTTCCAAATGCCAACGGAATTGTATTCGGGTTTGATGTTTCAGTTTTTTCAGTTGTAAAATCTGTAGCAACCCTGCCTCTTAATTTCAGGTCGTTTGTAATTTGCCAGGTATTGGTTAAGTTACCAATAACACGGTTACTTGATTCATCTAGCTGAACTTCGTTCACACTCCACAAATACTCAAGAACATCACCTCTGTAACCCGGATATTTCAGGTTTTCGTCAGGTGTTAAACTTTGGTTTGTACCAGTAACATATTTGTAGCCTTTGCTGGTTTTGTATTTCGGAAAATACCATTCGCCATTATCAAAACGGGTCATCATACCTCCAAAGTTGTTCCAAAGCCTGTCAACAGAATACGGACGATTATGAGTCTTTTGGTTAATAAAGTTGACAATAAAATCAATCGTGTATTTTTCACCAAGTTTGAAAGAAGTATTCAGGTTGGCGATATTTCTTTCATTTTTTGAATTCAAACTTACACCTTCATTATCCTGTCTGGTTAATGACAACCTTGAGTTAGAGTTTTCGCCTCCCATTGAAACGGCTGCCGAAATGTTGGAACTTACTGCTGTCTGGAACAATGCAGCATAAGAATCCTGTTGCGCTTCCCATGTACGCACATTGCCATCCCATGCCATTACCTGGGTCTTACTGTCGAATGCAGGGCCGAAGTTAAGGTTGGTTCCAATATGCCCACGGGTTTCTTTAACACCATCGCCATCTTTATCGTACCATAACCAGCCATCAGCATCCTGTCCGGCATTTGCAATAAATGTCGGATAACCAGGGCCATATTTATCCTGATATTCGGGCAGATAGGCAACTTTGTCTAATGAAACATTTGTAATTACATCAACTTTAAAACCTTTGGTGCCTTTTCCACTTTTTGTTGTGATAAGTACAACACCATTAACAGCTTCTGAACCATAAAGAGCAGCAGCCGAAGCGCCTTTCAAAATAGAAATGTTTTCGATGTCTTCCGGGTTAAGATCAATAAGACCATTACCCCTTAAACGCTGATCGTTCCAATAATCTGAGTTATTTACCTCGCCATCGCGGATAGGCATACCATCAACCACGATAAGCGGCTGGCTCTTTCCGGTAATCGAGTTAACACCACGGATATTGATGTTAACAGCACTTGTTGAACCACCGGGTGCAGCAGCAACCCTTACTCCGGGAGCCTTACCATAAAGTGTTGTTGCAAAGTTAGTGGATGCTACCTTGGTTAATTCGACGGAAGGGATTGTACTCATGGCATATCCAAGTGCCTTTTTCTCTCTCGAAACACCCATTGCAGTTACAACTACTTCGTCGATACCGATGTTGCCGGAAGTTAAAACAACATCAATTTTAGATTTGCCATTAACTGATTCCTCCTTTGTTGACATACCAACAAATGAGTAAACCAAAATAGCATCAGCAGGAACTTTAATTGTATAATTACCATCGGTGTTGGTAATCGTACCATTGCCCGTTCCTTTTTGTACTACCGATACCCCCGGAATTCCAAGGCCATCATCACCGGTTACGGTACCAGTAACCGACTGTTGTGCGAAGGCACTGCCAAATAGTGCTATGCACAAACTAAAAATCAACAGAATTTTCCGCATAGAATTAATTTTTAAGTTAGAAGATAGAAATACTTATTATAAACTAATTATGAATTTCGCTGAATAACTTTTGAAATAGCATTGCGCTAACTCCAAGTAATCCGGCACGTTCCCAATTTTCTGAAACTACAATTTTTACATTCGATGAAATCTTATCGAGACAGTACTTGTTAATCGACTGTTGAATAGGTGTAAGTACAAATCGGTTGGCCTGTGATATTACGCCTCCGAGTACAATAATTTCAGGATTCATTAATTGTATGGTAAACGAAATGCCTTTCCCTAATGCCAGACCGATTTTATTCAGTAGTGTAATCGCAAATTCATCACCTGATTTGGCAGCTTTTATTACATCTTCAGGATGTATCTGATGTTCGTTGTTTCTGAAAGCAACCGTAAGTTGCGATATAACACATTCCTGAACTCCTTTAACTGCATTTTTTACCAGATAATTGGAAGACGCTTCGGTTTCAAGACAACCACGCTTCCCGCAAATACACAAATCCCCCTCGTCCTTAAATTTGGTGTGCGACAATTCTCCTGCAAAGCCAGTCGAACCGTTGTACAATTTGCCATTGATGATCATTCCCAGACCAATACCCCAACTCCAGTTAATTACAATTGCATTATCATGGCCTTTGGCTTTACCGAAAATGTATTCACCATAGGCTTGCATGCGCGCGTCGTTGTTTACATACACCATTTTTCCGAATTTCTCCACAAGTCGTCCTCTTACATTCCTGTATTCTTCTTTTTTAATCGTGTGGTTAATTCCCTGGTTTTCATCAATTAATCCGGGCATTGTAACGCCAATCCCCCAAATCTTATTCTCATCAACTTTATATTCTTCAATCAACTTCCGGGCATTCTCATATATTTTTTCTGCAAGTTCATCATCATCAATATGAGTATCAAATTCCAGTACCGGCGTTACAGCTTTATTATGAGAATTATAAATAATGATTTTTGCCTGGTATCTTCCTAATTCGCAGGCAATAACAAATAACGAATTACCCGCCAACCGGTACATATTAGGTTTACGGCCCCCACTTGAGGCACCAGTTCCATAGGTTTCAACAAATTTTAAATCGGATAATTCTCCTAATAAAGTAAGCGCAGTTGGAAAACTTACACCAATTTTATTGCTGATTTCTGTACCCGAGAGAGAATTATGTTCATACAATAAATGCAGTATCTTCTTTTTTTGCAGAAACTTCTTCAGTTCGTTTCCCGAAACCTTATTTCCATTAATATTACCAGTAAGTAACAT
>CAZXVT010000109.1:0-15250 GCA_964644015.1 uncultured Maribellus sp.
TTCAGAAGAAGTGACAGCTTGTGACTCATACACCTGGAACGGCGTTGAATACACCGAATCAGGCACTTACTCGGCTGAATTCGAAAATGCTGCCGGTTGTGATTCTACTGCAACACTGGTTCTGACAATCAATAATTCGACTGAAAGTTCAGAAGAAGTGACAGCTTGTGACTCATACACCTGGAACGGCGTTGAATACACCAAATCAGGCACTTACTCGGCTGAATTCAAAAATGCTGCCGGTTGCGATTCTACTGCAACTTTAATTCTGACAATCAATCATTTCACTGAAAATACTATCAATGAAATCGGATGTGGAATAGTAGTAGTTAACGATGTAACTTATACCGAAAGTGGCACTTATACACAGACTTTAACCAATGCAAATGGTTGCGACAGTTTACTAACTGTTAATGTTACAATTACTGTCTGCAATCCTGAAATGAAGTTGAAAAATGATAGCGACACAACCAGGTTTAATACCCCGGTTACAGTTTGTGTAAAAGACAATGATAGCGGTATTCCAACAGGATCAGTGCTGAGTATTCCGTCAACCACCGTATTAAACGGTAAAATGACTGTTACCGCAGAAGGTTGTGTTACTTATACCCCACCGGTTAACTTTGTTGGAGAAGATACTTTCTACTATACAATTACAACAGCGGAAGGTAAAAAGGATTCAGCACTGGTGACAATAACAGTATTACGTCCACTTGACCTGATGATCCAGGCCAACGATGACTACTTTGAAATCGTTCAGGGAGAAAGTCTGAATCTTGCAAGTATAATTGCCAACGACATTAATACTCATGGCGATATCATCGCAACCGACAGACCAATACTTGCTGCTATTTTACACGGGTTACTTGATATCAATGTGACAGGTGTCATTAATTATACGCCTGATGCTGATTTCTTTGGTGAAATTCAGTTTACCTATCGGATTTGCAGTTCACTGTTCCCCGATTTGTGTGACGAAGCAGTGGTGACAATTAATGTAATTGAAAAAGAAATTCCGGATCCAAATCCGTTAACACCTTGTGATTCTATATTATTCATCCCGAATGGATTCTCTCCGAATGATGACGGATACAACGAATATTTCGAAATCAATTTTATCTGTCAGGGTGATGGTGATACACCAGTTGATTTTGAAGAAAAGTATCCTGAAGCAAAAATGGAAATCTATAACCGCTGGGGTAACCGGGTTTATGAAAAAGAAGGTTACGGAAATGTCAGCAGATGGGGATCTGATGCATGGTGGGACGGAAGATCAAACAAAGGCGTTACAATTGGAAAAGACAGGCTGCCTGCTGCAACATACTTCTACATACTATACTTTAACGATGGAAAAACCGAGCCAAAAGCAGGGTCAATATTCCTTAACAAATAATGAGTGTTTAATGTATGTTTAATCAGAAAAAAAAGACAACAATGAAAACAAAATTAAATATCATCAAAGGTTTAGGGATTCTGACACTGGTAATTGCAGGTTTTACATCCAATGCGCAGCAGGATCCGATGTACACACAGTACATGTTTAATACACAAACCATTAACCCTGCTTATGCGGGAACCTGGGAATCGCTGAGCTTTATGGTACTCGGACGCCAACAGTGGGCAGGTTTTGAAGGTGGACCGCAAACTTATACTTTCTCATTGCAGGCTCCGTTGAAAAACGAAAGGGTTGCTTTAGGATTGAACGTTATCAGTGACAAGGTACTTTATGAAAAACGTTTTTATATGTTTGCCGATTATTCTTATTTGCTTCCTTTAAATGAAAACCTCAGGCTGAGACTCGGATTAAAAGGCGGATTTACCAATTATTCCAACAACCTGCAGGAATACCAGATCAACGACCCGAATGACCCGTACTTTGCAGGTGTTATCGACAAAAAGTTTGTACCCAACTTTGGTGTCGGGGCATTTATGTATAGCAAAAGGGGCTATCTGGGTTTTTCTGTACCCAAAATTCTGAACCAGGATTTTGAAAATAATACAAACAGTTCACTTTCGTTAAGTGGTGAATTAAGACACTACTTTCTCATGGGAGGTTTGGTATTCAATTTAGGTGAAAACCTGAAATTTAAGCCGACAATGCTGACAAAAGCATCTTTCACTTCTGAATCCGGTGTGCCTGTTGAAGTTGATCTAACAGCCAACTTCCTCATCAAAGAAAGATTCTGGTTGGGAGCCATGTACCGTACTGGTGACTCATTCGGATTTATTGCTCAGTGGATTATTGACAAAAAGTTGCGAATTGGTTATGCGTATGATTATTCTGTAACACCACTGCAGGATTTCAATAATGGTTCTCACGAAATTATGGTCTCCTACGAGATGCGCTTCCTGAAGGAAATGTTCGCATCGCCGAGATATTTTTAAGAAGATAAAAAAAGGCTAAAGCCCGAAGTCCAGTTTTTGTTGCTGGTCTTTGGGCTTTTTAGGTTGATAGCTGGCCACAATTTCATCAATTACCGGCAAACACCTCCCACACGAAGTACCTGCCCGGGTTAAACGCTGTATATCGGATGTTGATTTCGCCCCTCGCTCCAAAAATGAAACAATCTCTTTTTCATCTACCAAATTGCATAAACAAACTAACCGGTTTTTCATCACTAATTTTTTTCAGACTGATTTTTCAATTCAGAATTCTGTTTTCAACAAAAACCTTCACTTTTCGGTAAACGTCAATTACAACATCGCTTTTGGGTAAAGTGCTATAAATGGATTCCAGATATCTGCATTTCGCAAGATGCTCAAACGAGGGTTTATAATTTAAATCGAATACCCAAGAAAGCTGCATGATTTTCACATCATTTTCGGTGACAATATTTTTCTTGCTTACCATTTTTCCCGACAGAACCTCATTCAGAACACTCTTTGAAATTTCTGGCTTTTGTGAAAGTTCCCAGGTAAGCGTGTGGTTAGGTTTTCCATTTTTGTTCAGGTAGTATTCAGAAAGCACTTTCAAAATATCAATTTTATCTGCATCACGAAGCAGTCTGGCAAATGATAGCTGCCTCCCTTTAACACCGGGACTTACAACAAGCTTGTTATGATTTTTTATGGCCTGAAAAATAATTTCAGATGATTCTTCTCCAAACGATTTCAGGACACTTTCTTCTGTCAAAACTTTCACACTAAATTCAGCATGATTCACTGATTTTTCATCATTAAATGTATTGAATTCAAATAATTGCCGGAATCTTCCCACATCGTGGAGCAAACCTGCCAGATAGGCAAGATCAGCATCAGCAGGTGTCCATTTCATTTTTTCAGCCAAAACCATTGACAACAATGCCACTCTTTCAGAATGATTTTTTTTGATTCCAAAATTAATCTGTTGCGTTTGATCTAAATTTTCAAACGAACCATAGTATGCATTAAACCACGAAACTGTCTGATTCACTAACTCTTCCATCTGAATTTCAGTTACCAACTGCAAATGTATCCAATAACCGATGGTTGCGAATCCAACCTTGTGTCTTTTTATTAACATTCAAAAAACAGCATGTTGAAATAAGTTCAGGTTAAATAACCGGAATTTTTATATTTTTGCTGCACCAAAACCGGCCCCATAGTTCAATGGATAGAATAAAAGATTCCGGTTCTTTCGATCTGGGTTCGAATCCCGGTGGGGTCACAAAAAATAAAATCAGCCGCTTCAATGCGGCTTTTTTATTGCCGTTGGTGATTTTTCAATGATTACAATTAAGATATTCTATCCTCAGCGAATATCTTAATTCCCTGATAACACAGTTATATGATAAATATTTACTTTTGTGATGCTTTTTCAGTCAGTATGAAGAATTTTTCAGATATATCGGGCGATTTCGAAATTGAAAGAATCAGAAACAATAAGAAAATTGTAGTGTTCTTTATTTGTCTGATTATTTCAACGGTGCTTTGGTTCATCAATGCATTGAGCAAAGATTATTCAACGCTCATTACTTACCCTGTAAAATTTGTTAATCCTCCTGAAAACCAGTTTTTAAGCGGCAATCCACCCAAAAATCTCGATTTAATGGTTCGCGGAAAAGGATTTCTTTTGCTGCAACACAAAATATTTATGTTTTCACCGGTAACAATCGATATTTCTGATTTAATCAATAATTCACAGCCCGATTCGGAGGGGTACAAAGTTTCCGGCCGAAGCCTGACCAGCATTGTTTCGAGCCAGATCAGCAGCGATCTTATTTTAGCCGAAATAAAACCCGATCTTTTCACGCTCACTTTAGACAGTCTCACCACCAAAACTATACCGGTTGATATTGAACTGGATGTTGAATTTGTTCCCCAGATGAACCTGAAAAACAAAGTTTCCACAACACCCGATTTTGTTGAAATCACAGGGCCAACAATCATACTGAATGATATTAGTACGCTGAAAACAAAAGTAAACATCACGAACAAACTAAGCGCTGATTTTCAACAAAAAATCGAATTGCTTCATCCTGAAAAAACCACCATCGTGCCCGACCAGGTTACCATTAACATCGAAGTTGAAAAATATACCGAAAAGGAAATAAAAATTCCGATTGAGATCATGAATAAGCCGGTGGGAGTAAACCTCAAACTTTTTCCTTCCGAAGTTAAAGTGTTCTTCAATGTCGGGTTGAGTCGGTTCGATAAAATTAAAGAATCTGATTTTGGTGTATCGGTTGACTACAACACTATTATTTCAGATGTAAACAGCCTGGTGGTATCAATTTACAAACAACCTGAATTTGTTCAGAATATCAGGATTAATCCGGAAAGAGTTGAGTTTTTAATCGAAACTGATTGATTTCCAGAATTCAGATTTAATGACAATAACAGTAGGCATAACAGGCGGAATTGGTAGTGGAAAATCCACAGTCTGCGAAATATTCAAAATATTGGGAGCACCTGTTTTTGAAGCCGATAAAGTTGCCAGAAATCTCATGAACGAAAACAGTGTAATCAGGCAAAACCTGGTTGAATGGTTTGGCAACGAAATTTATTCTGGAAACCTGTTGAACAGAAAGCTGCTGGCTGAACATATTTTTAACGATAATAGCCTTTTGAACAAAGTAAACAGTTTGGTGCACCCGATTGTAAGAGAAGAATTTGAAAAATGGAAAAACAGTCAGAATACAGTTTATTCGGTTTACGAAGCTGCCATTTTGTTTGAAAGCGGATTTTACAAACTGATGGATTTTACGGTGCTGATAACCGCACCTGAACAAATCAGAATCAACCGGGTTATGAAGCGGGATAATTTATCGCCCGATCAGGTGCTGGCCCGGATAAAAAACCAATGGAGCGACGAAGAAAAAAGAAAACTCGCGACAGTTGTAATTATAAACGACAATAAAAATCTGATAATTCCACAGATAATTGAAATTGATAATAAACTAAAAAGAGATGGCAAAATTTGGTAAATGGATTGGCGGAGGACTTGGTTGGGCAGTTGGTGGCCCAATTGGCGGAATTCTTGGTTTTGTAATCGGGTCGGTGTTCGATGGAAGCACCGAATCGATGAATACAACCCGATCAGGATACTCGGGCCAAACCACTGCCGGCGGTTATATTATGAGCCTTTTGGTACTCACCGCGGCTGTGATGAAAGCCGATGGAAAAGTTTTGCGCTCGGAACTTGATTATGTGAAAAAATTCCTGTTTCACAACTTTGGGGAAGCGGCCGCTGCCGAGGGCGTAAAACTTTTGCGTGATTTATTGGAACAAACAATCCCTGTCGATGCGGTATCGAACCAGATTAAACAAAACATGAATTATTCTGCCCGCTTGCAACTTCTCCATTATCTTTTTGGCATTGCCCAGGCCGACAACGTTATTGAACCCAATGAGAAAGAAGTGATTGCGACAATAGCCCGCGAAATGGGAATTTCAAGCCAGGATTTTGAATCAATTCAGGCTATGTTTATTCCGAATACCGATGGCGATTACAAAATACTGGAAGTGGAGCGTGCCGCCACTGACGAAGAAATCAAAAAAGCATACCGCAGAATGGCCATGAAATACCACCCCGACAAAGTAAGCCACCTGGGCGACGATTTCCAGAAAGCCGCGCACGAAAAATTCCAGAGTGTAAACAAAGCTTACGAAAACATCAAAAAAGAAAGAGGAATTGTTTGAGTTCCGGGTTCCGGGGTACGAGTTTCGGGTTACAGGTTCCAAAATCAAGAATCAAGAAACTTAGTATCAAGCATCCAGTATTCTTAAAACATGAAAGTTATTTCGACTAACATAGGAAAAGCTAGAGACATTGAGTGGAACGGCAATTTCGTGAGAACCGGAATTTTCAAGTTTCCGGTTGACGAACCGCTGTTTCTGGGCAATGAAGACGTTGAAAACGACGAGGTGATCGATCGCCGCTACCATGGTGGAACGGAAAAAGCCTGCTACCTTTATTCTGCCAATCATTACAGTTATTGGAAACAGTTTTATCCCGAACTTGAAATGCCCTTTGGAATATTCGGTGAAAACCTCACAGTGGAGGGTCTCCACGAAGCACAAATAAATATCGGCGATGTTTTTGAAATCGGGGACGCAGTGGTTCAGGCAACGCAACCCCGGCAACCCTGTTTTAAACTCGGATTCAGGTTTTCTGATCCGGCGATTGTTAAACGTTTTGTCGATTCAGGATTTTCGGGCGTTTATGTGCGGATTCTCAAAAATGGATCTGTAAAAAATGGAGACCCGGTTCGGCTTACCAAACGACAGGACTCCATTTCTGTTCAAAAAGTATTTCAATTGTTGTATGCAACTGAGTTCGACAGAGAAGCCGTTGAAATAGCTGTCAACGACCCGTTTATCGCCCTAAGTTGCCGAAAAGACCTGCTGAAAAGGTGGGGTTCTTATCTTTGCTGATTATACTCAGGCCGATCGTGCAACATCAGAAAGGTTGTTCCGGTATTCAGCAATAATATCTTTCACCTGGGTTGGAGCAACACGTCCGTAAACTTTTTCACCCACGGTAACCACCGGTGCAAGTCCGCAGGCGCCCACGCACCGCAGGCAATTCAGTGAGAATTTACCATCGCTTGTACTCTCTCCCACTTCCACCTTTAACTGCCGTTTGAATTCGCTCAAAACCTGTTCTGCTCCACGCACGTAACAAGCCGTTCCCATACAAATCGAAATCGGAAATTCACCTTTCGGAATCATGGTGAAAAAGCTGTAAAATGTTACAACACCGTAAACTCTGGCCACCGAAGATTTCAATTCACGGGCAATTACTTCCTGTACCTCGGCAGGCAAATAACCCAGTTTTCCCTGCACTTTGTGTAAAACATTGATCAGTTCGCTCTCCTTGTTACCAAACTCGGCACAAACTTCCTTTATAATGTTGATTGTATTATCTGATAATTTAATTTTTGGCATGATCGATAATTTTAAACTGATTCCTGATTATTCTCTCATTATAACACTCACGCTTTCATGCATTTCCATCATGTTCTGTCGAAATACTCGGTATGCAGCAAGTGATGCGACTTCTCGCTCAACGGGTGACCAAGAAACTCTTCATATAATTTCAGGATGTACGGATTTTCATGCGACTTCCGGATGGCTTTTTTACCGTCTTCCTCATAAATCGCCCGTTGACGTTTTTTGATTATTTCGACATTTCCATGATGATAGGGCTGTCCGCCACCGCCAATGCAACCACCCGGGCAACTCATAATTTCGATGGCGTGAAACTCACTTTTTCCAGCCTGAATTTCTTCCAGCAATTTCCGGGCATTTCCCAAACCGTGAGCAATACCGATGTTGATGGGCAACCCGTCGAAATCGATGGTTGCCTTTCTGATTCCTTCCATACCACGCAGTTCATCAAAATTCAAACGGGGCAATTCTTTTTTTGTATGAAGTTCGTACGCTGTTCTCACCGCCGCCTCAATCACACCGCCGGTGGTACCAAAAATTACCCCGGCACCGGTTGATTCACCCATCGGATGATCAAAATCTTCAGAGGGCAAACTGTTGAAATTAATATTCGAAATTTTGATTAACGCCGCAAGTTCGCGTGTTGTGATGGCATAATCCACATCGGGATTTTTATTCACTTTGAACTCATCGCGCTGGCATTCATACTTTTTAGCCACACAAGGCATGATGGAAACCACCACCAGATCTTCGCGTTTGATGCCCAGTTTTTCGGCAAAATAGGTTTTGGCAATGGAGCCAAACATCTGCTGCGGCGACCGCGCGGTTGATGGGATATCCAGCATATCTGGAAACTGGTGCTCGAAAAACTTCACCCAGGCCGGGCAACACGAAGTAAGAATCGGAAGTTTTACTTCTTTGTCCCCTTCCAGGTAACGCCCCAAACGGTTGAGCAATTCGGTTCCTTCTTCCATAATAGTCAGGTCGGCGGCAAAATCGGTATCAAAAACATAATCGAAACCCAATCTTCGCAAAGCTGCCACCATTTTTCCGGTAACCAACGTTCCGGCTTCCAGGTCAAATTCTTCACCCAAAGCGGCACGAACAGCCGGAGCCGTTTGCACAATCACAGTTTTTGTAGGATCTGAAAGCAGGCGAACCACTTTCCCGGTGTCATCCACTTCGGTAAGGGCGCCAGTGGGGCAAACTGCCACACACTGTCCGCAATAAGTACAAACCGAATGGTCAAGGTTCATTTCGAAAGCCGGTGAAACCACCGAGTTAAATCCGCGGTTGATAGCCGACAAAACACCGACTGTCTGCACTTCATTACACATCATTTCGCAACGGCGGCACATGATGCATTTATCCACATCGCGGATAATCGACGGCGAAGTATCTTTTCTGTAATGCGATTGTTCGCCCTGGTAGTGAATCTGCCTGATTCCCAAATTATGAGCCATTGATTGCAGATCACAATTACCTGATTTGGCACAAATAAGGCAATCGGTAGGATGGTCGGAAAGAATCAGCTCCATCACGGTTCTTCGTGCATTGATCGCCCTGATGGAATGCGTGTTCACCACCATTCCTTCGTTTACTTCGGTGCAACAGGCGGGTGCCAGGTTTCTTCTGCCCTGCACTTCGACCACACAAATCCGGCAACCACCGGGTTTGTTTTCAATGTTCAGGTCTTCAAGTTTCATGTAACAAAGCGTGGGCACGTGCACGCCAATTCCCTTTGCCGCTTCCAGAATGGTGGTTCCCTTTTTCACCACCACCGGTTTATTGTCTATCGTAAGATTGATTACATCCATGTTTTTCTGATTTTCAGGTTAGGTTAAACTGATTGCATTGAATTTACATTTCTCGAAGCAAACACCGCATTTGATGCAAAGCGACTGGTCGATGAAATGTGCCACCCGCCGTTCGCCGGTAATGGCGCCCACCGGACAATTGCGGAAACAAAGTGTACATCCGGTACACATTTCGGCATTAATTTCATACCTGACAAGCGCCTTGCACTGACCTGACGGACATTTCCCCTCGTTAACATGCGCAAGGTATTCATCCATAAAATTATTCAAAGTCGAAAGTACCGGGTTGGGCGACGATTGACCGAGACCGCACAGTGAGGTATCTTTTATCACCTCGCTTAACATACGCAACCGGTCGATATCTTCCGGTGTTCCGTTTCCTTCGGTGATGCGACTGAGAATTTCGTGCAACCTTTTGTTTCCGATACGGCAGGGATTACATTTTCCGCACGATTCTTCGAGTGTAAATTCGAGGTAAAAACGGGCGATGGAAACCATGCAATCATCTTCATCCATCACTATCATACCACCCGACCCCATCATAGAACCGGCTGCAATCAGATTATCATAATCGATTGGTGTATCCAGAAATTTTTTGGTAAGACAACCCCCTGACGGACCACCGGTTTGCACCGATTTAAACTGTTTGCCGTCTTTTATGCCGCCGCCAATATCGTAAATCACTTCGCGCAGGGTGGTTCCCATCGGAACTTCAATCAGCCCCACATTGTTGATTTTTCCGGCCAGGGCAAAAACCTTGGTTCCTTTTGATTTTTCGGTACCGATTTTATTAAACCAGTTTGCGCCTTTGTTAATGATCACCGGAATATTGGCAAAAGTTTCAACATTGTTCACATTGGTGGGTTTGCCCATATAACCCGAAACTGACGGGAATGGTGGTTTTACGGTGGGTTCGCCACGCAAACCTTCCATCGAATGAATTAACGCAGTTTCTTCGCCGCAAACAAAAGCCCCGGCTCCATAACGCAATTCAATTCTGAAACCAAATCCGGTTCCGAGAATATCATTTCCCAAAAGACCATATTCTTCGGCTTGTCCGATGGCGATTTTCAATCTTTCGATGGCCAGCGGGTATTCAGCCCTGATGTAAACAAGCCCGGTGTCGGCGCCAATACAGTAACCGCAAATAATCATGGCTTCAATCACGGTGTGCGGGTCGCCCTCCAGGATTGAGCGGTCCATAAAAGCTCCCGGGTCGCCCTCGTCCGCATTGCAAACCACGTATTTCTGGTCGTTCTGTACATTTCGTGTGATTTCCCATTTCAAACCAGTGGGGAAACCGCCGCCGCCACGACCGCGCAAACCCGAGTCTTTTATTTCTTTAATCACCTCATCGGGAGTCATTTCGGAAAGACATTTCCCGAGTGCGGCATAGCCGTCGCGCCCGATGTATTCATCAATGTTTTCAGGATTGATAAAACCACAATTCCGCAGCGCAATTCTGATTTGCTTTTTGTAGAAATCTATATTGGTGGCGGTTGTCACCTCGTAATCGTTTTTCGGGTTTTTGTACAGGAGTCGTTTTACAGGGCGACCTTTTATAATGTGTTCCAGAACAATGTCTTTTGCATCCGAAGGTTTTACTTCGGTGTAAAAAGTATTATCGGGCAGTACTTTCACAATGGGGCCTTTTTCGCAAAACCCGAAACACCCTGTCAACAATACCTGAACTTCCTGGTCGAGGTCGTATTCACTGAGAAATTGATCGAGCTGGTTTTTTATTTCACTGCTTTCGGATGCCTTGCAACCGGTGCCTCCGCAGATAAGCAAATGCATTCTGTAATCGGTCATAGCTGAAAGTTTGTTTTTATTCGTCGATGGTTTTGAAAGTAACCGGTATCATTCCGTCGATGAGTTGCCCCTTTTTGATGTAAACATCGATAATTTCGGCGGCTTTAGTTTTATTCACAAACCCGAAAACCACCGGGGCTTTGTTGGGCAGAATTACTTCAACCGTTGGTTCGGCATAGCAATATCCCATGCAACCGGTTTGAGTTACCAAAGCATCGATTGCCTGTAATTCGAGTTCTTCGACGAAAAATTTCATGGTTTCGCGGGCACCTGAAGCAATACCGCAGGTTGCCATTCCCACTTTTACCTGGATCATCTGATCGGGATTCTGGCTGTTTTCGCGCAGTTTAATTTTCGACTGAACCTCTTCCCTTAGTTTTTTTAAATCGGCAAGTGAAGTGATTTTTGACATGGTTATAATTTTTGGTTTTTATTTCGTATTTATTGCAACTCCTTTATGTTGTTCCGGATCAGCTCTGTGATTGCTTCCCTGATTTCAGCGCTTTGCAGCGAAACATCGCCCGTGGCTTCCCTGATTTCGTCGGAAGAAATGCGGAAGTTTCCTTTTTCAGTCCGGTAATCTAATACCAGGTTCACGTTTTCATTTCCCAGCAGGGTCAGGTAAAAAATATCCCAGATTTCACCAAGCGGTGGTTTGTCGATGTTCGTCAGCCTGAAAATGGCTTCCACTTCGGTACCCTTTCCTTTTTCCGATTTCAGGCTGAATTTTCCTTCTGCCTGTTCTGCATTTTGTTTCAGCAGCGGAAGTCCCAAACCTACTTTCCGGGTTTTTCGCGATGTAAAGAACGGATTGGCTGCCTGTTTTAATTCCTCCTCACTCATCCCGCAACCGTCATCAGTAATTTTCACCCTGCAAAAATCACCTGTTTTATTTTCTTCAACAATGATTTCAATCAATGTCGCTTTCGCAGACAGCGAGTTTTGCACAATATCGAGAATATGGTCTGCCAGGCACTTCATTCTGCTTTGGTTAAACGGTTATGGTGATTGAGCAAAGCCATTTTTATTTCATAGAAACAAGGTGTTTCGATATAAAACACGGTGCAAATTTCGCCAATTTGTTGCAAAGTGTGTGCATCCGAACTGCGGATTATTGTCATATTTTCGGGTATAACCTGATGTTTTTCAACATGTTTTTGCGAAAAGAATTTTGATACTTCCAGTGCATCGGGTTGCAGATCGGGCGGAAAAAATCCAAGTTGGCTGAAAAGTCCGTTGGCCGGGCGATTGACATGCGCCGGAATAAAAATTCCGCCATTTTCGTGTACAATTTTCTGCAGTTGCGAAATACCTGTTTTTAGTGATGCATGAAGATAATAAGGCACCAGTTCCAGAATATTGTCGTGTTCATCCACAACAGGCTGGTAACCAAAATGACCGTCGGGATTGGGTATCCTGTTGATGTTTTCTTCGATATAATCCTGAAACCAGTTCAATTTTTCCTCTCCATCAAAAAAAACCAGGCAATGAACTTCTTCGCGGGTATTTACTTCGGCACCGGTGAGTACAAAAATCCCGGCTTTTTCTGCCAGCTTTTTTGTAAGCAAAGCATTTTTGGTGGAATTGTGATCGGTGATCCCAATAATCTGAATTCCCTTTTGCACCGCCCTGTCAACAATATTTCCGGGTGTCATTTCCAGTTCGGCACAAGGCGAAAGGACAGTGTGAATATGCAAATCGGCCCGGAATGGTTGCATGGTTTTTAGTTTAGACTTTTGGATGCTGGATACTCGATTCAGGATACTGGATACTCGATACTCGATTTTGGATGCTGGATGCTGGATAAAATCTCCAATCGTTAATCCTCAATAATCATTTATCACTAATCATTCATCAATTCATACAGTTTTCCGGCTATTTCAAAGGTTGCCAGCGTGGTGCCAAGTACCGCAATTCCTTCTTCGTTGCTGTGTTCCAGCGTTTCGGGATCGGGTTCAAAACCTTTCACCAGAATCACGGCTGCCAAATCCTTTAACGATGCGATGGCCAGCACATTCTGGTGGGTTTGCAGTGTAATCCACACCTGTCCTTCGGCAGCAAAACCCATCACATCGCTCAGCAGGTCGGAAACATAACCACCCGTCACTTCGTTTTGTAATCCTTTTTGTCCCGAAAAAACGGAAAGTCCCAGTTTTTCCACCAAATCAATAACCTTCATTTCTGCCTCCTTTCTTTGAACAATCGGCTTCAATACGGTTTGCGCCCCAGGTTTTGTCGAGGTTTTTAAACACCCTGCCGATGTCCATTTTATTATCACGTAAATATCTTTTCTGTAAAAAAATACAATTAGTCATTTTTGCTTTTCCCTGCACCATGTCTTCAGCCAATGCATGGCAATTGGGAGCGCCGCACCCGCCACAATCAATAGCCGGCAACTGGCACAGAATTTTGTCCATTTTCTGCATTTTCAGCAGTGCTTTTTTTCTGTCGGTATCTAATCTGAATGCCGGTTTTGGTGCAATCGGCCCGCTGATCATTTTTTGCTGAACGGTTTCCTTACAATCATCCGAAAAATTCAGTTTTGCCGCGGTGGGATAATTGGCCGCTCTTTTCTTCAGCCTTTCCACGGTCAGAAACCGGTTTCCGGTGAGCAAAATACCACCTGCGCAACCCTGGTTGCACGACTTCAATTCCAGAAAATCGAGATCGGGAACTTCTTCTGTTTCCAGTCTTTCAAGAAACTTCACCACATTGTGAATTCCATCAATCGCCATCGAACGGTTTTTAAATTCGCGTGCCTCACCACGCGGCAGACTCCACAAAGTTCCGTCGATTGTAATATTTTTCCGCAGGTGCGAAGTATCGGTTGTTTCCTGAGTTCGCATCTGCTTCATTATCCGGTTGTACAAATCATTCATGTTAATCAGCCCGTCAACCATGGTGGGTTTGTCGCCAAACGGACGTTTCACTGCAGCCAGTTTGGCCGAGCAGGGCGACACATAAAAAATCCCGATCTCACTGCGGTCAACGCCCTCTTTTGCCAATTGGGAAATTATATAATGAGCTGCAAGGTCGTGCGGTGCATGAAACGGCACAATGTTTTCGGCCAGCGACGGATATTTGATTTGTATCAGCCGGACAATGGCCGGGCAAAACGAACTGATTTTCGGTGTAACATCCTTTTTCTGTACTTCAGCCCGCAACATTTCAATCATCCAGCCAATGGGTTGCTCCACTTCCAAAACATGGTTGAATCCAAGGTTCAGGCAAGCCTGGTAAATCTGGTCTTCGGAATATTTGGCTGCAAACTGCCCGATCATCACGGCCGGGAACAATAGCACGCGGTGTGGAAAGTTTTTCAGTTGATCAAATTCATCATGCTCCACGTAAAAGGCATCCACCGGACAGGCCCGCAAACAGTTTCCGCAGTCAACACAACGGTTGTCGCTGATATCAGCTTTCCCTTTTCTGATGCGGATTGCTTCGGTAGGGCAAGCTTTCATGCAATGCGTACAGCCGATGCATTTATCGATGTTAACTTTTATGGCGTGATATTTCAAGACTGTCTTCATCAGTAGTAAATTTTAAAAAACAGTGTTGTTCCCTCTCCTACTTTACTTTCGATGGTCAGTTCGTCGGTGTTTTTTTTAATGTTGGGCAATCCCATTCCGGCGCCAAAACCCATCTCGCGCACTTTTTTCGAGGCAGTTGAAAAACCCGCCTGCATGGCAAGGTCAATGTTTTCAATTCCCGGCCCGCTGTCAGCAACCGTAATCGAAATAAAATCCTTGTCAAAAACGGCCGTCATGGTACCGTGGAAGGCGTGCGCCACAACATTCAGTTCGGCTTCGTAAGCAGCCACCACCACCCTTTTGACAAAGGCAGGATCAACATCCAGTTGTTTCAGCCTGTTTTTGATTTTGCTCGAAGCTTTTCCGGCCTGGTCAAAATCACCGCCTTTTATTTCAAACTGCATGTGCATCGTTTCAGTATAGCGGATCAAGTCCGTTTTGGTAAAGCACACCACTTGCCCTGAAAATGGAAAAGGGTGTTTCAAGCAGAATTATGCCAACTTCTTTAGCCAGTTCAATCATTTCGGGGGTAGCCGTTTTGTTGCGCGAAAGCAGTACCACCGGAATATCGGCCATTTCAACGGTACGGATCAGTTGTACATTTGCAAGCCCGGTAATCAATAAAATGCGATGATCATCCAGCGTCAGCACATCGCTCATCAGGTCGGAACTAAAGGCTTTTTCCACCTCGGTATCTTCGGCAAAATCGCCGGAAAC
>CAZXVT010000110.1:0-15006 GCA_964644015.1 uncultured Maribellus sp.
GTGATTTGCTTGCCAAAATCAATGACAGACCTTTGCAGGCACAGTTGCTGAAATTGCAGGCACAAAGAAAATTGTTGGAAGAAAGGGAGTTTCGCCAGCGACAACTGCTTGAACGTGACGCAATCAGCCGCGAAAGTTACGACCAGGTTTCAACAGAATTACAAGCTTTACAAGCTGATATTTTATTGGTGGAAGCACGGATTGCAGAAACCGAAATGCGGGCTCCGTTTGATGGAATTGTGGGATTAAGAATGATCAGCGAGGGCGCCTATGCAAATACGCAAACCAAAATCGTCAGGCTGGTAAAAATCAGTCCGCTGAAAATTGAATTTTCAATCCCTGAACGTTATGCCGGACAGATTACGCCTGGTTATCCCATTCAGTTTATAGTCGATGGCGTTCAGGATACCTTCCACGCAAGTGTTTATGCCATTGAACCTAAAGTAGATATCAATACACGTACCATAGTTACCCGGGCCTATTATCCGAATAAAAATGAAGAATTGAAACCCGGTCGTTTTGCAAAAGTGGAAGCTTTATTGTCTCAGATCGATAATACTGTTTCCATTCCGACAGAAGCTGTAATTCCTGAAATGGATGGCGAAAAAGTATTTATTTTCAAAGGCGGAAAAGCCAGTCAGGTGAGAGTTACAACGGGTTTACGAACAGCCGATCATATTCAGATAATAAATGGGCTGCAATTCGGAGATACATTGCTGACAACGGCAATGCTCCAGTTGAGGCACCAGTTACCTGTTAAACTCGACACGCTGATTAACAACCAAAAACCGGTAAATTAATTTGATATGAGTCTTTCGTCAGTCAGTATAAAAAGGCCGGTTCTTGCCACGGTTTTTTCCCTGGTAATTCTCATTTTCGGGGCAATCGGGGTAACATACCTGGGTGTTCGCGAGTTCCCCAGTGTTGACCCGCCGATTATTTCGGTGAGTACTTCGTATCCGGGTGCCAACTCCGATGTAATTGAAACCCAGATTACAGAACCACTTGAACAATCGATAAACGGGATTCCCGGCATCAGAACACTTACCAGCCGGAGCAGCCAGGGAAGAAGCGAGGTAACTGTTGAATTTGAATTAACAGTTGACCTTGAAACTGCCGCCAACGATGTGCGCGACAAAGTTTCGCAGGCGCAGCGCTTTCTGCCCCGCGACTGCGACCCACCTACTGTTTCGAAAATGGATGCCGATGCAAACCCCATTATGTTTATTGCGGTAAAAAGTCCGAAACGTTCACTGCTGGAACTTTCAGAAATTGCTGAATTAACTTTTAAAGAGCAACTTCAGACTATTTCGGGAGTGAGTGCTATTTCCATCTGGGGCGAAAAAAGATATGCCATGCGAATATGGCTCGACCCGGCCAAACTTGCCGGCTACCAAATGACACCGCTTGATGTTCGGAATGCCATAACGCGCGAAAATATTGAGTTACCTGCCGGAAGTATCGAAGGATCAAACACCGAGCTTACCATTAGGGCACTGGGGCTGATGAAAACGCCTGATGAATTTAATAATCTTATTCTGAAACAATCGGGTGACCAATTAATCAGGGTACGCGATATTGGCCGTGCTGAACTCGGCCCAGAAGATTTGCGCGGCATCATGAAAATGAATGGCGTTCCGATGGTTGGAACTGTAATCACTCCGCAACCCGGTGCAAACCATATCGAAATTGTTGATGAAGTTTATGAAAGACTCGAGTATATCAAAAAGGATTTACCCGATGATGTGGAAGTTGAAATTGGCTTCGATAATACGGAATACATTCGTAATTCAATCGATGAAGTTTTGACTACCATTTATATCGCATTTTTCCTGGTTGTGGTCATCATCTTTCTTTTCCTTCGCGACTGGCGAACCACTTTAATACCGATCCTTGTAATTCCGGTTTCGCTGATTGGTTCGTTCTTTATCATGTATATTGCAGGATTTACAATTAATGTATTGACACTGCTTGCCATCGTACTTTCCATCGGTTTGGTGGTTGACGATGCCATTGTGATGATGGAAAATATTTATGTGAAAATTGAACAGGGTATGACACCTCTGGAAGCGGGGATTAAAGGGGCCAACGAAATTTTCTTTGCCATCATTGCCACGACAATTACACTGATCGCAGTTTTTTTCCCGATTGTTTTCCTGGAAGGGATGACCGGGCGGCTATTCCGCGAATTCAGTATTGTGATTGCGGGATCAGTGGCGATTTCTTCATTTGTGGCATTAACATTAACCCCGATGCTTTCCACAAAAATTCTGAAATCCCGTCATCACCGGAGCAAAGCCTACGAATTCACCGAGAAATTCTTTATCTGGCTGAACGATAGTTATCAGAGTTCACTAAATACATTTCTGAAAAGAAAATATCTTTCAATCCTGATTATTGCTGGTTCTATTGCATTGATGGTTGTTTTGTGGAAAGTAATCCCTGCTGAAATGGCTCCGCTTGAAGACCGTTCGCAATTAAACATTCGCACAACAATGCCCGAAGGTTCCACCTATGAATTCAATTTGGGTTATAACCAGCAGGTTACAAAACTCGTTGAAGACAAGGTTCCTGAAGGAGATAAAGTGACATCGATGGTAAGAGGAAGCATGTCGTTTGTGAGGGTGGTGCTTGTAAGTCCCGATGAGAGAGACCGTTCGCAGCAGGAAATTGCCAATCAATTAACCGCCGAATTGCGGAAAATGACAAAAGCCAGGGCGATGGTTGTGCAGCAATCGACTTTTGGCGGACGTCGTGCCGGGCAACCAATTCAATATGTTTTGCAGGCGCCGACCATTGGAAAACTGCGTGAAATTTTACCGGCGTTTATGGCCGAAGTGCAGGACAATCCCATTTTTTCAATGCCCGACGTTGACCTGAAATTTACCAAACCCGAGCTTCAGATTGTTATCAACCGCGATAAAGCCAATCTTTTAGGTGTTTCAACCCAGAATATCGGGCAAACATTACAACTTGCACTGAGCGGCCAGCGTTTCGGATATTTTATCATGAACGGAAAACAATACCAGATTTTAGGGGAAATGGCCCGCAATGACAGGAATAAGCCGCTTGATTTGAAATCGCTTTATGTGCGAAACAGCACCGGACAAATGGTGCAGCTCGATAATTTTGTGGAACTCGAAGAAGCAACTGCACCGCCGCAATTGTATCGTTACAACAGGTTTGTGGCGGCCACCGTTTCTGCCGGTTTGGCCGAAGGAAAAACGATCAGCGAGGGGCTTGAAGAAATGGATAAAATTGCTGCAAAAGTGTTGGACGACTCATTCAGAACAGCACTGGCCGGCGACTCAAAAGACTTTATGGAAAGTTCATCGAGTTTAATGTTTGCGTTTTTACTGGCAATTGTCTTGATTTTCCTTGTTCTTTCGGCACAGTTTGAAAGTTTTAAAGACCCGATAATCGTGATGATGACCGTGCCGATGGCATTGGTAGGAGCATTGATTTTTATGTGGTATTTCGGTATCACCATGAATATTTTCAGTCAGATCGGTATCATCATGTTGATTGGGCTTGTGTCGAAAAACGGGATTCTGATTGTGGAATTTGCCAACCAGCGAAAAGAAGCCGGGATGAATAAATTTGATGCAATCAGTTATGCCTCGGCTGCCCGTTTGCGCCCGATTTTAATGACCAGCTTATCTACAATTCTGGGTATCCTGCCACTGGCAATCGGGTTGGGCGACGGTGCTCAAAGCCGCGTGGCCATGGGGATTGCCGTTGTGGGTGGTCTTACAATTTCCACTTTTTTAACTTTATATGTTGTTCCATCAATTTATCTCTTTATTTCAAGTGAAACAAAACACCAAAATAATGAACCTGTTCAGACTGTTCAACCGGAAATCCTTGATAAATAATAGTATAATTCTGATTGTACTTCTGAATCTGGTAATCTCCCTGGATGGGAAGACACAGGAAGTTTACGATCTTACCCGTTGTATTACGGAAGGTTTGGAGAATAACCTCTCGCTGAAAGTGGTAAAAACCCGTGAAGAAATTTCGGATAATAATTATACGAAAGGCAATGCAGGTTTCCTCCCGACAATTAATAATGTCAACCGTTATGGCGGTAATCTGAATAATACCACGCAAACATCGCGTGATGATTCAAAAAATACTTCAAATGGTATTTATAACTCTTCGGCAACCGCCAATGTTAATCTCGACTGGATGTTGTTTAACGGTTTTAAGGTGCAAACCACCTGGCAAAAATTAGCCGAACTGAAACAAGTTGGAGAGTTGAATACCCGAATGGAAATGGAGAATCTTGTATCGAAAATTATTGCCCAGTACTATTTGTATGTTCAGCAATTGAATTATTCGAAAAACCTGGCCTACGCGGTGGAACTTTCGCGCGAAAGGGTCAGAATTGATGAACAGCGTTATCTTTTAGGGGCATCTTCAAAACTGGAGTTGCTGCAATCAATGGTTTATCTCAATGCCGATAGCTCGGTTTATGCCAAGCAAAGACAAAATCTTTTGATTTCGCAGGTGAACCTGAAAAAATTGATGTCGCTTGAAAATCTGGAGCAGGAAATATTTGTCGGAGATTCAACCATTCAAATTAATTATGACCTGATTTATGAAAAGTTGCTCGAACTTACCCTGCTACAAAATACCAGTTTGCTCATTGCATCGAAAGACAAAACAATTTCGGAACTCGATTATAAAATAATTGCCTCGCAGGCATTGCCATACCTGAATTTATCGTCGGGTTATACCTACTCGCTGAATAATTATGGCAGTGGAACAACAAGGCAGCAACAGGTGAATGGATTTAATTACGGCCTGACTTTGGGGGTGAATATTTTTGATGGATTTGAAAGAAAACGCGAAAAAAGCAATGCAAAGATTGCGATTGAATCAGTTGATTTGCAATACAGGGAAATTGAACAGGATATTAAAGCCAACCTGATTAATATTTATTATGCGTACCAGAACAACCTGCAATTGCTGAAACTCGAAGAACAGAACCTGGAAGTTGCACGCGAAAATCTTGGGATTGCCATGGAACGTTATAAACTCGGAAATCTTTCAGGAATCGACCTGCGCGAAGTACAGAAAAGTTTGCTCGATGCTGAGGAAAGGCTGATTTCGGCTCAATATCTTACAAAAACTGCTGAAATTTCGTTGTTGCAAATTTCGGGTCAAGTCATGAATTATTTAAATTAGCAGGAAAATTACACCGATATGTTTCTGAAACACAACACACATCCTTTTCGCGAAGTAATTGAAGGAGTCAGCATGCAACCACTTGCTTTTGGATTCAGGACCAATCTTTGTGAATTCAGGCTGAAAAAGGGATTCTCAATTCCACCTCACAACCATCCTTATGAGCAAACCGGGTACCTGGTCTCCGGAAAACTGAATTTCAGGATTGGCGAAAAGTGGTTTTTGGCTGAGCCGGGTGATAGCTGGAGCATCCCTTTAAATGAGGAACATGAAGTTGAAACGTTGGAAGATTCGATAGTTCTCGAACTTTTTTCTCCATTAAGGCCCGATTACCTTCCTAAATGATAGTTTCCGGTTGAAAAACCAGATTTTCAACACAGTTTTGCTTAAAAGAAATACTACCTTTGCACCCTCAATTCATAGCTCAAATTAATGGAAGTATTTGAATTTGAAACGGTTGTGGTTGGCAGTGGGCTCGCCGGGCTTGCTGCGGCATACCATTCGTCGAAATATGGGCGGGTGGCTGTTGTTACCAAATCTCAGCTTGATATCAGTAATTCGTATTACGCACAGGGTGGGATTGCAGCCGTTGTCGGAGCCGACGATTCTGCTGAATTACATATTGAAGATACAAAAACTGCAGGCCGCGGACTTTGTGATTCGGATTCTGTTGAAATTCTTGTAAACGAAGGAAGACAGCGGGTTCTGGAACTCATTGAAATGGGAATGGAGTTTGATAAAAAGGACAGCGAACTTGTTTTGGGACTTGAAGGTGGTCACAGCCGGAGAAGAATTTTGCATGCAGGCGGCGATGCCACCGGAAAACTGCTGACAAGTTTTATGCTGCAAAAAGCCAAAGAACAACCATCTGTCAGTGCTTTTGAAAATGTTACTGCCATCAGACTTTTAAAGCAGGAAAATTGCATTGTTGGGCTGCATGCCTATGATTTTGTCACCAAAAAGAACATCATATTTAAAACGAAAGCGGTAATAATCGCAACAGGAGGATTATCCAGGGTTTTTCTTCGATCAACAAATCCATACACCGCAACAGGTGATGGAATTGCAATGGCATTTGAAGCCGGGGCAAAAATTGCCGATATCGAATTTATTCAGTTTCACCCCACAGCATTGTTTGTTCCGGGAAAGGAAGCCTATTTAATCAGTGAAGCAGTGCGTGGCGAAGGTGCCTGGCTGCTGAACCGGAAAGGGGAGCGCTTTATGAAAGATATACATTCGCTTGCTGAACTTGCTCCGCGTGATGTTGTGGCATATAATATTTACAAACAATTGCAAAACGAGAAATCAGATCACCTGTTTCTTTCGCTGAAACACCTCGATGAACAGGCAGTGATCAATCGTTTTACCCATATTCATCAGCAATTGAAAGAGTATGGTTTTGATATGACCAGAGATCTGTTACCAGTAGCACCCGCTGCTCATTATATGGTTGGTGGGATTAGAACTAATCTCGATGCAGAAACCAATATTTCGGGATTGTTTGTTTGCGGTGAAGCTGCTTCGACTGGTGTAATGGGAGCCAACCGTCTGGCAAGTAATTCATTGCTCGAATGCCTTGTTTTTGGTAAAAGGGCCAGTGAAAAAGCGGCTAAATTGGCTAATCCTGATTGCCGGTATTCAGAAGTTGAGCCTATTCATATCGACAGTAAAAACGAACCGCTTTACCTCGAGATGCAAAATGAAATTGCTTCGCTGATGTCGGAAAATCTCGGTATTGTAAGAAATGAAGCCGGAATGCAAAAAGCGGTGGAAAGACTTTCTGAAATAGAATCAGGCTACAATGATTTCAAAAACGAATACAATCTTTTTAAAATCAGGAATACGGCTACTGTTTGTAAACTGATTGCGCAGGCTGCACTTGTGCGGCACGAAAGCAGGGGAGGGCACATCAGGGAAGACTTTCAATCTGAAAACCCAGTGTTTGAAAAACACTCCATTCAGCAAAAAGATGTAAATATGCAGTTTGAACCGGTAAGAAAATAAAAACAATGGACAGGAAAATATTAAAAGCAGCCGAAGTTTTATTTGAACTGGCGTATGCCGAAGATATTGGCAGCGGTGATATAACAACCAACAGCATTATTCAGCCTTCCGAAAGAAAAACAGCCGTTTTTGTGGCGAAGGAAAACGGTGTTGTGGCCGGGTTGCCGGTTGCCGAAATGGTTTTCAGGGAACTGGACGATACTCTTGAATGGAATGTAAAAAAGCAGGAAGGTGAAAAAGTACAAAAAGGCGAAATATTGGTTGAATTTAAAGCCAGTTATCGCGCACTGCTGACCGGTGAAAGAATTGCGCTCAATTTTGTTCAGCGGCTTTCGGGAATAGCAACAGCTACCCATGTTTTTGTTAACGAAGTAAAAGATTTTCAGGTTCAGATTCTCGATACGCGGAAAACGCTGCCCGGATTCAGGTTACTGGATAAATACGCGGTAAAAACAGGCGGGGCAACCAATCACCGGATGGGATTGCACGACATGGTGATGATAAAAGACAATCATATCCAGGTTGCAGGCGGCATAAAATCGGCTGTTGAAGCTGTAAAAATGAAAATGCCTGTCAGTATAAAAATTGAAGTGGAAACCACCACGCTCGATGAAGTAAAACAGGCGCTCGATGCCGGAGCCGATATTATCATGCTGGATAATATGACTACCGAAATGATGACAGAGGCCGTAAAACTTATCAATAAAAGGGCAAAAACGGAAGCTTCAGGAAATATGTCGCTCGAACGGTTGCGCGAAGTGGCGGCCACCGGCGTCGATTTTATTTCAATCGGTTCACTTACTCATTCGGTTAAAGCGCTCGATATCAGCCAGCGGATTATTGATTAACTATGAATCTTGTAATTGATATCGGCAATACACGCACCAAATTTTCGGTGATGAACCGCGGCGAAGTTCTGATTACAGTCCCGGTTGACGAATTAAAACCTGAACATATCGGACTATTAAAACACGAGTATCCCGATCTTCAAAAAGCAATTCTTTGTTCGGTAAAAGACTATCCGGTTGCTTTAAAAGCCGAATTGGAAAGATTTAAAAAGTTTATCGAGCTCGATGAAAATACGCCGCTTCCGATAAAAAATCTTTACAAAACTCCCGGAACGCTCGGAAAGGACAGGATTGCGGCTGCAGTGGGGGCTTTCGACTTGTATCCCGAATCCAATTTGTTGATTATTGATGCCGGAACTGCTATAACTTACGATATTGTGAATGCAAGTGAAGAATTCCTGGGTGGAAATATTTCGCCGGGAATAGAAATGAGATTTCAGGCTTTGCATACGTTTACCGGCAAATTGCCTTTGGTAAAAAGACAGCCGTTCGACAAACTCTTCGGAACAACCACCGAAGAAGCGATTGTGGCAGGAGTACAAAATGGTGTGATTTTCGAAGTTGACAAAGCAATTGATACATTTAAAGATTTTTATAAAAATTTAAAGGTTATTATTACAGGTGGCAATGCTGAATTTTTTGATAGAAAATTAAAAAACTCTTTCTTTGTAAACTTTAATTTAATAGCCTTGGGTTTAAACCGCATATTGGAACATAATGAGTAAATACTTCAGAGCGTATATTGTAATCGGGTTGTTATTGTTTCCTTTTACAATTCTTGCGCAATTCAATAATAATACATCTTCTCCTTATTCACGATACGGACTTGGCGAGTTACATTCATATAGTTTCGGGCGGTCAACAGCCATGGGCGGTGCTTCCATCGCCAGCCGTTACGAAACGCAGATCAATCTTGCAAATCCTGCATCTTACACCGCCATCGATTCGCTGGGTTTTATGTTTGAATTTGGGATTGATGGAAAAGCTTCAAAGTTTATAAACGATATTGGCAGTGCATACCAGTCAGATGTCAATTTTCAGTATTTTGCCATGAGTTTTCAATTCAGCAACAGTTTTGGAACAAGTTTGGGGCTGGTGCCATTTACCGATGTGGGTTATAATGTTCAGGTAAAGGAAAATATCGAAAATACAGGCGATGTTATCACAACTTACTATGGTGCCGGAACAATATCGAATGCCTATTTTGGTTTGGCTTTCGAACCCTGGAGGTATGTTTCTTTGGGTGCAAACATGAATTATTACTTTGGGATGCTGAACCGTAATGCGGAAGTTGTTTTTATGAGTTCGAGTGATTTTTATAATATTCAGCAATATAAAAGTTTACGTGTTAACGATTTCAGTTTCGACTTTGGAGCCCAGTTCACAATTCCTTTAAACAAGAATAACGAGTTGATTGTGGGCGCTATTTTTGAAAGAAATCCCAAGTATAAAGCCAAATATTCAGACATTACACAGAAAAATATTTCTTCAGGTTCCAGTATCGACCAGGATACACTTTTTTATGCCGAAGAACAAGACGGGATCATTGAATTTCCATACATGTACGGAGGAGGAATTTCGTTTGTAACTAAGAATAAGCTTGAAATCAATGCCGATTTTTATCATCAGGATTGGGGCGATGCCAAATTTCTGGGCGAGAAAAGTAAATTTTTAACAGATTTGAATAAATTTGCGATCGGTGCTGAATGGATTCCGGATAGATTTTCAATCAGGAATTATTACAAAAGGATTGCCTATCGTGTTGGTTTCAACCATGAACAAAGTTATCTGGTTTTTAACAATCAACAGATTAACCAGTTTGGCATAAGTTTTGGAGTCGGATTGCCGGTATACCGTTCAAAGTCAACAGTTAATATAGCTGCTGAATTTGGAAGAAAAGGAACAACAGAAAACAATTTGGTTCTTGAAAATTATGCGAGAATAAACCTGATGGTAAACTTGTATGATTTGTGGTTTATTCAGAGAAGATTTGATTAAAAATTATAAAAACTATACTAATATGAAATCGCTATCACGTATAACATTTTTATTCGCTTTGATTGTTTTTGCGGCCGTTAATTTAACAATGGCCCAAAGAGTGATCAAAGGAACGGTTTACATGGACGGTAAACCGGCCGCAGGTATTACTGTTGAGGCCCATAAAGGAAGCTCGATGATTACAAGTTTTGATGGGAAATATGAAGTAACTGCCGATCCGAAATCAAAATACCTGAAATTTACATCGCTGGCTACAGGCGATTCTAAAAAATTCGATCTTGTTGCTGAATCAATGAACGAAATCGATTTTGCTTTTACAGGGGCACTCCCCGGGGTTGGAGCAGGCGTTGAAACCGAAGTGGCAAAAGGTGATATTGTGCTGAAAACCATAGAAGAACTTTTAAAAGAAGATAATAAGGAATTCATGAGTGAGTACACCATGTATAATGAGTTCTTCAAACAGGGGGATTATAAATCAGCCTTGCCACACTGGAAAAACCTATACGATAAGTATCCGAAATCGACATCCAATATTTATATCCAGGGCGCTAAAATGTACGAATACTTCCTCGAAAATGCGAAAACCGATGAAGAAAGGGATAAATACCTGAAAGAACTGATGGATGGATTTGATCAGCGCGAGAAATATTTTGGCGGCAAAGGTTATGTTCTTGGACGTAAAGCCACAGCCTGGCTTAAATACAATTTAAGTGAAAAAAGAACAAATCCGCTTGAAGGTGAGGATTTAAAAAACGCATTGCAAACTGCATACGGGTGGCTTTCAATTTCGATGGAAGAACAAAAGAAGGAAACAGAACTTCCGGTTATTCTATTGCTGATGCAAACTTCAAGATCGTTGTTTAAATTGGGCGCTCTTCCAAAAGAAGATGTTGTAAGGAACTATGACAAATGTAATACACTGCTTAACCAGATTGCAGCCGATACTAAAGAAGCTGATAAACAGAAAGAAATAAAAGATGTTCAGACCTATATTGAAACTCTTTTTGGTACTTCAGGTGCAGCCGATTGTGATGCTTTGGTAAGTATTTATACTCCACAGTTTCAGGCCAAAAGCAGCGATATCGAATTTATTAAATCGATGTTAAGAAGGCTGCGTCAGGCAAAATGTGATAACAGTGAACTTGTTGAACAAGCAACAATAAAACTTTATGAACTCGAACCATCGGCTGAGGCCGCATTTAATATGGCTCGCGGTTATGTGAAGAAAGACAATATTGAAATGGCCAAGAAATTCTATGAACAGGCCATTCAGCAGGAAAAAGATCCGAAACTGCTTGCAAGTTATTATTATGAGAGGGGTTTGTTATTATTTGCCAAAGAAAGTGCATTTTCTGAAGCCAGGGAAATGGCAAGAAAAGCCATCAGCCTTGATCCTGATCTTTGCGACGCTTATATGATGATTGGCGATATTTATGTACATGCTGCAAGTTCTTTTAATGCCACTGGTATTCAGAAATCAGCAGTATTCTGGGTAGCTGCCGACTATTATAACAAAGCACGGAAAGGTGATGATTGTGCTGCTGAAGCTGCCAATAAAGCAGCCGATTTAAGAAAGTACTTCCCCAATAAGGAAGAAGCTTTTATGGAAGGATTACAGACTGGACAAAGCTACAAAGTTGAAGGCTGGATTAATGAAACCACTACGGTCAGGTTCTGATTTGAACAGAAATTTTAAATTTATCGGTATTGCAGCTCTTTTAACAGGAGCTGCAATACTTTTTTTTGGATGTAAAAAAAATAATATCGAAGAAATAAAGGCATTTTACAGTACCGAGAATCTGCCAAAACTTGAAGAACTTGATTTTGAAACACTTTATACCGATTCAGGGCAGGTGCGATTTTTTTTGAAAGCCCCGAAACTGCTGCAGTTCGAGTCAGATAACGGCGATTATCTTGAATTCCCCGAAGGTCTTGAGTTAGTCAATTACGATAAAAACAAAAGAGTAGTCTCCAGTATTACAGCAAATTATGCCCGGCAGTACTTAGCCGATAAAAAATGGGAAGCCAAAAACAATGTGATTGCCACAAATGCCCAGGGTGATACGCTGAAGACGGAATTGTTAATCTGGGAAGAGAAAAAAGACTTAATTCATACAGAAGAATTTGTGAAAATTATTCGTGCCGACCAGATTATCACAGGAATTGGTTTTACCTCCGATCAGAAAATGCAAAACTGGAAAATAAAGAATCCGAAAGGAACAATTTATGTTTCGCTGAATAACCAGCAAAATCAGGATTCGGTAAGAGAAAATACGAATATGAGAATACCGGATACCCCAATTCCTGATAATCAGCCGCTTAATTTGAATAATCCTCAAAATCCCTGATATTAACTGATGGGAACATACATCGTCATAGCATTGATTTTTGCCGTTTTTTTTTCGGGCATGAAGTCGGCTTTTATTCCTTTAAGTAAATTGTACATCGGAATCGGGAAAAATTCATCGACAATAAATACTGGAATATTTCCAATTATTATCAGCAATAAAACTGCTTTTATTGCATCAATGACAACCGGATATTACCTTTCGTTAGCTTTATTTGCTGTTGGTTTCTCAAAATATTTTTTAACCAACAGTAACCAGGGGAACATCACACCAATGATAATTTTATTCGCATCGGCAGCGATCTTGATTAACATTCCGGGCGACTTTCTGACCCGCAATCTTAGCCGGATATTTCATGGTTCACTCATTAAGCTGTTCATTTTTCCAGTGACAATTTTCTTTTTTCTGTTTTACCCGGTTGCGTTTCTGTTTACCAAATTGCCAAATGCTTTTCAAAAGCTTTTTATTCATGAACAGGATAATTTTGCCGATTTGAGAACAATCAGCCGGGGCGACCTTGATGAATTATTACATGAAAAAGACATTCTTTCCAATGTAGCTAATGAAAATGTAAAGACCGAAATCCAGTTATTCAGAAATGCGCTCGATTTTTCGAAGGTGAAACTCAGGGAAATTATGGTGCCGCGTAACGAAATGGTGGTGATGAATATTGAAGGAACGACAGTCAGACAACTGAATGAAAAATTTGTGGAGACCGGGTATTCGCGGATAATCTTTTATGAAAATAGTATTGACAATATCATCGGTTACATCCATTCGTCGGTAATTTTTAAAAATCCTGAATCAATCAGACCCTATCTGACAGATGTTCTGATTGTACCCGAATCAATGCCCGCCAACCGTTTATTAAGTTCGCTGATCAGGGAACACGGCAGTATTGCGATTGTTGTTGATGAGTTTGGTGGCACTTCGGGAATGGTTACTGCAGAAGATATTCTGGAAGAAATATTCGGCGAAATTGAAGACGAACACGATACAGTTGATATTCTTGAAAGAAAACTGAACGATAATTCCTTTTTATTTTCAGGCAGGGCCGAGATCGATCATATTAATTCAGTCTATAATATCGGGTTACCCGAAACGGGCGATTTTGAAACACTGGCGGGTTTTATTCTTTTTAACTACGAAAGTGTTCCGAAAATAAATTCAGTAATTGAAATCGGAAAGTTTCAGTTGAAAATCCTGAAAGCAACAAACACAAAGATAGAATTGGTAAAGCTTACAATAAAAGAATCGTAATCATACACGGAACTCGTGGATTGTAAGTAGTTTATAAACAAAAATTTGCGTGAAATTTCCACTGATTTTACAAAAAAAATCTAATAACAAGGTTAAATATTTAAAATTGTTATCTTCGTAGCGCAAAAAATTAAGGTAAAATTCGATTAAAAAAACACTGTTAATCAATGGCAACGTTACAAAAGATCAGAACGAGAGCAGGGCTTTTAATAGCAATTGTGATCGGTATTTCATTAGCCGCATTTATATTGGGAGACTTATTACAAAGCGGTTCATCAATTCTTCAACGGTCACAACTCGAAGTTGGGGAAATAAACGGAGAATCAATACAATATCAGCAATTCCAAAAGCAGGTTGAAGAGCTTGGTGAAATTTACAAACAGAATCTTCAGCAGTCTCAGCTCGACGAGAATAACTGGGCACAGGTAAGAGAACAAACCTGGCAGACAATGGTACAGGAAATTGTAATGGGCGATATTTACGATGATCTCGGAATTGATGTGAGTTCTGATGAATTGTTCGATATGTTGCAGGGAGCCAATCTTCACCCGATTGTTCAGCAGATTTTCCGTAATCCGAATACCGGCCAGGTTGATCGTGGCGCAGTGGTGAATTTTTTGAAAAATCTCGATACAAATGTGGCTCCCGAGCAGCGTGCATATTGGCTTTATCTCGAAAAACAGATTGTAAACGAAAGAAAACAGGCCAAATACTCAGGTATGGTTGGTAAGGGTCTTTATGTTACATCATCTGAAGTTCAGAATAGTGTTAATGAGAAAAGCAAGGCAGTGAATTTTGAATACGTTTCATTAAACTATAATACTGTATCTGATAGCTCAATTTCGGTATCTGAAAGTGACCTGAAATCATATTACGAAGATAACAAGAGTAATTTCAAACAGGAAAAAAGTCGCCAGATTGAATATGTTGAATTCCCGGTTAAACCATCGGCTGCTGATTACAAAGATGCTGAAGACTGGATCAACGGCATCAAAGCTGATTTTGCCAATGCCGCAGATAATGTGCAGTTTGTCAATTCAAATTCCGATGTAAGTCACAATCCGGTTTGGTACAAAAAAGAATCATTACCGGCTGCTGTAGGAGCGTGGATTTTTGACGAAGGTGCTAAAGAAAATGATGTATATGGTCCTTATTTTGAAAATGAGGCATACACTTTGGCTAAAATCGATACTTTGGCGATGTTGCCTGATTCAGTTAAAGCACGTCATATTCTTATCAGGGTTAACACACAGGAAGAACTTGTTGCGGCCCAGAAACTTGCTGACAGTTTAAAAACTGTTATTGAAAAAGGTGGCGACTTTGCTGCTCTTGCATTACAGTATTCAACAGACCAGGGA
>CAZXVT010000111.1:0-15002 GCA_964644015.1 uncultured Maribellus sp.
CACAAGCCCCATCCCCGACCCTTCCCCGAAGGAGAAGGGAGATAAGAAAAAGAAAAAAAATTTAACGATATGAAAGAAAAACAAAAATTAAATGATGAATCTTCACTCCCCTCCCGCGGAGGGGTTGGGGGAAGCCGCATCGTAGTGATAGATAATTACGATTCATTCACCTACAATCTGGTGCATGCAATAAAAAAAATTTCCGGTCTGGCGGTGGATGTTTTCCGCAACGACGAAATTACGCTGGAAGATTTGGAAAAATACGACAAAATTGTACTGTCACCCGGCCCGGGATTACCTGAAGAATCAGGGCTTCTTCTAGAAATTATCAAAGAATTTGCACCAAGAAAAAGCATGTTGGGAGTTTGTCTGGGGCATCAGGCCATTGGCGAAGCTTTTGGTGGTAAACTCCACAACATGAACAAAGTACTGCACGGAGTTGCCACTCCGGTTACTCTCACCAGTAATAAGTCGGAACTTTTTGAAGGATTGCCAGCCACTTTCGAGGTGGGCCGCTACCACTCGTGGATTGTGGAAAAGGAAAATCTGCCAGACTGTTTCGAGGTTACCAGTTACGACAGCGAAGGACTGATTATGTCGATGCAACACAAAGCGTACGATGTTCAGGGTGTACAATTTCACCCCGAATCGGTGCTTACACCGCTGGGCGAGGAAATTCTGAGGAACTGGTTAAGAACAGCCCCCTTTGACTCCGGGAGAATTGACTAACACCAGACTTTAGTCTGGTGGTTGAATAAAATAACGAGACAAAAGGTGCGTCAGATGCAGTTGAAAAAGGAAAAGGCAATCCACGCACCGCAAAACAAAAGCTCAAAATAGAATTACATTATTGAACAAACTTCGGACTCCGGTCTTCGGACTTCCGACATATTTTATGATATGAAAGAAACATTAGAATACTTATTCTCGGGCAACACCCTAACCCGTGACGCAGCCAGAGAAAGTCTGCATGCGGTTGGCAAAGGACTGCACACCGAGGTCGAATTTGCCTCATTTCTGACGGTCTTTAAAATGCGGCCCATCACGTCGGAAGAACTCGCCGGATTCCGCGATACCATGGACGAACTAAAACTTAATATCGATTTATCGGAATACAATGCAATCGATATAGTTGGAACGGGTGGCGACGGCAAAAACACGTTCAACATCTCCACACTTGCCTGTTTTATTCTGGCCGGCGCAGGGGTGAATGTCACCAAACATGGCAACTACGCAGTTTCATCAACCAGTGGTTCCTCCAATTTGCTCGAATTTTTGGGTTATAAATTCAGCAACGAACCGGGCAAATTGAAAAACGACCTCGATAAAGGAAATTTCTGTTTTATGCATGCTCCGCTTTTTCATCCGGCCATGAAACATATTGCGCCTACGCGCGCTGCATTAAAAGTGCCTACATTTTTCAACATCCTTGGGCCAATGATTAATCCTGCGTCACCTAAATACCAAGTACTGGGCGTGAACAACGAAGAAAATTTTAATCATTACAAAAATGTGTATGAAACGCTGGATGTAAACTTTATGATAATAAACAACATAGACGGTTACGATGAAGTTTCGCTAACTTCAGATACGCATTACGCAAAAAATGGCGTAGAAGGTTTTCTTTCTCCTGCTGCTTTTGGCTTTGAGCGAATTGCACCGGAAAAACTTTTTGGAGGAAATTCAGTAGAAGAAGCTGCTGCAATTTTTTTGAATATTTTGAATGGGAAAGGTACAACGGAGCAAAACAATGTGGTAACCGCCAATGCCGCCATTGGATTACATCTCGTTTATCCTGAAAAGGATTTAAAAACGTGTGTTGAAATGGCCACCGAATCGCTGAAAAGCGGGTTGGCACTGACAAAACTGAAAGCAGTAACTTCGTAATTACAGTTTTTAATATGATAGACAAATCTGCGGGCGTGTCAATCCCGAAAATTTTCGGGAGCGTCAATCGGGCTAAGTGAAAACATTGAAAAAACGCAAAGCTTAATTTTGACAAGATTTTTTGCTTACTTTTTTATCGACTAAAAAAAGTAAAGGCCTGTCCGGCATGAGGACAAAAATAAGTTTGAAAAGCTGAAAATTCGAATTAAATAAATTGCAGAATGAATATTCTCGAAAAAATTATCGAAGCCAAAAAAGCCGAAATCGCGCACCAGAAATCGTTGGTTTCCATCGAAATGCTGAGTGAAATTCCCGATTTCGACCGGAAATGTATTTCGCTGAAAGCCGGTTTACTGAAAAAAGGTTCTTCAGGAATCATCGCCGAATTTAAACAGCAATCGCCGTCAAAAGGAATCATTAACGCACAGGCAAAAGTGGAGGAAGTCACCAAAGCCTATTCCGATGCCGGTGCAGCGGGTTTGTCGGTTTTAACCGAACCAAAGTTTTTCGGAGGTTCGCAGGCCAACCTCATCAAAGCCCGCGAAGCAAACCCAAACACGCCGGTTCTCCGCAAGGATTTTATGATTGACCCGTACCAGTTGGTGGAAGCAAAAGCTTACGGCGCCGATGTGATTTTGCTGATTGCCGAATGCCTTGAAAAAGAGCAGGCCGAATTACTGGCCAAAGATGCCAAAATCCTTGGAATGGAGGTTTTAATGGAGATTCACAACGAAGAGGAACTCGAAAAAATCAACGATTTTGTGGATATCGTGGGTATCAACAACCGCGATTTGCGGACTTTTGAGGTGGATATTGAAACTTCAGTGCGATTGGGGAAACTAATTCCTGACAGATTTGTAAAAATCTCGGAAAGCGGGCTGAGCGGCGCAAAAGAAATTCATTACCTCTGCGAAAACGGATTCAAAGGATTTTTAATTGGCGAAACATTTATGAAAACCGACAACCCGGGAGAAGCCTGCCGGAAATTTATTGAAGGATTGAAACACAAGTAAAACGAGAATCACCCCTTAATCCCCTCAAGGGGAAATTTGAAGCAAGTACCCCCTTGAGGGGGCAGGGTGTGAATAGAAAAACAAGTCAGCAACACATGCAACGAAAACTCAAAATAAAAGTCTGCGGAATGAAGTACACAACCAACCGCGAAGCCGTTGAAAAACTGCCGGTTGACTGGATCGGATTTATCTTTTATCCGCAATCAAAACGGTTTGTGGGAGAAAATCCCGAAGCCGGAGTTTTTGATTCGGCAAAAGAAAAAGTGGGTGTTTTTGTCAATCAGAATGCGTTTGAAATTATGGCGCTTTCAAAGAAATACAAGCTGGATTGGATACAGTTGCACGGTAACGAAAACCCGCAAACCTGCCGGATGCTCAAAATGCAGGGACTGAAAATCATCAAGGTGTTCAGTGTTGACGAAAACTTTGATTTTGAAACAACGGTTACCTATGAAAAAGCTGCCTCTCTTTTTCTTTTCGATACAAAAACACCGATGCATGGGGGTTCAGGCAAAAAATTCGACTGGACGGTTCTTGAAAAATATACAGGTCACACCCCATTTTTGCTGAGTGGCGGAATTGGTCCTGATGATGTGGAAGAGATTCTGAAAATCAGTCACCCAAAACTAACAGGTATTGATGTAAATAGCGGCTTTGAAGACCAGCCGGGAGTTAAAAACATTGAAAAACTGAAAAAATTTATAGAAGAAATTCAAACTCTGTGAAACTCTGTGTAAATCTTTGTGAAACTCTGTGTTATATTTTTAAACACAGAGGACACAAAGACGACACTGAGAAAAACTGAGTAAAAAACATATAATAATGAAATACACAGTTAACGAAAAAGGATATTATGGCGAGTTTGGCGGAGCGTGGATTCCCGAAATGATGTACACCAACATCGACGAGCTGAAACGCTGCTACCTCGAAATCATTGAAGCCGATGATTTTAAAGCAGAATTCAACCAATTGATGAAAGATTACGTGGGCCGCCCGTCGCCGCTCTATTTTGCGAAACGGTTGTCGGAACATTACGGCTCGAAAATCTTTCTGAAACGCGAAGACCTGAACCACACGGGTTCACACAAACTCAACAACACCATCGGGCAGATTTTGCTGGCACAAAAGCTGGGTAAAACCCGGATTATTGCCGAAACCGGCGCCGGTCAGCACGGAGTTGCCACCGCCACGGTTTGCGCACTGAAAGGCCTGAAATGTGTGGTTTATATGGGAGCGCTCGATGTTTCGCGGCAGGCACCCAACGTAAAAAAGATGAAAATGCTGGGCGCTGAGGTGGTGCCGGTTCACAGCGGTAACAAAACGCTGAAAGACGCCACCAACGAAGCTATGCGCGACTGGATTAGCAACCCGGTTGACACGCATTATATTATCGGTTCGGTGGTGGGACCACATCCCTACCCTGATATGGTTGCAAGATTTCAATCCATTATCAGCGCCGAAATAAAATGCCAGTTGCTGGAGCAAACCGGAAGTGAATTCCCGACCCGCGTTTTGGCTTGTGTGGGTGGTGGAAGCAACGCAGCAGGTGCTTTTTACCATTTTCTCGACGACGAACAGGTGGAACTGATTGGTGTGGAAGCTGCCGGAAAAGGTGTTGACACTGAAGAAACTGCTGCTACTTTGACTGTTGGTTCACCCGGAATTTTACATGCTGCCAAAACCATGCTCATGCAAAATTCCGATGGTCAGATTACCGAACCGTACTCCATTTCGGCAGGATTGGACTACCCCGGAATAGGGCCACTGCACGCGCATCTTTTTAAAACCGGCAGGGCAAAATACCTGGCTGCCACCGACACGGAAGTGCTTGAAGCCGCGCTGCTCCTCACTCAGCTCGAAGGCATCATTCCGGCGCTCGAATCGGCGCACGCACTGGCGGCCCTTGAAAAACTGGCGCTCAAACCCAATGATGTAAACGTGGTGAATCTTTCAGGCAGCGGCAACAAGGATATGGAAACATATCTGAGTTATTTTGGATATTAACAGACTACTAACCGCGGAGACGGGAAGACGCAGAGATAAAATATTCCTCCGCGCCTTTGCGCCTCAGCGGTAAAAAAGAATAAAAATGAAAAACAGGATAAATCAGCTTTTCGAAACAAAAAAAGAAAACATACTCTCGGTGTATTTTACAGCCGGGCACCCGAATTTGAATGACACAGTGGAAATTATTCAGCAGCTCGAAAAAAACGGGGTTGACCTCATTGAAATCGGGATGCCATTTTCGGACCCCACCGCCGACGGGCCAACCATTCAGCGCAGCAGCGAAACCGCACTGAAAAACGGCATGAGCCTGAAACTGCTTTTTGAACAATTAAAAAACATTCGCGAAACAGTGAAAATCCCGCTGATACTGATGGGCTACATCAACCCGGTTTACCAGTTTGGCATTGAAAAGTTCTGCGAAAAGTGCGCCGAAACCGGTATCGACGGGCTGATTCTGCCCGACCTGCCACTGGATGAATATGAGGCTTTTTACAAACCGGTTTTTGAAAAATACAACCTGCACAACATTCTGCTAATTACGCCGCAAACATCTGAAAACCGAATCCGTCAGATTGACGAAGCCAGCGCAGGTTTTATTTACATGGTTTCTTCTTCGTCAACCACCGGCTCGGGCAAAAAAGTGGAAGATTTTCAACGTGAATATTTTGACAGGATAAAGTCCATGAACCTGAAAAACCCGCGAATTATCGGGTTTGGAATTTCTGACAGGGCAACTTTTGAAAATGCCTGTAAATATGCCAGCGGCGCCATTATCGGGAGTGCATTTGTTAAGGCAATCGATTCGGGAAATGAAATTCAGGAAGCAGTTTCGCAGTTTGTAAAGCAGATTCTACCGGTCTGAACCGGTAAAAATCTACTTACAAACCTGAAAAATGCAGAATATGTTATAAAACATGTTTAACAATTGTGCCGACATTGCGCACAAAATCAGTTAATTAAATAAATACAAAAAAGTGTTTATCTGTTAACAATGTTTAAACCCTGAGACAAGGCATACTTTTATTCCGAAGAAGGTGTTATTTTAATATCGTACTTTAAAACACAATGCCATGTTGGAATATGCAAAAATCATCCTTCCCAAGGTAAGTTTCAGCAAGGAACTATTTACTAAAGAACTGGGAAAATGTATCAACTGGGTTGAAGAAAACCAAAGATATGAACTTTACACCTGGTGTTACGAGAATTTTCACGAATTGTACCCCGATGTTTTATCAAGGGCTTTTGCCGGAATTGCGGCTTAAAAAATAGAAAGCGGGACAGAATCCCGCTTTTTTCATTTCGTGTTCCATCTGTCATCACCTCATTTTAATCGACGAATTCCAAAAAACAACCAAATTCTGAATTTGAACTGTAATTCATGACGTTTGTCATCTTTTTTGAGTCATTCGTTGAAATTTTTCCCTCCACATTTACTGTTTCCCTAAGTTTGATATGAAAGAAAACATAATTAAACATTGATTTTCTCTACGGATTAATGGCTTGCACAACCATTTCATCCGGAATAAAAGAGGAAATCAGTGTAATTACGGGGAACAGAGATGTTTTCGTTGAGCACAACTGATTTTACATAGAAATAGTTAAACAGCGCAGAAAATGTAAAAAAGTGCAAATATCTGGCCGGCTGGCAGGTATTGAACTCCCGTTTCCCCGGCGGGAGTTTTTTTTATTATAAACTGAAAGTGAAACAATTAACCTTTTGTATTAACATTAAAAATTAGTCTATGAGAAAACTACTTACAATTCTGATGGCTTTTTGTTTTGGCATTACCTCGGTTTTTGCCCAGACAAAGCAAATCAGCGGACAAGTTACCGATGAAGGAGGTGCTCCCATTCCGGGTGTTTCTGTGCTTGTTAAAGGAACAACCATTGGCACGGTTACTAATCCTGACGGAAACTTTTCGCTTGCAGTACCCGGAAACGATGTGCTTTCGTTCTCTTTTATCGGCATGAAGACCGTTGAAGTTCAGATTACTGACAACAATTTTTACAACGTTACCATGCAATATGCTGTAATTGGTGTTGACGAAGTAATGGTGGTGGCTTACGGTACAGCTAAAAAAGAGTCGTTCACCGGTTCGGCGGAGGTGATAAACAATGCCACGCTTGAAAAAAGACCCGTTGCAAACATTTCAAAAGCAATTGAAGGACAAGTTGCGGGTGTACAGGCTACTTCGGGCTCGGGGCAACCAGGTGAAGGAGCCACGATTGTTATCCGTGGTTTTGGTTCCATTAATTCCAGTAACAATCCGCTTTATGTGGTTGATGGTATTCCGTTTGACGGTGACCTGAATTCCATCAACCCTGGAGATATCGAATCGATGACTATTCTGAAAGATGCTTCTGCCGGAGCACTTTATGGTTCGAGGGGAGCAAATGGCGTTGTTGTAATAACAACAAAAAAAGGAAAATCAGAGAAACTGACTGTTGAGTTTAAAGCTTCATACGGATTATCAGGAAGAGCTATTAAACCTTACAAAACCCTGAATACAGCCGATTTTATTGAAGCATCGTTTCAGGGTTATAAAAATGATTTGATTTACAATGGCGGCGTACATCCCGACCTGGCTGGTGAAATGGCTGTTGAAGCGATGAAAGGAAGCACCGGTATTTTTGGTGCAAACGAAATCTACAACCCTTACAACATGCCGGTTTCTGAGTTAATCGACCCTCTGACAGGAAGGGTAAATCCTTCAGCAAAGCTATTGTATGAAACTGACTGGATGGACGAAATTACCCGGAAAGATGCTACCCGCCAGGAGTACCAGTTTTTTGTAAATGGCGGTTCCGAAAACGCAAAAATTTATACTTCAATTGCCTACCTGAAAGACGAAGGTCTGTTAAAAACCACAGATTTTGAGAGGATTTCAGGCAGAATAGGAGCTGATTTAACGCCAAAAGCGTGGTTAACATTTGGTGGAAATGTAAACTTTTCGAAAACGAATTCAAACTTTCTGGGTTACGAAAACTCAACATCCAATTCAAATGTTTGGTATTCGGCTCAATACATGGCGCCAATTTACCCGGTATATGTTCTCGACGAACAGGGAAATCCGGAACTCTCCGAAACGGGTGAAAAGCAATTTGATTACGGCAGAACCAGACCGGCAGGTGCAAACCCGAACTGGAACCCGGTAGCTACACTTTATAATGATGCTTATGAAACAACCGCAGATAATTTATCCGGCAGATTTCATCTCGACCTTTTGGGAAAAGGTGTTCATCAGTCAGTTGACGGATTATCGGCATCGGTAAATGTTGGCTTCGATTATGTAAACACAAACCAGACCACCTACTGGAACCCCGATTTTGGTAATGCTGCAACCGTTGGCGGGATGCTTGATTTGGTGAACAACAGGAATTTTTCGTACACCATGAACGAACTTGTGCGCTATGATAAAGATTTCGGAAGTCACAGCTTTAATATTCTTGCAGGGCATGAGTTCTATAAACTGGTAATCAACGAAATGCAGGGACAGAAAACCGGATTTCCTTATGCTGGAATTAAGGTGCTGGCACCTGGTTCAACCACATCATTGCTTACTTCTTTTGAAGATAATTACGCAATCGAATCGTTTTTAACCAATTTAACCTACGATTTTGACGACCGGTATTATTTGTCTGGCAGTTTCAGGACCGATGGTTCTTCCAGATTTCACAAAGATTATCGTTGGGGAAAATTCTGGTCGGTTGGTGCTTCGTGGAGAGTGAGCGAAGAACAATTTATGCAAAGCGTTAAATTTATTGATAACCTGAAACTGAAAGCCAGTTACGGGAAACAGGGGAACGACAGGATAGGAACCTATTACGGATGGCAATCGCTTTACAATTTGAACTGGGCAAATGCCAACCTCAACGGTGCGCTGCTTTCATCTCTTGAAAACACTTCGATAAAATGGGAAGAAAACAACAATTTTAACGTGGGTATCGAAGGTATTTTATTCAATCGCCTTGAATTCGGATTGGAATATTACCAGCGCAGAACAGTTGATATGCTCATGGAAAAACCGATGGCAACTTCGCTTGGTTTCGACAGTTATTGGGCTAATGTTGGCGAAATGCTGAATTCAGGTTTTGAGTTCAATACAAAAATTAACCTGGTTAATACGGGGAATTTTAGCTGGAACGCGAATTTAAATCTTACCACACTCAAAAATGAAATCGTTGAACTTGATGGACAGAAAGACCAGATTGTTGACGGGAACATTATTCAGCGCAAAGGAGAAGAAATCAATTCATACTACCTGGCTCAGTCAGCAGGTGTTGACATCGCCACTGGTGCACAATTGTACTGGGTTTACGATACCGATGATGAGGGAAATCCGGGCGAACTCTATATTTCCGACGATTACCAGAAAGCATCTCAATGCAAAAAGATTTCGGGTAGCCGTATTCCCGATTTTTATGGTGCAATCGGCAGTGATTTTGTGATATACAAAAACTTCGACTTGTCATTTATGACCACATTTTCGGTGGGTGGCGAAATCAGGGACAATGTATATATCGGGCTGTTAAACCCGACTTACATTGGTACAAACTATGCCGCCAATATCGAAAGGGCCTGGCGCAAACCCGGTGATGTCACCGATATTCCACGCATTCAGAATGGTACGGGTTTTTCCCGTCCGTTAACCGACAGTCAGCTTATTGATGCATCCTACTTTGCAATCAAAAATATTACACTCGGTTACACGTTACCAAAAACGTTGTTGCAAAAGGCAGGAATTGAAAGCATCAGGGCATTTGTGTCATTTGATAACCTCGCGTTGTTTTCACATCTGGATGGATTGAACCCGCAACACAATTTCACTGGTTCAACCAATTACGCATACACTCCTGTAAGAACAAGTTTATTGGGGTTTGAATTGAAATTTTAAAACAATAGCATTTATGAAAACTTATAAGATATTATTCATACTAATTCTCTCTGTAATGGCATTCTCGTGCCTGGATGAGCTTGACACAAATCCTACTGACAGCACTTCAGGCGATGTATTATTCTCCGATGTTGATAAGGCCAATGTGGCACTCAACGGAATTTACAGAGCGATGTATGTGGCAACTCAATGGTCTGCAAACTGGGCCGATGAAGAATTTGCCGCGAAAGCATTTACATTAACCTGCGATTTAATGGCTGAAGACATGGTTCAGAATGAAGGTGGCAGCGGATGGTTTTGGTTCGATTACAAATACAATGTAAAATCAGACTACACCCATAAAAGCGGACGTCCATATTCAATCTGGATTTTTAACTATACCATTATTTCAAATGTAAATGCAATTATTGCGTCAGAGGAAGGAATGAAAGGAGCCCCATCTGAAATCAGCAGTTTAATGGGACAAGCTTACGCATTGAGGGCCTACGCATATTTTAATCTCATCCGTTTTTATCAGCAAACATACAAAGGACATGAAAATGCCCCCGGCGTACCTATTTATACTGAACCAACTACCAACACTTCAGAAGGAAAACCAAGAGGCACAGTTGCACAGGTTTATGCGCAGATTGACTCCGATATTGAAAAAGCAATTGAATTGTTGAATCCCGAAGTAGCAGCGCCAAGGGCTCACATTTCTCACATCGATTACTATTCAGCCAACGGTTTAAAAGCCAATATTGCTCTTGAAAAAAACGACTGGGCAACCGCCGAATCAGCCGCTGATATTGCCATGAGTGGTGGCACTTCCATGTTATCGATAAATGATCTGAATAAAGGATTTGCCTTTAACGATGCAAGTGCAGCCACAGTACTTTGGGGCGCCCAGATAATTGCTGAACAAACAAGTGGTTTTCAGTCATTTTTCGGACACATGGATGCCAGTACTTCGTTTTATGCCGAAACATCCCGTAAATGTATCAGCAACTGGCTTTATAATCAAATGTCGGATACCGATGTTCGTAAAAACAAATGGTGGATTGGACCGTTGGAAGTGAATGCTGAAATCGGGCCAATGTTAAGCTACAACCAGGTGAAATTCAAATTTTCTGATCCTACCAATGCAGTTGGCGATTTGATCTACATGCGTCACGAAGAAATGATGCTTATTAAAGCAGAAGCCATGTGTATGCAGGCAAAATATCCGCAGGCAAGGTTGATTTTAGATGAACTGATGGCAGAACGCGATCCGGAGTACGATATTTCTGACCTGACCAATGCCAGCACATTAACTACGAACGATCCGAACGGTCCGACTACTCCGGCTGTTGGTTCAGTAACACTTTTGGATGAGATTATCCTGCAGAGAAGAATTGAATTGTGGGGTGAAACCGGAAGAATACTGGATGTAAAACGATTGAAAACCGGATTCAGCAGAAACTTTGCCGGCAGCAATCATGCCGACAAGTTATTGTCGAGAAATACGCTGAATCCTGAATATCCTGATTTTGTGATGTCGATTCCGCAATCAGAATTCGACGGTAATACTAGTATGAATGAAACAACTGACCAGAATCCCTGGGCAGAAAACTAACCTTTTAAATTCGATACAATGAAAAGTATAATTTCAACAATTTTTGTCCTTGCGGTTGTGTTGGTTTCTTGCGACCAGGACAATATCGGAACAGTTTATGAGCCCGAAAAATCGTATGTTGCATTTAGTTCTCCGGTGGTTGCTGAAAATCCGCTCTCGGCTGAAAACAATTTCTCGGTGAGTGTGAAAATCGTTCGATCTGATTTGAATGAAGCTACCACCGCAACAGTAGAACTGGAAATGAACGATGACATCGAAGGTGTTTTTGCGCTTCAATCTGGCACAGTTACATTTAATGCAGGCGAGGGAAAAGCTTACGCAAAAATAGTTCCGCTTGTGGCTCCGGCTGAAATCGACCCTACAAAGTCATTCAAATTTGAATTGTCGTTAACCGGTGACAACGTTTCAGATTTGTACAATACCACAACTTACACAGCAAATGTGAAGCTCGATTATGCAAATGTGGGCTCCGGAAACTTTGTTTCTCAATTCTTTGAAGATGAGTGGGCAGTTGAACTTTTAAAAGCAGATCTTGGAAACAATGTAACACTGTACAAAGCAAAAAATCTGTATGGCGAAGGGTATGATATTGTGATGGTTGTTAACGGTTCAAATGTAACCGTTAGCGAACAGCCTGCCTGGTACTACGACGATGAATATGGTGAAGTTTATGTTACCGGAGAAGGTACAATCAACGGAAAGGAAATGACGTTGACTCTGACACATTTCATTCCTGATGTTTATGAATGGGATGCAGCAACCGAAGTTTTAACGCTTCCATAACGGATATTTATGATGTTGAAAAGCCGTTTCACCAAAAGTGGGACGGCTTTTTTTTAATGTTGTCTGACAAATCCCATCTATAAATCAATCCAAAATCCCTATTTTCATCTGGCTAAATCAACCGTTTATGAAACCAATTTTTATTGCTCTTTTCGCAGTCCTGTTTTTTGCTGCAACTTTTGCACAGGAAAAACGCAACACCTTGTACATCACCAACCAGGCCCCATTAGTGGCTCAACCCTACACGGCGCTGCCGCTGGGAACCATCAAACCAAAAGGGTTTCTGCTGAAAATGCTGGAATTGCAGCGCGACGGGCTGACCGGACATCTCGACAGTATTTACAGCGTGGTTTGCGGCCCCAAAAATGGCTGGCTGGGCGGAACCGGCGACTGCTGGGAACGCGGCCCGTACTGGATCGACGGATTGGTACCGCTGGCCTATATTCTCGACGACGAAAAACTGAAAGCCAAAGCGCAGGAATGGATTGAATGGAGTTTTGCTAACCAGCGCGAAAATGGTTATTTCGGGCCTCTCCCGCTGAAAGACGGATTTGAAAAAATTCCGGGAACGCAGCAAACCAACAGCGAGGATTGGTGGCCCAAAATGGTGATGCTGAAAGCGCTGCAACAGTATTACACCGCCACCGGCGATAAACGGGTGATCGACCTGATGCTGAAATATTTCAAATATCAGAAAGAAAAACTGCCGCAGTTTCCGCTTGGTCACTGGACTTACTGGGGCAGTCAGCGAGGTGCTGACAACCTGGCCGTTGTTTACTGGTTGTACAATATTACCCAAGAACCATTTCTGCTCGAATTGGGCGAAATCATCCATCAACAGACTTTCGACTGGACAGGAGTTTATGGCGGAAACACGATTCGCCGTGTTAATCCGTACCCTGAACTTCATTGTGTAAACGTGGCGCAGGGTCTGAAAGCGCCGTTGATTTACTGGCAACAACATCCTGAAGAAAAATATACATCCGCGTTGAAGAACGGGTTGCTGGCATTACAGGAAACCCACGGTTTTATTAACGGAATGTACGGTGCCGACGAACATTTACATGGCAACGACCCCACCCAGGGTTCAGAGTTGTGCTCGGCCGTGGAAATGATGTTTTCGTTTGAAAGTGTATTGCCCGTCACAGGCGATGTGTATTATGCCGATTATCTCGAAAAAATTGCCTACAATGTACTACCCACACAAACTACCGACGATTACCTGCGCAAACAGTATTTTCAGCAGCCCAACCAGGTTCTGATTACCGAAGCCGAACGCAATTTTATGAACGACCACAACGGTCACCTGGTTTATGGAACCACAACCGGCTACCCGTGTTGTCTCACCAATATGCACCAGGGCTGGCCCAAATTTGTACAAAACCTGTGGTATGCTACAGCCGGCAACGGATTGGCAGCGTTAGTTTACGGACCTTCGGAAGTTACAGCAAAAGTGGCTGGTGGCGAAACTGTGACGATTACCGAAACCACCGGTTACCCGTTTAAAGAACAAATCGCCTTTAAAATTAAAACTGCTAAAAATTTAAAGTTTCCGCTGCATCTGCGGATTCCAGAGTGGTGTAAAAATCCTGTGCTGAAAGTAAATGGAACAGTATTTCCGGTTGACACCACAAAAAATATTGTGATTATCGACCGGGAATGGAAAAACGGCGACACGGCAGAACTGGAACTCCCCATGGAATTCCGTTACAGCCGCTGGTACGAAAACTCACTGGGTATCGAACGCGGGCCGCTGGTTTATGCACTCAGAATTGAAGAAGACTGGCGCGAAGTAAAATCAAAAAAGTACCCCGATTCGTATTGGGAAGTTTATCCGAAAACAACCTGGAATTATGCCCTTTCAAAAGACCTTCCGAAAAATTCGGACCTGAAAGTCGAAGTAGCCGAAACCATCGCCGATAATCCGTGGAACCTTGCCAACGCACCCATTTCAGTAAAAGCAAAAGGACGACAGGTTTCGTTCTGGCAGATTGAAAGAAACTCGGCAGGGAAAGTTCCGGTACAGTCGTGGCCACCGCGCAAAATGGGCGAAGAAGAAGAAATTTTGCTGATTCCGTATGGTTGCACAACACTCCGGGTTTCTGAGTTTCCGGTTTACTGAAGTTCAATTTTGATTTTTACCGGCTCAACCAGATACTGGCTGGTATCTTTCATTTGCTGAATTTTGCGGACAACTTCCATCCCAGAAATTACGCGGCCAAAAACGGCAAAACCCTGTCCGTCGGAGTTGCGTTTGCCGCCAAAATCGAGCGAAGGCTGGTCGCCCACACAAATAAAAAACTCGGTACTGGCAGTACCCGGTTCGTTTCGTGCCATCGACAGTGCGCCGTTGGTATGTTTCAATCCTGTAACAGCAGTGGTTTCATGGGGAATGGATTTTATTTTATCGATAATTTTATCGTCATACAATCCACCCTGAATAACTTCGATTTTATCCTTGCTGTAAGGTTGATTGTCGGGGCGAACAACCCTGTAAAACAGGGTATTTTCAAAGATTCCGTTTTTTAAATGTGCCAGAAAATTTTTAGCAGTTACCGGCGCATGAACCGTATCGATTTCGCAGATTATATTTCCCACCGAAGTTTTGAAAATAGTTTTTGGGAGTGGTTGTCCCTGAATATTTATAATAAAGAAAATTGAAAGAATCAGAAAGGCAAGTTTTGGTGTCATTGTTTGATTTTTTGTTGTATCAAAAATACAAAATAAGGATTTCAAAATTGACAGGAGAGGTTTAATGAATTTTACCAGTTCATTTTTCAGAATCTTTTCTATTTTCAGCCCCATTAAAAAAATTCTGATATG
>CAZXVT010000112.1:0-14971 GCA_964644015.1 uncultured Maribellus sp.
AAATAAGGCAACAAAAGTAAAATTCTGCTTTTAATTTAAAAGCAAACAATTTGATAAAGTTTTAAACTAAAAGCTGAAATTGTACTTTTCTGAATTTGATTTCACCAGATTTCTGAAAAGATCCGATTCTGTTTATATTCATTTTCTTTGTTGACCGATAAAAATGTTTTAAAAGATGAGATTCTTTCCCTGCCCGTCCCTGACCTAACTGTTCGTCCAGGCGGGCGGTCAGGCGGGACTTCATTTCATTTCGCTCAGAATGACAACGAGTTAGGTCTGTTATGGCTGTTGGCGGGGACTGGGTTTAAGGCAGGGCCTTAAACCCAGTCCCCGCCAACAGCAAACCTAGCAAAAACCTTGTCATTCCGATCCCGAGTAATCGGGAGAGGAATCTCATCAAAAATGAACAGACATTTATTCAAAAGTAAATATTGAATGATAATCATGTGTAAGCCGAATATTATTTTTGCATGATGAAACCTGCTGTATCAGGAAATATCTCCCGGTTGTATGTCATAAAAATTGCCAAGTGGTTTAACATGGTGATGCCCGTGGTGGTGCTGTTTTACCAGGACAATGGGCTGAATATGCAGCAGATATTTGAGCTGAAGGCCATTTATTCGGTTGCCATTGTTGCTATGGAAGTTCCGTCGGGCTGGATGGCCGATGCCTGGGGAAGAAAAAAAACTTTGCTGGCAGGGGCTATTTTCGGAAGTGCAGGATTCCTGATTTATAGTTTTTCATTTGGTTTCTGGGCTTTTGCCATTGCAGAAGTAGTGCTGGGGATTGGCCATTCCTGCGTTTCGGGTGCCGACTCGGCTATGTTGTACGACAGTTTGAAAGCAGAAGGAAAAACCGAAAAATATACAAAAGCTGAAGGCCGGGTAACATCGGTGGGCAATTTTTCGGAAGCATTGGCGGGTGTGGCCGGCGGACTGGCGGCTTCGCTCAGTTTACGCCTACCATTCTATTTTCAGTTTGCCATTGCATTTATGGCTATTCCGGCAGCTCTCACACTGGTTGAACCCAAAATTCACACCGGCGTTCACATGATTCCGGTTAAACAGTTCATCACCAGCGTCGGGAGAATGTTTATCAACAACCACAGGTTGCGTATTGCATTATTGATGTCGGCGGTTACCGGAACAGCTACGCTTGCTTTTGCCTGGCTGGTGCAACCTTATTTTCTGGCCATTGGAATGCCGGTTGAATGGTTTGGAATTTTTTGGACTGCGCTGAACCTGACGGTTGGTTTTTCTTCGGCACTGGCACATCGGTTCGAGAAAAACCTGGAAAGCCGGTACACTTTGTTTGTCATTATTCTGATGGTGGGAGCCGGATATTTTCTGGCAGGAATTACCGTTTCGTGGTGGGGATTAGCTTTTTTATTCCTGTTTTATATCATTCGCGGAATTGCCACGCCCATTCTGAAAACCAGCATCAATCATTATACCGAAAGCCATGTGAGGGCAACCATTCTTTCGGTACGCGATTTTCTGATCAGACTGTTTTTTGCAGCAATCGGACCATTGCTGGGCTGGACAACCGACAACCTGAGTCTGAATAAAGCATTTTTACTGGCAGGTGCTTTTTATATTCTTGCTTCGGTAATTATCATTTTTCCTTTACTGAAAAGTGAATTCAGAAAATCGTAAAACCTGGTTCATTCCTTTTTTTCGCGGTTTTATCCTCTGAAATCAACAGTTCAATCATAATAAATTCTGTCACAAAACTGCAGGTTCTATTTTTGGCTTATTGAAAACCAAAAACAATGTTTAAGCTATGAAAACAAGAAATGTTTATGTATTTGTATTGTCAGTGTTATTCTCACTGAACTGTATTGCACAGGAAAACGAAAAACGGTTTGCCGTTGAAGTGAATGGCGGTGCATCTTTTGCCACCAATGAATTAAGCGGTGCCGATCTTAACACCGGTGCCGGATTCGAAACGATTCTTCAATATCGGTTTATGCCTTTCACCAGTGTTTACGGTGGCTGGGGATGGAATCATTTTAATGCTGATGATTCTTTTGCGGGAGCCGATATGGATTTTGAAGAAACAGGCTATGTACTCGGTCTTCAGTTTAAATATCCGATCGGGAATTCACCCGTTTCCTGCTTTGTGAGAGGTGGCGGATTGTACAACCATATTGAAGCTGAAAACAACGATGGCGACATCGTGAACGATACCGGACATGGTTTTGGCTGGCAGTTGGCAGGTGGTGTTGAAGTGAATCTTGGAAAAAACTGGAGTATTGCCCCGGGCGTAAAATTCAACTCACTTTCAAGAGATACAGAATTTGAGGAAGAAAACTACCAGCTCGACCACCGGTATATTTCAGCAAGAGTAGGAATTATAAAGAGGTTTTAGTTATTAGTTAATTCGTTTGAGATGTGAAATCCTGGTTACTTTGGTAACCGGGATTTCTTTTTTAAAGCTCGAGTTTTAATCCATCGAAAGCAACAAAAATATTGTGTGGCAATTCAGACTGAATATTTTGATGAAACCCAAACTGGTGGCTGAGATGTGTCAGAAATGTTTTTTCGGCCCCCACTCTTTCGGCCACAATTAATGCTTCTTCCAGGTTAAAATGCGAAATGTGTTTTTCCTTTCTCAGAGCATTGATAACTAATATTTTCGTTCCTTCAATTTTAGCCATTTCCTCGTCAGGAATAAAATTGGTGTCGGTGATGTAAGTCAGATCCCCCACCCTGAATCCATAAACCGGCAATTTATGATGATAACATCGTATTGGTGTAAATTTCACATTATCAATCAATAAAGGATGATCTTTCACCGGGTGCAATTTCATTTCCGGAACGCCGGGGTATTTGAAATCGGCAAAAACATAATGGAAAATTCTGCGAATGGCTTCCTGCACGCGCGGTTCGGCATAAATATCGGTGGCATGGCCCTGAACCCAGTTAAAGGAACGGATATCATCGAGCCCGAAAATATGGTCAACATGTTCGTGTGTCAGTAAAATAGCACTTAGGTTTCTTACATTTTCACGCAACATCTGCTGTCTGAAATCAGGGCCGGCATCAATAACAAAATGCTGTTCCGCTATTTTCAGCAAAAGTGATGAACGAAGCCTTTTATCACGTGGGTCATCCGATTTGCAGACCTCGCAATCGCAGGCAATCACAGGCACTCCCTGCGAGGTCCCGGTTCCGAGAAATGTGGCTTCGATTTTCATTTTTGTTGTTTGCAGCCTGCAAATTTACAAAATGAGGCGCAACAAAAATTAATATGGCTACTTTTACCAAAAATCTTTTCAGCATGGCAAATCTCTATCTTGTACCGAATGTTTTAAGCGATTGCGACTGGCAAAGTGTGCTGCCCGCCGGAATTAAACAGATTGTTACAAATACCCGGTTTTTTATTGTGGAAGATGTGCGCACTGTCAGACGATTTCTGAAACAGGTCAATCCTGAAATCAACATTAATGAACTGACTTTTTTTGAGTTGAATAAATTCACACAGCCATCTGATCTGCCATCGTTTTTAAAACCTGCAGCAAATGGAAACGATATTGCGGTTGTTTCAGAAGCCGGGTGCCCGGGAATTGCCGATCCCGGTGCCGATGTGGTGAGAATTGCCCACCAAAAGGGAATTAAAGTGGTTCCGCTGGTGGGGCCATCTTCTATTTTATTGGCATTGATGGCTTCGGGGATGAATGGGCAAAACTTTGCTTTCAACGGCTATTTGCCGGTGAAACCTGCCGAACGTGTAAAAGCGTTGCAGGAATTGGAACGGAAATCAAAAAACGGTCACCAGACTCAGATTTTTATTGAAACCCCTTACCGGAATAACCAGCTTTTGCAGGATATCCTGAAATCCTGTCAGCCTCAGACTTTATTGTGTATCGCCGCTGATATTACCGGCAATGAGGAATTTATTGTCACAAAATCCATTCAGCAATGGAAATCAGCAGTTCCTGAATTACATAAAAAACCTGTAATATTTTTGATGGGTAGTTGATTGAATTCCTTTAATAATAAAGATAAATGCGACTGGCTCAACCAACAGATAAACACAAAGTAGTTGATATAATTGTGACCACTTTCAGTCAGAATCCCGGTGTTAACTGGTTATTGAAAAAACAGGGTGATCATACAAAAAAACTTAAAAGATTAGCTGAATTTGTTTTTATTAAAGCTTTAAAGCGCGAGGGAGTGTTTTTATCTTCCAATGAAAAAGGAGTGGCAATTTGTTATCAGTTTAATAAAATGTCATTTTCTCTGTCAGAGATTTATCATGAACTTCGGTTTGTGATTACTTCTGTTTCCCTGTTTCGGTTACACAAAGTTTTAAAGCGTGAATCATATAGAAAAAAGAAGCGGCCAGGTGATGGAAATTATTTGTATTTCTGGTTTTTAGGTGTATTGGACGGAGGAGAAAAGGCTGTTTTCGAATTAAGGGATGGAATTTTTAAACTTGCTGAAAAAAAAGGTTTTCCAATTTACCTGGAAACTGCTGTAGAAAGAAATAAAGTAGCCTATGAAAGATATGGATTCGAAACGTATCATATTTGGACGGATGAAAAGGAAGACATCAAATTCTGGTTTATGAGATGGAATCCATCATCAGATTAAAATAGGTTCATTGTTTTCAGCATCAAATATTCATGAACAAAATTGGGTGTAAAAATGCCGGTATCGATTTCATTTTCAAGCTGTTTTTTACTCCAAAACCTGATTTCCTCCACTTCGTCGTCGGCCTTCTGCAAATTTTTAAAATTATTTGTCACAAATAAATACACCAATTCTGCTTCCACTTCCGACTCCCATTTATAAACTTTTACCAGTCGTGCCTGAAAGTTTTTCAACCCTATTTCTTCCGATGCTTCTTTTTCAAGTGCCTTTTCAAGTGTTTCTCCGGCCGAAATATGACCGCCAACAGCAGTGTCCCATTTGCCCGGCTGAATCAGTTTGCTCATTGGGCGTTTTTGCAACAGAATTCTTCGTTGATTATCGATGACATGCAAATGAACCACAGGGTGCAAAAGCTTGCTGCCATTGTGAACCTGGCTGCGGGGAGCCTGTCCGGTAACGCTACCGGACTCGTCCACCAGTGGCACCCACTCCTCTTGGGCAAATTTTCTTTGTTTGATTTTAATAGATAATATTTCCCACAAAAAATAACCGGCAAAAATCAGGTAAAACAATACTCCGCTGATAAAAACCCAGGCTTCTTTACTCATAAAAAAGGCTGAATAAAATACGAGCGCAGTGTGCACAAGAAAAATAAAAAACAGCGTTCGCAGGCTCTTGCGCATCTGGCTGAGCTGAAAGTCGGAGAAAGTGGTTCCTTTCAGGTAACGCTGACCCATTAAACCAATTATATTTACAGGTGAAAATGCTGAAACGCCAAGCACACCCACAAGAATCAGTTCAATCAGACCAGGTTTCAGTTTAAAAAAAATGTCGTTTTCAAGAAGAATGGAAACTCCCCCCAGAATTACCAACAGAAGGGTATCAAAAAGAATAAAGCGGTCAAACCGCTTTTCTTTTATGCCAATCCAGATCATTTCTGCCAAACCAACAGCAATTGCCACAACGAGACCTGTTTGGGTGCCCCAGATTTCATCGGCAGCAATAAAAACAAAAAGGGGAATAAAACCGGGAAGTAACTTTTTAAGAAGTTCCTTTTGGGTCATTTTCTCACCAAATTAATTGGCCGGATAAACTTTATAAACTTCCACTTTCATCCGCAAAGAAGTAAATCCGGGAATTGTACCATTTCCATTTTGTCCGTAAGCAAGCCCTGAATCAATAATTAAAGTGGCAACGGTGCCTTTTTGCATATAAGTCATTGCTTCATCAAGCCCGGCAATTACGCTTCCGGTTCCAACCGTAAACTCCATAGGTTCATAGCGATAACCATCTGTATATCCATCCGACTCATCAATCAGAAAACTGTCGAGTGTCCAGGTGGCATAATAAATCTGTACTTTATCACCTGCTTTTATCGTGTCACCTGTACCTACCGTTTCTTCAATATAATAAAGACCGGAACGTTTGGGCTCCACATCCGGATAATTTTCGTCGATGTATGCATTCAATGTTTCAAGTTCCTGCTGACGCTGCTTTTCAAGACTGTTGTCGTCGCATGAAAAAAAAGTTGCTGCTGCAACAATCACCAAAAAAGAAAATATTAAGTGTTTCATGTTGTTGTTATTCTGTAACATTTTTAATCTTTTGTCATTCTATTTTGCAATTACCATAAAAACCAAGTCATACCTGATGATAATTAAATAATCGTTTCCAGTAATTGATGTTTATATCCGGGCAACAGTTGCGTAAATTTTTCAACGGTTTCTTCGAGCGACTTTTTAGTTTCGCCACCTGCGGCATTTCTATGTCCGCCACCATTAAAATGATCGCGTGAGAAATGGTTTACGTGAAAATTTCCTTTTGAGCGGAACGAAGCTTTGATAATTCCTTCCCGTTCAATAAAAATGGCACTGAAAACAATATTGGCGATTGACAACGGATAGTTTACAAAACCTTCGGTATCGCCCGTTTTGAAGTTGAATTCTTCCAGCTCTTTTTTCGAAATAGAAATCATGGCCGCACGCAACTCAGGAAAAACCACCATTTTGTGATTCAGACAATAACCTAACAATCGCATCCGGTCGGCTGAAAAATTGTGATATACAGCCGATTGAATTTTATCCACTTCAATTCCGAATTTCATTAAATCGGATACAACTTTAAAAGTATTGGGATCGGAGGTGCTGTGACTGAATGAACCGGTATCAGTAAGAATGCCAGTGTATAAAGCTTCTGCTGATTTTTTGGAGATAAAACCGCCCAAACCAATTGCCTGCATCACATCAAAAGCCAATTCGGCTGTCGAACTGTAACCTGTTTCTGAGATTGTAAAATCGCAAAAATCAGAGGGATACGGATGATGATCGATGAGTATTTTGGGTTTATTAAATTCAAGAATTTTCTTTTCAAGTTTTCCGGCCCTTTTGGCTTCATTAAAATCAACACAAATCAACAAATCGCTTTCTGCAATAGTTGCTTTTGCTTTTTCCTTTTGATTTGTATAAACAAGAATACCGGCCTCAGAGGTAAACCATTTCAGGAAATCAGGATAATCGGTGGGCGAAATAATGGTAACCTCGTGCCCCGATTCCATTAAAATTTCTGCAACACCCACAGCAGAACCAATTGCATCACCATCCGGATTCTCATGCGGAATTACCGAAATCTTGAGCTTATTGTCTGCAAGTAACTTTTTGATTGATGTAATAATCTGTATGTCAGTATTTTTAAACATCCATATTTTTTTGAGTTGGCAAATATACGAAAACAGGCAACGGTTAAAGGCATAATCCTCTAAATTTTTATATAATTGCATCACTAAAAAACATTAAAAATTGAAGGATTATGGCAGGAAAACAAACTTTTACCATGATAAAACCCTCGACTTTCGCAGCCAATCATACTGGCGCAATTCTGAAAATGATCAACGAGGCGGGTTTTGTTATCAAAGCGATGAAAATCACAAAATTGAGTGCTGAACAGGCAGGTGCATTTTATGAAGTTCATAAAGAAAGACCGTTTTACGGATCGCTTGTTAATTTTATGAGTTCAGGGCCCATTGTTGCTGCAATTCTGGAAAAAGAAAATGCAGTGGAAGATTATCGCAAACTGATTGGTGCCACTAATCCGGCCAATGCTGCCGACGGAACAATCAGAAAATTGTTTGCCATCAGCATGGAAGAAAATGCGGTTCATGGTTCCGACAGCGATGAAAACGCCATTATTGAATCTGATTTCTTTTTCTCGAAAACCGAAAGGTTTTAAGATTCACAGAAGCCGGCCGGGGATTAATTTTACAGGCGATTTATCGGAAAACGATTTTGTCTATTAATTCTTCGCCGGCTTTTTCATTGAGTTTTTTTACGATTTCACCTCTGATCAGAAATAACTCATTTTTTACCACAGCCGAACTGATTTCAACATACAAAATCCTGTTTTTGATCGCCACGTTTCGCGTATAATGAGCAATCGTTTTCCCCAATACTTCTTCCCACGAATTAACAATATCCGATTCTTTCAGCTTTTTTCCGATGTTGTTTTCGCGGATGTAATCGCGTAAAACATCAGCCAACGATTGTGTTGCACTTCTTCTCATTTTTGCTGGATTACATTTCCGTTTTCAACAAGAAAAATGCGTGAATCGGTATCCATTTTCCGGATAATGGAATCCAGATGCTCGCGATTAGTGTCGGTAATAAAAATCTGACCGAACTGTTCGCCCGCGACAACCTTGACAATCTGCTCAACCCGGTGTTGATCGAGTTTGTCGAAAATATCATCCAATAAAAGGATGGGTTTTAGCCCTGAAATGACTTTTATAAAGTCAAATTGTGCCAGTTTCAGCGATACCAGGTAGGTTTTCATTTGTCCCTGCGAACCGAGTTTTTTGATTGGATGATCGCCAATATAAAAAACGAGCTCGTCTTTGTGAATTCCCTGCGAGGTAAACTGCAAAGCCCTGTCTTTGGCAACCGAATTTTTCAGCAAATCTTCCAGACCTGAATTTTCGAGCTGCGATTCGTAAACAAGACTCACCTTTTCATTGTCCTGTGATATGAATGAATAATACTGCTGAAAAACCGGAATCAGTTTTTCCACAAATTCTTTCCGCTGTCTGAAAATCCGTTCACCATATTCTACCAGCTTCATATTCCACAACTCCAGCAAATCGGCATCGAAACGATGGCTGGTGGCAAATTGTCGCAGTAAATTGTTTCGTTGCTGCAAAGCACGGTTGTATTTCAGCAAATCGTCGAGATAAAGCTGGTTGTATTGCGAAATCACGCCATCCATAAATTTACGGCGTTCCTCGCTCCCACCCGAAATCAGGTTAAAATCGGCCGGAGAAATCATGACCAGCGGAAAAAGCCCGATGTGTTCAACCAGTTTTTTATAAACTTTTGAATTTCGTTTAAACTGTTTGATCCCGCCTTTTTTAAACCCACACGAAATATTCTCAATTGCATCGAGCCTGTTATAATTACCATTGAGCATAAAATAGCTCTCATCATGCGTAACATTCATTAAATCAGAAGCATTAGAAAAGCTTTTACAAAATGATAAAAAATAAACTGAATCAAGAATATTGGTCTTCCCTGCCCCGTTTTTACCAATAAAACAGTTCAGTTTTGGCGAAAACCCAAGTTGCACTTCCTTCAGGTTTTTGTAATTAATGATTGATATTTCCCCGATATACATTTTCTTCGTGTAACAGTTGCAAAACTAAATAAAAACAGCGAAGTAACAGATGTTTGCAAATGATGATGAAAATAACAATCCGGTGTTGATTAATATTCAAAATATTGAGCTTTATACTGAATGTGATTTGAAAAAAAGACTATTTTTGCCGCACAATTTTGAATTTTTAGAAAAATGACTCAAAAGAAAACCGTACAGGAAGATAATTTACAGGAACTCGAAAGTGCACTAACCAGAACCGAAAGGTTTATCGAGTCGAACGGAAAAGTTATTTCAATTGTTGTTGGCGCAATCGTTGTGGTTGTGGCTGGTGTGTTAGCTTTCAACAAATTTTATATTCAGCCCAAAGAAGACGAAGCTTTGTCGCAAATGTTTATGGCTGAAAACTATTTCGAAAAAGATTCGTTCAACCTGGCGATCAATGGAGATGGAAACTACCTTGGTTTTTTGGATATTATTGATGATTACGGCATTACCAAATCGGCCAACAGGGCAAAATATTATGCCGGAATTTCGTACCTGCATCTCGGTCAATATGAAGAAGCAATTGATTACCTGAAAAAATTCAAAACCGATGACCTTTTGCTTTCGCCGGTAAAAGAGGGTGCAATTGGCGATGCAATGCTCGAACTGGGTAAAAAAGAAGACGCACTCAGTCAGTATAAAAAGGCTTATTCTGCAACTGAAAACGAACTTACCACACCGGTATATAAAATGAAAGCTGCTGCGATTCTTGAATCGATGAACCAGTATGCAGATGCATTGAAATTGTATGAGGAAATCAAAAAGGAATATCCGCAAACTGCTGAAGGTTCAACAGTTGACAAATACATTGCGCGGGTAAAAGTTCAGATGAATTAAATATTTCAGATTTTATAGGAATACACCCCTCTTAACAGAGGGGTTTTTTGTTTAAATAATATGGCAACAAAAGATCTTTCGGAATACAATCCTGAATCGGTCGCCGATGCATCGGGAATGAAGTTTGGCATTGTGGTGGCAGAGTGGAACCCTGAAATAACTATGGCGCTTGCAAAAGGTGCCATTGATACACTGCTGAAACATGGAGCAGCGGAATCAAACATAAAAGTGAAATATGTTCCCGGAAGCTTTGAACTTCCGCTTGGAGCCCAGTTTTTTGCTGAACACGACAACGTAGATGCAATCATCATTTTAGGGTGCGTAATCCAGGGCGAAACACGGCACTTCGATTTTATCTGTCAGGGTGTTACACAGGGAATAATGGATTTGAACCTGAAATATGACAAGCCTTTTATTTTTGGATTGCTCACCACCGAAAACCAGCAACAGGCGCTTGACCGTTCAGGAGGAAAGCATGGCAACAAAGGTGACGAAGCAGCCGTTACAGCCATAAAAATGGTTCATCTGAAAAGCAATTTCTGATACACCAACAAAGAGGCCCGGAAAATTCCAGGCCTCTTTGTTGTTGTAATCTCTTCTATATTATCTGGGACCGCCGCCACCGCGCTGTGCCCGTCTTTCTTCAAGGTATTTTTCGTAGCTTTTGTACTGTTCAGCAGTTAAAATCTTTTTCATTTCAGCATTCTGGTCGTCACGCATTTTCTGCATTTTGGCCCTCATTTCTTCGCTGGGCGGACCACCTGCACCCATCATTTTCTCACGTTCGGCCTGCATTTTTTTGCCGTTGGTCAGTAAAAGTTCATGTACCTTTTTTTCCTGGGCTGCATCTAATCCGCATTTTTCCTTGATTTGAGCCGTTTGTCTTTTTGCCATTTCTTCAGGGTCGAAATTGCGTTGCTGACCACCGCCCTGTGCCATTCCGGCAAATACTGCCATCATCAGCACCATCATCAAAATTCCAATTTTTTTCATGTTATTGCTTTTAAAAAATTAAACCATTTGTTTTTTCAACACGAACTATTCGACGTGTCTAAAAACAAATGGTTTAACAACAACCTGAAATATAAATTATTCTTACTTTTTAGGCATTTGAACGCCCTTCTGACGGGCCATGTCTTCCAGTCTTTTCTGGAAATTTGATTTCTGAACCGGTTTCTTTTTATTTGCCTGCAACTGCGCGTGAATTTTGTCTTCATCAACAAAATAACGCATCAGGTAAGTTTGTCCGATAGTAATCACGTTTGCCAGAAAGTAATAGTAACTAAGTCCTGAAGAATAACTGTTCAGGATAAACAGGAACATGATTGGCATCATATACATCATGGTTTTCATACCCGGCATACTCTGGCTGTTCAGCGATTGCTGGTTCATGGCTGTTGAAATGATGGTTGTGATTGTCATCAGCAAACAAAACAAACTCACGTGACTGCCATAAAAAGGTATTTCAAACGGCAGATTCAATATAGAATCATAGGTTGAAAGGTCGGTTGCCCAAAGAAATCCTTCCTGGCGTAATTCGATGGATGTTGGAAAGAAAAAGAACATGGCAAACAAAATAGGCATCTGAAGCAACATTGGCAGACAGCCACCCATCGGATTTACCCCGGCTTTTTTGTAGAGTGCCATCATTGCCTGTTGTTTTTCCATGGCTTTATCTGGCCCGAATTTTCCGTTTAACTCATCAACCTCGGGTTTCAAAACACGCATTTTTGCCTGCGAAACGTATGATTTATAGGTAAAAGGAAATAAAATTACCTTGATAATGATTGTCAATAAAAGAATGATAATCCCAAAATTATCGATGTAATTTCTTAAAAAGTTAAACACAGGAATAATGAGCCATTTATTTACCGGACGAATAACCGCGTAACCTAAATCAATCTGACGTTCGAGGTCAAGGTTATATTGCTTTAAAGTCTGATAGTGATTCGGGCCAAAATAAAACTGCATCCCGTTGCTTTCGGTTTGTTTTCCTTCGTACGGAACTGTAATATCGGCAGAAAAGGCCGCAAGATATTTCGGGTCTTTCTCTGTTTTTTCCTGTTTTATCAATGCACTTGGAAAAGCGTCATCAGCAATGATTGTTGAACTGAAGAACAATTGTTTGAATCCAATCCATTTCAGGCGTGTTGAAAGATTTTCTTCTTCCGATTTTGAGTTCGACAGATGATCGGTTTCATCTTCAAAAAACTTATAGGTAATATTTGTGTACCTGTCTTCACCAAACTTTGAAATCTTCTCCTGACGCGGTACATCGATTGCCCATTTCAGGTTCAGGAAAGTCTGATTGCTGGCAATGTATTGATTCATTCCCTGAAGATTCATATCAAAATCGACCAGGAAAGAGTTGTATTCCAGCGTATAAACATATTCGATGAAACTGCCCGGTGCAACTTCAAGTTTGAATTTTATCGACTCCGTTGAGCCGGGATTTTGCTTGTTGAATTTGTTTCTACCTTCACTTCCCTTCTTTACTTCCGGCCCTGTTACCACCACTTCCTTTTTATCACCTTCAAGTGCGAAAAAGAAATTATCAGTTTCTATCGATCGGTTTTGTGCAAAAAAGTTAAGGCCAAAACGGTTGTCTGGTCCATCAAATAATAATAAAGGTAAAGAATCGTGTGTTTGATAGTTTTTTAACTGAACTGAATACACCCTTCCACCTTTATTGGTGAAAGTTATCTTCATCAGGTTGTTTTCGAGTGTAAAAAACTCTTCCGATCCAACGGCTGCCACACCAAATGCACCAAACTGATCGGTTTTTTCCTGTAGTTGCAAATCGGGATTCAATGTATCAGGAGTTGCAGCAGCAATTTCCTGTGCTGTTTTCTCTGCCTGCTCTTGTTGCATCAATGCTTCAGCCTTTTCAGCTTCCACCCTGGCAATCGAATCCTGTCTGTGTTTGGTCGCTTCAATCTGCTCTTTCGAAGGCTTATTAATGATTGAAAAAACAACCAGTATCAAAAAGATAAGGAGAATTCCTATTATCGATTTTTTATCCATTCTGTAAATTTATTGTTGCAATGAGTTTTTAATAAAATCAACAAAAAGCGGGTGAGGATTTAACACTGTGCTGCGATATTCCGGGTGAAACTGCACACCAACAAACCACCGGTGTTTCGGAATTTCAATGATTTCAACCAAATCGGTTTCAGGATTGATACCTACAGGAATCATACCGGCTTCGATAAATTTTTCGCGGTAGGCATCGTTAAATTCATAACGATGGCGGTGTCTTTCGTGGATTGTAAGTTTATTGTAGGCTTTGCAGGTGTTCGAATTACTTTCAACAATGCGGCATTCGTAGGCACCAAGACGCATGGTTCCGCCGTAATCGGTAATTCCTTTTTGTTGTTCCATCAGGTCGATTACCGGATGCGGGGTTTTTGGCGACATCTCTGTGGAATCGGCTTCTTCAAGATTCATCACATTTCTGGCATATTCAATTACGGCCACCTGCATACCAAGGCAAATTCCGAAATAGGGAACATTGTTTTCGCGGGCGTATTTTGCGGTAAGTATTTTTCCCTTCATTCCACGATGACCAAAACCCGGAGCGACAATAATTCCATTCAGCTTCGAGAGAAGTTCCACATAATTATTACTGTTAATATCTTCGGAGTGGATCCAGTTGATATTTACTTTTGCCCGATTTTCGGCGCCAGCATGAACCAATGCTTCGGCGATTGATTTGTAAGCGTCGTGTAATTCAACATATTTTCCAACGAGACCAATTTCCACAGTTTGCACCGGGTTTTTCAGTCTTTTCAGAAAATCATTCCACGAAGCAAGGTCTATTTTTTCATTAATGGGCAAACCCAGCTTTTTCAGTACAGTAATATCGAGTTTTTCATCCAGCATTTTTAGCGGCACCTCATAAATTGTTGGCACATTAATAGATTGGACTACTGCATCGATGCTGACATTACAAAACAAGGCCACTTTTTCACGAACTGATGTTTCGATATTGTGTTCGGTACGAAGTACCAGAATATCAGGCTGAACTCCTTCTTCAAGCAATTGTTTTACTGAATGTTGAGTGGGTTTTGTTTTTAATTCGCCCGTAGCCGCCAAATATGGAACCAGCGTTAAATGAATTACCAGTGCTTTCGAACCCAGTTCCCATTTCAACTGGCGAACCGATTCAATGTAGGGCAATGATTCAATATCGCCGACTGTTCCGCCAATCTCAGTAATAACAATATCGTATTTACCTTTCGACCCAAGAATTTTTATCCTTCTTTTAATTTCATCAGTAATGTGAGGAATAATCTGAACAGTTTTGCCCAGATAGTCACCTTTACGTTCTTTACTGATAACCGATTGATAAATTCTGCCTGTTGTTACATTGTTGGCCTGCGATGTGGCTTCATTCAGAAATCGTTCATAATGTCCCAAATCCAAATCTGTTTCTGCTCCATCCTCTGTTACAAAACATTCCCCGTGTTCATAAGGATTTAATGTACCGGGATCAACATTAATATAAGGATCGAGTTTCTGAATGGTAACATTATAACCTCTTGCCTGAAGCAATTTTGCCAGCGATGACGCCAGAATTCCTTTACCAAGCGATGATGTAACTCCCCCTGTGACGAATATGTACCTTGTATCTGACAACTTGTTCTGTTTTTAAAAATTAAGGCACAAAATTAATGATTTAAAGAAATCTGAAAGCGAATAAAAGCCCGATTTCAAAAATAATAATCCAGATTTTCCGGTTTGTTAATGAACTTCAGATAAATTCACTCAGCAAGTAATGTAAAATGCAGTAAAATAAATTATTTACATTTGTAATAAATAAAAAACATGTGTATAATATGTTGATTTAATTG
>CAZXVT010000113.1:0-14603 GCA_964644015.1 uncultured Maribellus sp.
GTTATAACTGAATTTAAGCAAAATACACCATTTTACTTTTACAAATAAAATAGAAACCAATGATTTTAGATTTTCGGAAATTAACCAGTGGTGGCATTATTTTACCTTTTAGCTAAAAAGCTGCAGTTTTTTCAAAACTCAAAATCCCAGCAGTTTTAGCAGGAATACGCCGGCTAAACCCGAAAGCCCCATCACCAGCGACTGAACTGTATAGGTTTTGTAAAGCACTTTGGGTGGGACCTCGTGCAGACGGTTCAAAAGCCAGAAAAAACTGGCGTTGGCATGAAAAACAATAAAAGCCCCGGAGCCAATTAACGCCGCAATTATTTCGGGTGAAGCAGGCAGTATCGCGGCAATCGGGCCAACCATCGATGCAGTGCCCACCAGCGAAACCGTAATCGACCCGGTGGAAACCGTCAGCAGCGAAGCGACTAAAAAAGGGAGCATAATCCCGAGAAACGGGAAATCGGTAAAAACGGCAATGATTTCGTTTTGAATGCCGCTTTCTTTAATCACAAATCCCAGCGAGCCGCCCGCACCGGTAATCATAATAACCAGCGCCGATTTTATGATGGCCTGCTCCACCAGCCGGTTGATGGTGGTTTTCCTGTTGTTTTTACCAAGTTGAAAACAGGCAATAAAAGCGCCTATCAGCACGGCAACCAGGGGCACGGTAACAAAGTCAACTATTTTTGAAAATATGGTTTCTGAATCAAAATTCAGAAACGAACCGGCACCAATCAAAACAATCGGGACCAGGATCGGAAGCAAATCAAGAATAAAATTTACCTGTTCAGGAGATTTTTCGGAAAACGGTTTTTCGGTGCCCGCAACTGTCGTAATTTTTTTATCGTATTCAATCCAAGCATTTTTTACAAAAAACGTTACAAATAAAATTCCGCCTGTCATAGCAAAAAGGGCAACAATTCCGTTTACCAGAATCATCCTGCCGATATCCACGCCGAGCAGCGATGCCACAGCCAGCGGGCCGGGGGTTGGCGGAATTAGTGTATGCGAAACCGTAAGGCCTGCCGTTAAAGCCAGCCCGATAAAAAGGACCGGTTTTTTGCTTTTTGCCGAAAGCGATTCAATTACCGGCTGAAGCAAAATGTAGGCAACATCAACAAAAACGGGGATGGAGATGATGTAGCCTGTAAATCCCATTGCCCAGGGGAGCTTCTTTTCGCCGGCCCATTTTATTATTTTGTTTGAAATGCGGAACGCCCCGCCGTTTTCCTGCAAAACCTCGCCGATAAATGCGCCTAAAATTATGATGATGGCAATCCAACGCAAGGTTTCGCTAAATCCCTGAAGTAGCACTTCAGTGGTTTTAACCCCTCCCAAACCCAGTGAAACACCCAAACCCATAGCGGTAAGGAGTAAGGCAATAAACGGGTGCAGCTTAAACTTTGAAATTGAAATAATAAGCAGCAACAGGAAAAAAATCAATATGGATAGATTAAGCAGCATTCTTTTTCAGTAGTTCAACAGGTTCTAATTTAAAATAAAATAATTATGGTCTTTTTAAAATAACGCGTTAAAGTTGGATATGATGTTTAATGGCTCAGTTCGAATTACAAATAATCAGCAAATTTTTCATAAAATACATCCAGCTTTTCTTGCTGGATTTCGCTCAGGTCCTGGGCTTGTAAAAACCAGTAGGCCCTTCTGCCAACCAGGATATCCTTCCGTTCGAGTAGCGCAATAACCTGCTCGTTTACTGAAGTATCGCTGCAATTATGTTTTTCAAAAACACTCAGCATGAGGTTTATTTCCTGGTAAAATGCAAAAGCAGGAAGCAAATCTGCCAGCTGTTTGCAGTAATCAGCAGGAAAAACGCCGTCAAACCGGTTCAGTGAGTTTAGGCACCCAACCCGCATCATATCTGCCGTTGAAAGCAGGTTCAGGAGCAAATCGAAATAGATATTTTCAGGAGCTTTTCCAACATATTCAAGAATAAGTTTTTGTTCCGATGGATTGCTTCCGGACGCCATTTGCAGAACACCGCCGGTTATTTCAGGGCTGAAATCCTTTCGGAGGATAATTTGCTCCAATGCAAACCGGCTGTAGCGTTTGTCATCGCCAGCAAGGTATTTTTCAAGGTCATGCCTGCTTTTTTCATTCCCGGTATTGTTCCGGATAACCTGAAAAATACCGCCATGCACCCAGTGCCACAGGGTGTAGCAGGTCCAGACCGCGCCTTTTACATATTCGTTTTCAGCCAGCACCGGGGTAGTGGCACCCGAAACGGCATCAACCCCGACGAGCCCGGCCTGTTTTTCAACCAGCTTTTCCTTTGCAACTTTTGCCAGCCCCAGGTTTTTATTCAGAATAACTTCATCCAGCTTGCGGTAATCTTTTTTTTTGAAACGTTTGCCCTTTGCTTTTTCGAGCCTGAAACCTTTTTTCAGCTGAAGCCCGTCATAAAATCCCAACTCATTAAAAAACAGGCGTACCGGAACGATTTTGCACTGGTTATCTCCGCACGAAACCGATTCAACATCAATGTAATACAAAGTTTTTTCTTCACTTATTTGCTGAACGAGAAGAACCTCGGTTGAATCGTAAGAGTGAATCGCCGGATGCAGCACCTTCACTTTTTGACGGTTTTCCTGAATATCCTGACCTGAAACGCAAAAAGCCGGGATGTAAAAAAAAACCCCCAGCAAAACCGCTCGTTTTACTATTTCAACACGAATTTGCATTACGTTTCGTAGCAACGGATTTCGAACAATTTCGCATTTTTTGCGCCATAGGTTTCATTCATTATAACGCGCACTGCTGTGGCCTTTATTTGCGTAAAACCGAATTTTATCAGCCGTTTCATGTTTTTATCAAGGGTCCCAACCTGTGTCCACTGCCCGTTTACGCGTGCCTCCACCTTCAACGATTTCAGCAACTCTTCGGGAATGGTGTTGGTATGCCTTTCGTCGTTCAGCGACTCCTTCAGCATCATAATGCAACGTTTGAGGTTGGTGTCGCACTTGATTTCCACTTTTGAAAGCTGCACCGGTTTTTCCCATTCCAACTGGAGGGTTGCCGGAAGCCCGTCGGATTGCCAGTGGTTGACGGCCCCGTCGATGTCGCGCGAGATTCCGTTTAACAGGTTTTTCGCATCGCCCGAAAGTGTGGAAGAACCAAAGATTACGCTTGCTTTTCTGGCCAAATCGGCATCATCTTTTGCCGGCCGGTTCGGAATAAAAGCATCGTCTCGGAGCAGGTTTTCCTGCAATTCGTTGATGTAGTTATTTGTGATATCGCGCGGAGTTATTCCATTTTGTACACAGAGATTTGCCGCTGTTCCGGCCGCCTGGCCTTCGAGCGCACAGGTCCCCATAACGCGCGACGACGATAGCGCAATGTGGGTTTGGCTGATGTTTCGCCCGGCAAACAGCAGGTTCGCGATGTTTTTTGAATAAAGCGAACGATAGGGTATTTCATAAATCCTGTCGAAATACTGGTGGAAATAGCTTGGCGGTTCTTTGAGGTTTTCGATTCCGCCGGGATTGTGCTCGTCGAGCGACCAGCCGCCATAAGCCACGGCATCCTCAAAATGGCGGTGCCCGGTTAAATCTTTTTCAGAAAGGATAAAATCGCCGATAAAGCGGCGCGATTCACGGCGGCCGGGCAGCGACTGCACCCAGTCGAGCGCCAGGTTTTCAGCTTCCGGGAATTTGCCTGAATTTTTTATGTAGTCCCAAACTCCGTAAAGGTAGCCCATCAGTTTTTCACGGTTTTTTTCGGCATCAGCAATAATATCGTCGTCGCTGCCCACTTCAATCCACCAGATACCGTTGTAGAAAAGCGCCAGTCCGCGCCCTTTATGCGATTTTTCGGCCTCGTATTTTATGGCAAACGGCGGCGCAACAAAGGGCGTTGGTTTTCCCATGTCATTTGCCTGAAGCAGGAGCGTAGCGCCCATTTGCCAGCCGTCGGGTTTGTCGGGGGCGTAATTTTCATCGAATTCGGCCTTTCCTTCGCGGCCGGTGCGGTACAAAGCCCCGGCAGAAGCGGCCAGCAACCCGTCGCCCGAGCAATCTATAAATATTTGGGCGTTCAGCAACAGCTCTTTTTCGGTGGTCGATTGCCAGCACCGCGCCGCTTTTATATGGGTCCCGTCCATGATGGCTTCCACAGCCTGGGTGTTCATTATCAAATCGAGGTTGGCTTCACGCTTTACGTAGTCGTATAAAACGTGGTCCCACACCGGAAACGACTCCTGCGGATTGTAAAACCGGTTGTGAAGCAAAAGCTCTTCCAGCACGCCGGTTTCCCTTTCGGGTTTATTATCGGGGAGTAAGCGGGTTACGCCATGCACATGCACGCGCATTTCGCTGGAGCTGTTGCCGCCCAACACCGGACGGTCCTGCACCAGCACTGTTTTCGAGCCGTTGCGCGCCGCAGAAACAGCAGCACAAATCCCGGCCAAACCGCCCCCGATAACCACAACATCATAATCGTGGATTTCCTTTCGGACGGGAATCTCATTTTTCCCTTTTCCCAGGTGCAGCCACTGGTCGGCGCTGCGGTCGCCAAGGCCGGGATTGCCGGGAGAAGCCCCGACCGACAAAGGAAGCATACTTGCCCCTACTGCTCCGGCAGTTCCTTTCTTAAAAAAATCTCTTCGTTTCATGGGATATCGTTTGAAATAGTTAAATTCATTGATTTTACTTTGGAATCGACATTTATTGATTTCTGAATAAATAAAGAAAATATTCAAGTGAACTCCTTTCAGCAACTTACCCCAAACAGGCATTATTTTAGCTGAAAATCTGAGTTAATTTTAAAAAAATTAGTAGTTATTCCACCAGTAATGTTTCCCCATTTCGTTTTCGCGGGTGGGGTCGAAAGCGGGATTCGGAATTGGCATTTCGGCCCCAACTTCTTTGCGCCACTTGTGGAAATCGTTCAGAAGTTCGGCGGCAATTGCGGGTTTTGCCGTTACCAGGTTGACGGTTTCGCCCATGTCGCTGGCAAGGTTGTACAGTTCAATGCGGCCGGTTTCGTAATCCTCAATCAGTTTATAATCGCCCTTGATGATGGCGCCTGCGGGCGAGCGTGTCCATTTGCTGGTTGGGAAATGCCAATACAGCGCTTCGCGTGGCAGCTTCTCTTTTTCCTTTTTTAGCAACGGCACAATGCTCAGCCCGTCGGTAATCTGTGTGGCAGGGACTTTGCCGCCACCGAGGTCAACAAAAGTCGAAAACAAATCAAAACTCATCACCTTTTCGCCACAAGCGCTTCCGGCCTCGATTTTCCCTGGCCAGCGGGCGATAAGCGGAACACGGATTCCCCCCTCATACAACTCGCCTTTTTGGCCGCGAAGCGGCAAATTGCTTGTAGCCAGCGGTTCATTTAAAATAATATCGTGAATGAGTCCACCATTATCGGAATAAAAAAACACCACCGTATTCCGGGCAAGACCCAGTTTTTCGACCTCGGCCAGCAACACGCCAACCGACTCGTCGACCATTTCGGTCATGGCAGCGTATGCCGGATGGATGTTAGTAACACCGTTTCGGCGTATTTTATTTTGATATTTTACGATGAGATCGGGCCTGGCCTTTATCGGTGCGTGAACCGCCAGATGATGAAGGCCAAGAAAAAATCGCTTGTCTTTATTTTTTCGCAAAAACTCAATGGATTTGGCTGTGAATTCGCCAACCTTCCACTCGCTGTTCTTTTTGGCATATTCGATTAGGGCCGGGTCGCTGATACCGATGGAATCGAGGCTGAAAAAACCCTCTTCGGCAGGTGTGCGGCCGCAATGCCATTTACCCACATGTGCGCAATTATATCCCTGCTTTTGCAGAATAACGCCAAAAGTTTCAATCTCTTCCGGAATTTCTTCGGCCATGGGTGGCGATTTGAATTTTGCATAGGGTTTGTCGACCACGCTGAGTACTTCCCAAATGCCATTCCGTGCAGAGTTCTGCCCCGAAATCAGGCTGGCGCGTGTGGGAGAACAAACCGGCGAAGCGTAGGCCTGGGTAAACCGCATTCCTTCGCTAGCAAGCTTGTCGATGTTTGGGGTTTCGATGAGCGGACTGCCGTAACAACCCAAATCCTTGTACCCCAGGTCGTCGATAAAAATAAACAGGATATTGGGTTTTTCGGTTTGTGCAAATGCAAATTGCACAGCTGCCAGGAGCAGCACAACCAGTTTTAGCGTTTTGATTAAAGTTTTCATTTTACTTTAAAATATTGGTTATTAGGAAATAAGGTTTAGTTCGCGGCATTCATTATTATTATACTGAGAATCTATTTTCACATTATCTTGTTTTTACATTACCGGGTAATCAGAATCTTTTTAGCCATCTTGTATTTATCAGATAAAAAGGAAACAAAATAAATTCCTGAAGAAAGGTCCGAAATACTGATTCTTTCTGATAATGAGTTTTTTTCAACCATTTTGATGGTTGCACCAGTGCTGTTTCTGAGCATTACAATTCCGTTTTCGGCTGAATGTATGGTAAGAAAATCGTTTGCCGGATTGGGGTAAACCTCAAAATCACTTTTCTTTTGGGTTTTCAATCCTGTAATAATGCTGTTTTTAAACGAAATGTCGTCGATGTATAGGATATTATTCGTACCACTTACATCAGCGCTTTTAATTTGTATTTCAAGGCGGTCGGCATCACCTGAAAACAACGAAGCTTCGCGGTTAAAATCAGCAGAAACTTCCACCCATTTCCCTGTTTCCAGGGTTGAAATGTCTTTTTGAAATTCCATGTAGGGATTCCTCAGGATAAAATTTATTTTATTTATAACGGAACCCGGTTCCTTCCACACTTTAAAAAGTATTGTATTATCACCAGCGGGCAAATTAAGTGTTCCGTAGGGGGCATAAATAGTTTGGTTTGAAGTGATTGGAGCGGTTTGCTTAAAGGCCAGGCTGACATCACCGCTTGCCGCCCGTTCATCGGTCAATGCAAAAGCGCTGTTGCCGGGAGCCCACCAATGCTCGCTTCTTTTATGCTCCATGTTGCCATATTTAAAGTAAAATGGCCCTTCAAAACCCAGCGAATTAAACTCGGGGCCTTTAATTTCTTTTTGCCAAATCCGAATATAATCGTAGTGATGGTCGGCAGGTTGTGCCAGGTCGGCTGCTTTCGGCAGGCCATACCAGTAAAACACTTCGGCATCCATCCATAATTCCATAGGGTGTTTAATTACCCATTGATTATGGAATTTCCCCGGAGCGTATTCCCAGTTTTCGAGCTCCTGCCGGGTTATGCTTTGTACCAGTTCCCCATCGAAGTACGTCTTTACGTAATCTTTGTCCCACTCAAAACCATAGACATGGTAATCTTCAGACAGGCGGACACCCATATCTTTCTCCACTTTCCAGTTTTGGTGCCCCGTTGGAAGATTGGGTTCCCAACTGATTATATTTGTCCTGAATTTTCTTTCCAGACTTTCGGGTTTATTGGCCGGGTTGGCTATAGGGCGCTTTCCAAAATTTTCTGTCATGTCAATTTCAGACCGGTAGCCGGTAGTCCAGAAAGCGCTGGTTACGGGCGCATCGGCTGCTTTGTATCTGGCTTCGATGTAGCCGTATTTAAACATTCCTTCGCTAAGTATACACGATTGCGTAATTGGGTAGCTGTTATCGGCAGCTGTTTCTGTTCCACCATAGTACACATTGTTGTTTTTTTCGTTGACAAACTTAAAATCCGGTTCCCACAGCGACCGGAGTATTAACTCCCCATCTTTGAGAAATACATTGTGGCCGACAAATTGGCCCGGCGCACGGCCTTTCCATTTGTTGCGGTAGATTCTTACTCCATTTACTTCTTCACCCAATATCCACCACTTGCTCCGGTCCAACGATGAGTCGTTAAATTCATCGCTCATTTTTTTATTTAAGATCCATCCACCGGAATTATCAGGGTCGGACTTCGGATAGTTTTGGGCAACTAATAAGTATGGGCTAATTATCAGTATCAGAATCAGTTTTACGTTTTTCATTTTCTGTTTCATTTTATTGATACAAAAGGCATTAAATTAAAAAAAGCGAGGGTTTATACCCCCGCTTCTCCATCTAACTAAACTATGCGAGAATAATGATTCTCTGAAGTTTTAAATTTATTCCATTTTATGGCCTGGCTGCAATATCAACCTTTCTCATACCCATATCATCCAGATAGAAGGTTTGGTCGCCGGTAACTCCTTCATTAAGGTTTGCCTCCAGGTAATACGTATATCTTACCTGCTGATTCGAAGCAACTTCATTTACTGCAACCGGTATATTTATTATTTTCATGATTGTAACCCATTCTCCACGTGCGATGTTTTCAACATCCCAAACTGCTGATACATCATCGACCCATCCATTGCTTTGTCTTGCAATTGCAGTACGTATGGCCTTTAGGTTTGAACCTGGTTCAATGTATATTTTATGTGAAATTTCGAATACTCCGGGTTGTGTATCCACATTGGCACCAAACTTCATTCCATATAATGGCTTCACATCAAAACCACCTGTATACTTCATACTTGCGCCACCTGAAGCAGCGATATCAGTTGTTCGTGCCCATGGGTTAGGATTTGCGCCAACCCAATAACCCGCAGCACCTCCTGTATTCGCGGCTGCAGATACTTCAAAACCACCCCATGAATTACCAGCCAGAAGATCAGCGCCACTTACCGGAATTGCAACCTGTTGTGCATTGAAAGATTTCAGGGGCTGATCATCGGCAGATACAATTCCACTTACCTCTTCGTTAAATGCAATGGTAATCTCATCGTCGCTAAAAACTGCTTCAGCAAGCGTGAGTTCAATACGTGTGGCATTGGCCGGGTTAAAACTTACTCCTGTAACTGCAATGTCTTTTTCAAAATCCTTATACGTATTTTTAACGTGAACCGTAAATCCTTTTTCCGGATTAGTTCCCAACTTTCCAACATTTCCTGTAACATTAAATGCCAGCGATTTTTGTCCTGTATAGACAGCGCCACCGGCATACTTAATCGGCACAACATCCTTCACATTGATCTTCACTGTTTTAGATGTTGCCTGATGAGTGGGTACGGAAGGTGTAAAAACAACTTTTAACTCCTGATTTTCGCCTAATGGCAATATGGCCCCAAGTGCCGGCGTGTAAACAAATGTGCCGGGGACATTTGCCGTTGCATTAAGCTGTTCGCTGCTTAACGGAGTACCCAATGCCAGGACAGGTGGATTAGCCCAGGTAATTACCGGTATATATTTATCAACAATATTAATGGTTACGGTTTTTGAAAGACTTTTGTATTTCGAATCCGTTGGAGTGAAATCTGCTTTTAGTGTTTGATTTGCACCTTTTTGAAGCACAGTTCCCAAAGCCGGTGTGAATACGATTGTTCCCGGAACATTTGCAGTAGCATTTAATTGAGTTTCAGTCAGCGGTAAACCTACAACCAGTTCGGCGGGATTTTCCCAGGTAATCACCACATCCTTAATTAGCAAAAACTCATCTTCTTTACAGCCATTTGAGATAGTACTTACAATTCCTATCATGAATAAGCTGAGGAAAAATATTATTCTCTTTTTCATTTTTTCTAATTTTTAAAATTTAACCAATTCAACCGGTATTAATACCCAAAATTCTGGGCCATAGCAGGCGCTTTTTCAATTTCAGAATTGGGGATAGGCAAATAGTAGTGTTTGTCCCACCAGGGTCTTTTCACTACTGTGTATTCAGCCATTCTCAACGAACCATCGGTGTTTTTGTTCCAGGTCAAACCACGGATATCCATACCCAGGTGGTCGAGCTGCATCCAGCGTCTTTCGTCAAAGTAGTTGTGCATTTCGAAACAAAGTTCAACCCTTCTTTCGCGTTTGATAGCTTCATAAAGTTCAGTGCCCGAAGCTGTAATATCAGGCTGCAATGCACGTTTTGAAACCTTGTTCAGGTAAGTGCGGGCTTCATTTTCATTTTTTAACTGATACTGGGCTTCAGCATAATTCAAATAAATTTCAGCCAAACGGTACAGGATAAACGGACGGTTTGGAGAAATCCCTCCGGTAACTGCCACGCTCTCGTCCTGAAACTTGCGGATATTATACCCGGTTTTGGAAGAATGGAGCACATTTCCTGCGCCTTTTGGCGAATCCAGCCCGTGAGGTGTGGCAGTGCTTGGGTTATCGGCCAGGGCATAGTCAACAGGCCTTCCCCTGAAATTGGCTCCCTGGAACAACAGGTCGGCATAGTAACGCATTTCCCTGTTGGTATTTGGGCTGTTTGGATTAAAAGTACTCCCACTTGTAGTTGAACCGTCGGCCATGTTGAATTGCAAAGCAAAATTATGTGTTGGCGACGAAAGCCCCCAACCGCCATAGCCATTGGGGCTTTGGGTTTGGTCCCAAAGCGAATTGGCATCGGTGCCAAAGTCATAATACTGCGCACCAAATGGCCTTGCCCAAAGGATATCCTGATTGGGTGTCAAAAACAATTTCTGATATTCGGTGGCATTTGCTACCGGAATGAGGTCGCGGGCGCCAACCAGGTCGATTACTGCTTTGGCAGCATCGGCAGCATCCTGCCATTTTGTTGCTTTTGTATAAACATATAAGGGGTCCTTGCTTGGCGCCGAGGCCGGGTCGTGCAATTTGCTGGCAGCATAAAGCAACACACGGGATTTTGCAGCCAATGCAGCCAATTTGGTTGCCCTTCCGAATTCGGTTGCCGGACGTGTTGCTGGCAAAACAGCGGCGGCTTCGTCGAGTTCTTTCACGATAAAGTTGACACAGGCTTCGTAACTGTCGCGTGGCAAATTGAAATCATCGTTCAAGCCCAAAGCATGTTCCATGATTGGCACGCCGCCATAAAAGTTAATCAGTTTTGCGTAAACATAAGCCCGCAGAAATTTCATTTCGGCTTTAAGCACATTAACCTTTGCAGGGTTCACTTTCATTGCCGGGCTGTCGTCAATCCGGTCGAGAAACTCGTTGGTGAGGCGGACATAATCCCAGGAATCTCTCCACTTTTCGAGCCAAATCCCCTGGTTACTTGGAGTGAGGCCGCCCCTGTCGCGGAATAAATCCTGGTCCTGGAAATTAAATTTCGCTTCGAACGAGCCCCCTTCAATCTGGAACCTGCGCCCCCACCATTGGTAGCGGTTCATCCCCCAGCTCTCTGTGCTGTTATAGGCGGTAAACAGCAGTCGTTCAACCTGGTTGGGGTCGCTGTATATCAGGTCTTCCGCAAATGCGTCCTTTGCTTCTGTTTCGAGCACATCCTCGCAGCTATAGGTGGCGAACAATGCGAACAGGACCAGTAAATATGATAATTTTATCTTTTTCATGTCAATAATTTTTAAGTCAGTTTAATTAGAAATTAAAATTCAAACCAATACTATAAGTTCTTAAAGAAGGATATGTACTTTCCCTGAAGTCAACAATTTTATTTGCTTCCGGATCAAATCCCAGTTTATAGATATCTGAGAACATGGTCAGCATGTTGTATCCCCTGACAAATAATTTAAGATCTCCAATTCTAATCCGCTCCTTTGTAAGGGTGTAGCCAATTTCAAGTTCTTTTAATTTTAAGTACGAGGCATCTTGAAGCCAGAAGTCAGCTCCCTGAAAATTATCAGCAGTATTCTGGTTTCCTGAATATGCGTCGCTTGATGAATACGGCCTTGGATAGCGCGCATTTCTGTTTTCCGGTGTCCATCGCTGATCGAATAGGAAATCAGGCCTTGCTCCCTGGCTTTCGAAGAATACAATAGTTTTTGCCTTGGCTTGTCCCTGCAGCAAAAAATTCAGGTTGAAATGTTTGAAATCTAATCCCCCGTAAATACCATACTGAATTTCGGGTACACTGGAATAATAGGTGCGGATACGGTCGTTTGAATCGATCTTTCCGTTACCATCCGTGTCAACATAAGCAGGTTCTCCTTCAACTGTACCTGGTTTTTTTGCAGTGATATTATTTACCATTTCCTGGTCAGTAAAAAGTCCGAATGTTGGATAAACTATGTAAGAGTCCATAGGATGTCCTTCCCTTTTCATCCATTCCGGTACATTTGCAGCCTCATCCATATATACAACTTTGTTTTGCGCATTTGTAAAGTTGACGCCTAGGTTGTAATTTAATTCTTTGATTTTATCTTTCCAGTCTAACTGAAATTCAAACCCAAAATTGTCAACCTTGCCCAGGTTTTCCTGAGGCAATGTAATTCCCACCACATCAGGAATTGATGCGTTTCTTTGAACCAAAATATTTTCGCGTTTCTGATAGAAATAGTTTAAGTCTCCTGATAAACGGTTATTGAACATTATAAAATTCAAACCAATATTTTTCATATCGGCAATTTCCCATGTAATGTCGGGGTTAGGTACGTTAGCCGGATCGTATCCATTGTATCTTGTACCCGGTGACCCGAAAATATACCAATTGGGTTGAGCAACATCCGTGTTACCGCTATAGTTATAACGGGTAAGGTATTGAAATGCCGGAACCCTGTCATTCCCCATTAATGCCCACGATGCCCTGATTTTCAATGCATTTAGCCAACTGTTGGTAAAATCCATAAAGTTTTCATCTGCAATCGACCAGGAAACGGCAGCTCCCGGGAAGGTACCAAATTGGTTTCCTTCGCCAAAATTGCTGGAACCATCATAACGTAATGTAAAATCTATAAAATATTTCTTATGGTAATCGTATGATATTGAACCAAAATAATTTAACCTGCCTGTTTCAGATGACGAACCAGATGAACCCTGACCGGTATCTCCTCCGGCGAAAAGTTCAGGGTGGTTGGGACTTGGAAAATCTTTTCTAGAAGCCCAAAAATTTCGTTGTTGTGCCGACATTTGTTCAATACCGGCAAATGCACGGACAGTATGATCTTTAAATGTACGATCGTAATACACAGTGGCATTTAACATCAACTCGTCATATTTCCAAAAACTTTCCTGTAAGGTCCTTTGGTTTCCCTGTTGCGAATAACCTGGCAATTCCAGATAATCTCCGGTACTTTCCTGATACTGGTAAACTGTCCAGGGGGTATACCAGTTTTTCACATCGTTGCTCATTTTACGGAGTCCAACGAATCCTTTCGCTTTAAGACCTTCGGTAACCCAATCTAAGTTAAGATCGAATGAAAATTTTGAACGTAAATCGTTATCGGAAGTTGCGATAAAACCAGCCTCACTGCTCGACATGATGTATGGATTTGAGCCATTTTCACCTCCCCAAGCCACCAAACCATTGGGATAAATACCAACTTCAGTAGGTAAGTTTACATAGATGTGTTTATAAATATAGCTTTCAGGTACTCCTGGTTCATTTCTTTTTCCAAATCTTTCCGATAAATCAAATCCAATGCTTAATTTTTCATGTAATTTGATGTCAAGATTTGAACGAACCTGGTATTGTTTAAAATTTAGGTCTCCTGATTCATACATCCCCACCTGGTCGATATAATCTCCACTAATAAAGTAAGTTACAGCATCGCTTCCACCGCTGATTGACAGAGTTGTCCTGGATTCAGGCGAATAATCTGCAAAAGTTAAATCCTGCCAGTCGGTATTCGGATACATCGGGTCGTTACCGGCAGCATATTTTGCAATTTCTTCTTGCGTATAAGGCAGGGAAGTTCCATTTCGTTGTGCAATTTCGTTGTTATAAATACAAAATTGTTCTGAACTCATTAAGTTAGGACTGACAGAAAATGAAGAAAGACTGTAAGTACTGATTAAATTAAATTTTGGAGCGCCATTTTTCCCGCGTTTTGTGGTAACAAGGATAACACCGTTGGCAGCCCGCGCACCATAAATTGCTGCAGCACCATCTTTTAATACAGTGATTGATTCAATATCTTCGGGTGAAAGGTAGCTGAACCCCCCAGTACCCGTAGTAATTCCATCAATTAATATCAATGGCTCATTGTTATTTAAAGTTGATTTACCCCTGATAAGTAAAGTCATATCGTTCTCTCCAGGGTAACCACCCCGGTCGTTAACAATCAATCCAGGTACTTTACCTTCCAACGATTTGGCTACATCTTTATTGGCAGCCCTTGAAATAGTTTCCGAATTTACTGTTGCAACCGAACCGGTTATTTCGCCTTTCTTACGGGTGGTATAACCAATAGCTACCACTTCATCTAGGCCAATGGCTTCGTCTTCCAATACAATATCAAAAGTAGTTTGAGTTCCAACTACAATCTCCTGTGTTTTCATTCCAACAAATGAAACTGTCAATGTCGCATTCTCAGGAACATTGGCAAGAGTAAATTCACCATCAATGTTGGTGGCAGTACCTTGTGTAGTACCTTTTACAACTACTGTTACACCGGGTAATAATTCCCCCTTTGAGCTTTTAACAGTACCTGAAATTGTTTTTTGTTGTTCACTTGTTCCCGGTGTTGAAATTGAATTGTCGGATTCAAATGCATGAACATTAAAACTTAAGAAAATGCATATTACTGCTAAACCTGCGAATTTCAACAAATTCCATAAGACTGTTAAACCTAATCCGGGACTATTAGTTTTAGTCTTTCCATTTCGAGATTCTTTCATAGTTTAAATTCTAATTTTGATTATTAATATTGATTTATCTCCTAATTCCTTTTTTCCAATCTCATGCTATATTTTTTAAATTGATGTATAG
>CAZXVT010000114.1:0-14532 GCA_964644015.1 uncultured Maribellus sp.
AACATATACTACGTTCCTTTTTACTTATTTAGAATTAAAAGAATAAGAAAACAAAATAGAATAAAAGCTTTAAGTGAAGAAATTTATGATTCGGATTTTATTGAAATATCCCGTAATAGTATAATTGAGAATCTTCAAATGTGGGCTTCATCAGAAAAACAATTTGAATACAAAGAACTCGAAGGCGATTTGAATCAGTTACAAGAATTATTTTTGCAATGGGAAAATTATTATCGAATTGACAAAAGGATAATTGAAGAAGCTTTTAATGAATCAGAAACAGAATTACTCAAGACATTCGATAACGCGATTATTACTTGTAATAAAAAGCTTGATAATGATTTTCCTGAATTAAATGAGTTTCAAAACACCAATGATTGGAGAGTTTTAAACCAATTGGCGATTGAAATAATTAAAGAGATTAAATAGAACAATGCTGTTAACTTGCGGGATAAATCAACGATGCTTAAAAAGTAAGTGACAAAACCAAATAGAATGAAACAGATTTTAATTTTCCTATGGCTAATTCCCTTTTTTGCCTGTGCACAGCCCAAAACACCACAGGAAGTCGTAAACCTCATCAAAAAGAATGTTACCTGTAATTGGGCAACCGAAACGGTGGATGTTTTTAAAGCCGGAAATCCGGATAATCCGTTGAAAGGTATTGCGGTGTGCATGTTTGCCGACATGGAAACGTTGCGCGAAGCAGTGCGGCAAAATTGCAACTTTATCATTGCGCACGAACCTGTTTTTTACAGTCATTTCGACGAAACCACTTCACTCACCGGCGACCCGGTTTTTGAGGAGAAAGCAAAATATATCAAGGAGAACAACCTGGTGATTTTCAGGTTTCACGACCACATTCACATGACCGAACCTGATGGGATTTCTGAAGGAATGATCCGGAAACTGGGTTTAAAACCATACTCAGTAAAAGGCTCCGATACGTTTTTCAAACTCCCTGAAAAAACGGTTGTGGAATATTGCAGTGAACTAAAAAAAACACTCAGTCTTGAAACGATACGAATTGTTGGCAATCCTGAATTGAAATTCACAAAACTGGCTTTTATGGCGGGGGCACCCGGCGGACAGCGACATATTCAGATACTGAAAAATAAGGATGTTGAAGTAATTTTGGCGGGTGAAGCCAACGAATGGGAAACTTATTTATATGCCAATGACGCAACTGCTTTAGGCAAAAACAAAGCCGTGATTTTTCTGGGCCATATAAAATCGGAGGAAGCCGGAATGGAATATTGCGCCGAATGGCTGCAGACTTTTATCAAAGGCGTTCCCATCCGGTTTATTGAGAATAAACCCAACTTCAGAACGCTTTGATTATTTGGATGTATTTTTTTTACATGCTTGGATAATATTCTTTCAAAAGAATTAACATCTAATCCGATTTATTCAGAAATATCCCCTGAAATTTTTGTAACCGATCCTGTTCAGTATTCTGAACTTAAAAATTCTATTTTTGGCGCTCACTTTAAAAACTTAGTATAAAACCTTATTAATCATTTTATGAAAAGATTACTCACCTTATTAATTATAACAGTATGTACTGTTCATGCGGCTTTCAGCCAGGATTCGGTTAAAATCAGTATTGAAAAGGACAAAAAGTTTGCAAAATATCTTGAGTTTCGTTTTGAAAACGGCGCCATGCTCAGCAACGACACTGAATTGGGCGACCAGCTTGTCAACAGTTCTTATTACAACGGGATTGATGTTCGGCTGGGGTTCAGAAAAACAAATCCCGATGATATTTACGGCACCGTTTACCGCAGACCATACATGGGTGTGGGGTGGTATTCTTCAACATTTCACAATGCCGATATCGGTAAACCAAACGCACTGTATTATTTTATGACAATCCCGTTTGTGTTCGAACAGGACAAAAATTTTACCTTCAATTATACCGGAGCATTCGGACTTTCATACAACTTTAATCCTTATGACTCCATTCAGAATCCGGCTAATATTTTTGTCGGTTCGTACCGCAATTGTTACGTTCATTTGGGTTTGGAAGCCAATTACAAATTCAGTGAAAAATGGCAGGCAAACGCTACTCTTGGATTCAAACATTTCTCAAATGGTTCGTTTAAAAAACCCAATTACGGAATAAACCTTATTCCTTTGACACTGGGTGTAGCCTATAAAGTGGGTGATGATAAAGTGGAACATTACAGACGGCCGGTGCCTGAATTTATCAAAAACAACCAGTTAAATCTGACGCTTGCATTTGGCAGTAAAAACTATGTTAACGAAGATCCCAATTATCTGAAAATGACAATGGGCATCAACTACTTGCGGGCTGTCAATTACAAATACCGCATCGGGGTTGGTATTGATGTGTTTTACTCTGGTGCTTCAGAACTAAGAACCGAATCGGGAACCGCTTCATTTTCCGATGCATTTTCATACGCTGTGGTTCCCAACTGGGAATGGGTTATTACCGAAAGACTTTACATTCCGCTTGGTGTCGGAATTTATTTACACAGGAATGTGGAAAACGATGAAAAGTACGGGTATTATGAACGGGCCGGAATCCGGTATCGAGTTACCGATCATTTGAGTGCGGGCGTCACAATTAAAGCCCATGCAGGCGTTGCTGATTATTTTGAATGGACACTCGGTTATACATTTCATAAAGATCAAAACCGCTATTAAAACGATAACATAAAAACGGGAAGCCTCAGAACTTCCCCTTTTTATTTTTGACAACCTGTTTCATACAAACGTCCCTGCCAGGTATCCCTCATTTTCAGCAGCTTTTCAACTTTGGCCACAAACTCAAAGTTTTTCAGTCCCCAGTTGGGCGCAACCACCATTTCCGATGGGGCTTCGCTTACAAACCGTTCAACAATAATAGCCGGATTCAATAATTCAAGATAATCAACCACCAGTTCAGCATATTCTTCCACCGAAAAAAGGTGGAACATTTCCGGATTTGTTTTGTATTGTTTCTCCATCACCGTCTGCCGGTGAACCTGCAATTGGTGGAGTTTCAGGTTTTTTACCGGAAGTTTCGAAATCACTTTTGCCTGTTCGAGCCAGTCGGCACGCGTTTCGCCCGGCAAACCCAAAATCAGGTGAGCACAATTGTTAATTCCGCGCCGGGCGGTTTCTTCGATTGCTTTCACCGATTCAGCAAAAGTATGGCAACGGTTGACTCCTTCGAGAGATCGGTCAAGATGCGATTCAAGCCCGAACTCAACCATCACATAAACCTTTTTGCTCAGTTCTGCCAGATAATCCAGAATTTCATCATTTACAGCATCGGGGCGTGTTGAAAGCACAAGCCCGGCAATTTTCGGATGTGAAAGCGCTTCATCATAAAGTTTTATTAAATCATCCAGCGAAGCATAAGTATTGGTGTAAGCCTGAAAATACGCCAGGTATTGCATCGAATCATACTTCTTCGAAAAAAAAGCAATGCCTTCATCAATCTGGTGTGTGACACTGTTTTTCAGGTTGGTGTAGGAGGGTTTGAAAGTTTTGTTGTTACAATAAGTGCAACCTCCTTTTCCTTTTGATCCGTCGCGGTTCGGACAGGTAAAACCAGCGTCAATCGATATTTTCTGCACCCGTCCCGAGAATTTATTTCTGAAATAGGTGGAAAAATCGTTGTACCGTTTGCTATGTCCCCAAAGAAAGTCGTTTGTCATCTTTTGTTCTTCTGTTGGCAAAAATAGGAAAAAACCAATGCTTCAGCCGAATGCGCCCAGTGTTGAAAAAAACCTGAAAACTTTAAAACCGTTTCCCGGCGCCTGTCCAAATATATCGGCGAAGATTGCTAATTTTAGTAAACGTATTAAAAGATAAATTTTATGTTTACCGAAAACGATATCAGGCAGATTACCAGCAGGGGAAGCAATCTGGAAAATGTATTGAAACAGGTGGAAAATTTCAGAAAGGGATTTCCTTTTCTGCAGATCATGGAAGCTGCTTCGGTTGATAATGGAATTATCAGGCTGAATGCGGAAGAACTTGAAAAGGCTGTTTTGTTATACGACGAAAAAATTAAGGCTGGTTTCAAACCGCTGAAATTTGTGCCTGCATCGGGAGCGGCCAGCCGGATGTTCAAAGCGTTGTTTGAAGCGCTGGAAGTTTGTGTGGCCAAAAACGGGGATGATGATGCGCTCATTCGCAACGAAGCTGCACGACAATTCCTGGCCAACCGCGAGAAATTTGCATTTTATCCTGAATTGGCTGAAAAAGTAAGCACAGAACCTGATATTCCGGGCTGTGTAAAATGGATTGACTTTCTGCTCAACAGCAAAGGATTGAATTATGGCGCTCTCCCCAAAGGGTTGCTGAAATTCCATAAATACACCGGTGGAAACCGCACTCCGTTTGAGGAACACCTGGTGGAAGGCGCACTTTATGCAAAAGACAGCGAAGGAAATGTGAAACTGCATTTTACGGTTTCGCCCGAACATCAGCCGGTTTTTGAGCAATTGCTCGCCGAAGTCAAAAGTCATTACGAAAACGAATTCGGGGTAAAACTCAATGTAAGTTTCAGTCAGCAAAAACCATCAACCGACACCATTGCTGTTGATGCAGTGAACGAACCATTCCGCGAAAAAGACGGGAATCTTGTATTCCGTCCGGCAGGACACGGTGCGCTGATTGAAAACCTGAACGACCTCGATGCAGATATTATCTTCATCAAAAATATCGACAATGTGGTTCCCGACAGATTGAAGGAACCCACCGTTCAGTATAAAAAAGCAATTGCCGGTGTTTTGCTCAAAAATCTTGAAAAGCTTTTCTTTTATCAGAAAGAACTGAACGAAAAACATCCGGTGGCACTTGACAGTGCTTTGCTGGCGTCGGCGGCTTCATTCCTCGAAAACACACTGAATACAAAGCCTGCCGAAAACCAATATTACACCGAAAAAGAGGAACTCTACCATTATTTAAAAGAAAAATACAATCGCCCGCTGCGTGTTTGCGGGATGGTGAAAAACGAAGGGGAACCGGGAGGCGGACCTTTCTGGGCAATGAACAGCGACGGAACTGTCTCGTTGCAGGTGGTTGAAAGTTCACAAATCGATCCCGGAAGTGTGCAACAGCAAAATATTGCAAAACACGCCACACATTTCAATCCGGTTGATCTGGTTTGCGCCGTTAAAAATTACAAAGGAGAAAAATACGATCTGACACAGTTTACCGATCCGTCCACCGGTTTTATTTCCATCAAATCGAAAGACGGAAAAGAACTGAAAGCACAGGAATTACCAGGTTTATGGAATGGGGCAATGAGCAACTGGAATACGCTGTTTGTGGAAGTGCCCATCGAAACTTTTAACCCGGTAAAAACGGTGAACGACCTTTTGAGGGAACAGCATCTGAATGACTGATTTTATTTTTCAGGTTGAATTACTAACTTCGCAGGCTTATTTTTTGACACATGAACGAAGAAAAAGATAATTACCGTGACGAAGAAATACTGGAAGCGGTAAACCGTTTCAAGCGTTCGCTGATTTCGGGACGGTCCCGTTATTTCGATGTTTCGGAATTCGAGGGCATTGTTGAGCAGTTATTGGAGGAAGGCGATATACAAGCTTCGGAAATAGCGGCAAAACAAGGCATCAAAATCCATCCCAACTCCATTCCGCTGCAATTGAAATACGCACAAATCCTGATCAACAAAGGGCTTTACGAAAAAGCACTCGACTATATAAAAGCGGCTGAAAAAGTGGACTCAAACAATGCCGATGTTCATTTATTAAAGGGTTCGGCCCTCACAGTTCTCGGCAAAGAAAAAGAGGGAATGCAGGCTTTTAAAAAGGCGATTTTCCTGGCTGGCCCCGATCTGGATGAAGTGTATTATCAAATCGGTTCAACTTATATTCAGACTGGAAAGATTACAAAAGCGCTTTATTATTTCGAAAAAACGTTCAGAATCAACCCAGACCACGACATGGCGTTGTATGATCTGGGCTATTTTTACGATCAACAGGAAAATCTTAACAAAAGCATAAAATACTACAACCTCTATCTCGACATCGATCCGTTTAACCAGTATGTATGGTTTAACTTGGGCACAATTTACAACAAAACCGGTGAATACGACAAAGCTGTGGAAGCCTACGAATATGCTTACACGATTAACAGCGGTTTTCTGATGGCACTGCTGAACATTGGCAACACGCTGGCCAACGCCGGAAAATATGCCGAAGCCGTGGAAAAATACCATGAATACCTCGTGGTGAATCCCGACAGCGACGAAGCCTATTGTTACCTCGGCGAGTGTTTCCTCAATCTCGAAGATTATGATGAGGCACGGCTGAAATATAAACGTGCACTCGACATCAACATCAACAACGATGCGGCGTGGTTTGGCCTTGGATTGATTTTCTGGATTGAACAGCATCTCGAAAATGCCATCCGGTATATCCAGAAAGCCATAAAAATCGACAGCACAAATCCCGAATACTGGCTCACTGTGGCGAAAATCCACAACGACAACAATGATTACGACGCTGCGGTTGTGGCGCTGAAAAACGCCGCCCGGCTTGAAGTTTCGAATACCGAAATATGGCTCACCTGGGCCGATGTTTATGAGAATTTTGACGAGGCTGACAAAGCATTGCGGATTCTGAAAAAAGGCATCACGAAAAATAACGACCCGCTGATTAAATACCGGCTTGTTGCAGTGTTGCTGAAGAAAAGAAAAACAAAAGAAGCTTTAAAAGTTTTGGAAGAAGCAATGGAGCAGGATTTTATTCAACTCAGTTTTCTGCACGACATCTATCCGAATTCCATCAAAAACAAACGGGTTAACCAGTTGATCAGCGATTTCCTGGAGAAAAACAACATCAACCTGCCCGATGAAGATCCGGAAACGAATTCTCTGTAATCGACCACCAAAAATCGTCCATCACCATTAGTCAATAATCACTAATCAATAATCACTACTTCTGATGTGGGCATTTGCAGCGCTGCTTTCCGCTTTATTCCTGGGTATTTACGATATTTTCAAAAAGCTTTCGCTCAACGGAAACGCGGTGATTCCGGTGCTGTTTTTCTCCACGCTCACCAGCACTCTCCTCTTTTTGCCCGTTGTAACCGGCTCTTTGTTTTACCCGGAATTTTTCCATTCCATCGGACTTTTTGCGCCTTCGCTTACAATTACCGAACATCTGCATGTTTTGCTGAAAGCCGTGATTGTGGTATCGAGCTGGATACTGGCTTTTTTTGCCATGAAACATCTGCCGGTAAGCATTTTTGCACCCATTCGCTCCACCGGGCCATTCTGGACTTTGATCGGCGCTCTTATTATTTTTCATGAAAAGCTGAACCCGTTGCAGTGGCTGGGTGTTTCGCTCACGCTCCTGTTTTTCTACCTGTTTTCCACAGCCGGAAAAAAAGAGGGCATCGAATTCAGAAAAAACAAATGGATTTTCTTTATTGTGATGGCCACCATTCTGGGCGCTGTAAGCGGCTTATACGATAAATTCATCATCAAACACATCGACAGGATTGCAGTACAGGCGTGGTTTTCGTTTTACCAGGCCGCCATCATGTTTCCCATCCTGCTGTTTATCTGGTACCCGAAACGCCACAACAGTACCCGGTTTCAATGGCGCTGGACGATTGTTGCCATTGCCGTTTCGCTGGTGATTGCCGACTTTTTGTACTTCTACGCACTCAGTCTCGAAGGCTCGATGATTTCGATGATCTCAGCACTTCGTCGCAGCAGTGTTTTGCTCACTTTTACGATGGGCGCTTTTATCTTTAGAGAACAAAACCTGAAACAAAAAGGAATTTATTTATTGGGAATCCTGGCGGGGATTCTTTTTATCACGCTGGGCAGTCGATAATTATGCTATTTATTTTCGAATAAATCAAATTCGCCATTTTTATTATTTTTGGCTGCATCGAAAATAAATTCAAATTCAATCAATGAGACAATACGGATTAATAGGCTACCCGCTCACCCATTCTTTCTCGAAAAGATATTTCACCGAAAAATTTGAAACCGGAAAGATTGATGCGGTTTATTCAAACTATGAAATCGATTCGATCACAAAATTCCCGGAAGTTATCGCATCCAATCCTGAGCTGATCGGGCTGAATGTGACCATTCCGTACAAGGAACAGGTAATTCCGTATCTCGACGACCTGAATGATTCGGCCCGCGAAATTGGCGCGGTGAATACCGTAAAAATCATAAGAACCGGAAGCGACACCAAACTCAAAGGCTTTAATACCGACACACATGGTTTTGAGCATTCACTGAAACCGCTGTTGAAACCACAACATACAAAAGCGCTGATTCTGGGCACCGGCGGCGCATCAAAAGCACTTAAATTTGTACTGAAAAAACTGGGAATCACATTTATTTCGGCCTCGATTGAAGAACTGAAGGAAAACGAGATCAGGTATGAGGATATTGATGAGAAAGTTATTTCAGAAAGACTTTTGATTATTAACGCCACGCCGCTCGGAACCTACCCGAAAGTGGAAGGTTGCCCGAATATTCCGTACCAGTTTCTGACAAACAATCACCTGCTCTTCGACCTGGTTTACAATCCGGAGGTCACCAAATTTATGTTGCTGGGACTTGAGAAAGGTGCCACCGTAAAAAATGGCTACGAAATGTTGCTGCTGCAAGCGGAAAGGTCTTATGCAATCTGGAATGAAGAGTGAAAGAAGGTTGTCATTGTTGTCGTTGTTGTCGGGTTGACATTGTTTTATAGCTATGATAACAAAGATAACCATACAACTATTACAACCACGACAACCAATCTCTGTCAATCTACGTCAGTCACAATAATTCTCTGTCGGTTATGGAAAAGAAAAAAGTACTGTTTGTCTGTCTCGGAAATATCTGCCGGTCGCCTGCTGCCGAAGGCGTTTTTAAATACAAGGTAAAAGAACGGGGTCTCGAACACGCTTTCGAAATTGACTCAGCCGGGACTGCCGGTTATCACGCCGGGGAACCAGCCGATAAAAGAATGCAGAAACATGCCCTGAAACGCGGCTACAACCTCACCAGCATTTCGCGGAAATTCAATCCTGCGGTTGATTTCGACAAATTCGATTGGGTGGTGGCGATGGACAATGAAAATGTTTCAAACCTGAAACGAATGGCCCGCGGCCCCGAAGATGTTGACAAAATCAGCAAAATGACCGATTTCAGAAAAACATGGAACTACACAGAAATTCCCGACCCCTATTACGGCGGCGACGATGGCTTCGAACTCGTGCTCGACATGCTCGAAGATGCCTGTGAAGGATTATTGGAAAAACTTTCCTGAAATTTTATTCGAAATGATATAAGAAATTGGCCAGTGTTTCATACGCCGGCTTCTTTTGTCCCTCAATATCAACAATAATTTTCACCTGCACTTTTGTAACGCCACGCAGATTTTTAATATCGTTGAGCGAAACAGTGGCACGAATACGGTCATTCACCAAAACCGGCTGCTGGAATTTCAGGCTTTCAATCCCATAATTCACCACCATTTTCACATTGCGGATGTCAACAACATTATACCACAGGTAAGTAAGCATCGACAAAGTAAGATAACCATGTGCAATGGTGGTTTTAAAAGGCGACTCGGTGGCGGCTTTTTCCGGGTCGGTGTGAATCCACTGAAAATCGAGTGTGGCTTCAGCAAACTTGTTGATTTGTTCCTGTGTGATGGTAATATAATCTGAAACGCCGATTACCTGTCCGAGTAACGCTTCAAATTCTTCGTAGTTATTGATGATCCGTTTTTCCATAGTTTTTTAAATATCGACGAAGATAAAATGAATTAGCGGTGCTAAAATCAATATAGCTTTAAATAACCTTAAATTATCGGTAAAACTGAAATCCCAACTGAATTTTTAGCCGGTATGTTCTATTTTTAAATGAAACCTGCGTTCCGAAAAATTTCACACCTTTGCAGCCATTATTTCTAAGGATGAAGAATCTTTTTAAAAGCACCACTTTTCTGGCAATACTTGTATGCTGGCTTTGGTCAACAGCTTTTGCGCTGGTAAAAATCGGGCTCGAATATTCCACCCCATTTCAGTTTGCCGGTTTTCGTTTTATCCTGGCCGGATTGATGCTTTTTATTTTCATTGGCAAACCCCGGATGATCTGGAATGAATTAAAAGCCAACTGGAAATTCATCGCGATTCTTTCTTTTGCCCAGTTTTCGGGCCAATACGCATTTTTTTATAAGGGAATGGAATTGGTTCCGGCAGCATTAGGCGCGATGATTATCGGTTCGTCGCCCCTGTTTATTGCTGTGGTGGCGCATTTTGCTTTTCACAACGATAAAATGACGCCGCTGAAAACCGTCAGCATTCTGATTGGCGTGGTGGGAATTGCCATTATTACTTTGGGGCGGGCAAAAGTTGAACTGAAAAACAGTCTTGAATACCTGGGAATCGGGTTTCTGTTTATCAACAACCTTTTCTCGGGTTACTCCAATGTTTTGGTTTCAAAACAAACCCGGAAAGTGTCGCCGATGGTTTTAAGTTCAACTTCACTGTTTATCGGTGGACTCACTTTGTTATTGTTTTCGATACCCACCGAAGGACTTCATTTCGAACCTGCGCCTGCTGTTTTTTACTTCGCGCTGGGCTGGCTGGCGTTTTTATCGGCTGCGTCGTTTGCCATCTGGTACGGCTTACTGCAACGACCCGGCATAAAAGTTTCGCATCTGAATATGTGGAAATTTCTCATCCCGGTTTCGGGGGCAATTTTAAGCTGGATTCTGATAAAAAACGAAAAACCCGATCTGGTTTCTTTAGTCGGAATGGCTGTAATCACGCTTTCATTATTAATGCTGAATTATGCCCACCGGAAAGCAAATGCCGTTAATCTGAATTAGTGGTTTTTACCGCTTTAAAATGCAATGCTTTATTATTGACTTCACCAACCGGCGATATTCTGAAAATATAAACACCTGCAGTTAAATCATAAGTGTCAACTTCCACCCTTCCATGACTACTCACTTCCAGACGTTTAACAACTCTGCCCGAAAGATTAAATATTTCAATGTTGATTTTTTCGTAATTATTTTTCCAATCCTTTACTTCGATAGAAATATTCCGGCTAAACGGATTTGGAAAGAATTCAGCTTCCGTTTCAATTTCCTCAACCTGTTTACAGGGAGTGCCATATTTCACTTCCGATGTTTTCCAGTTTTGAGCCATTGAATTATCTGACTTCAGATTTATCACTTCAATGGACATTCCATCGCCATCGGCAACAACCGGCCATGGAATTGTATCGGAATAAGGGACAGAATCAGTGGTTTGTCCGAACCTGTTTTGCAGAATCATTTTTTCGCCTGCATTATCCAATTTCCGGGTAAACTGTCCGGCCGCTTTATAACCATATTTCTGGTAAAACAAAACAGTGTCGTTTGTTAAAACAAGTCCTTTTCCCGGGTGTAAAATTGTTCCAGACAGAAATTGGTAGTAAATTCCATTTGAAAACCGGAAACCATTCAAATCCACCGGTACCGATCCGATGTTGCTAAGTTCAACAAACTCGGGATAGCCATCTGCGGGGTGATACATAATTTCAGATATTACCAGCGAATCGCCATAAAATCCTTCAAATTGCACAACCTTTTCGGCCAAAGCACTCCAAACTTTCTGCGCTTCATAATAAACCCTCGATTTTACAAGGGTTCCGCTTGCCACGTCAATCTTTCCGGCATATTTCAACCCGCTTACTTTTCCGCCCACTGCCCGCGGGTCACTGCCGTCGATTGAGTAATAAATAATACCGCCAACCATGTTTGGATTTCTCAATTCAACAGCAGCCCTGTTTTTACCGGGTATTTCTGAAACTGAATACTCCGGAGGCATAATCGAAGGAAATAAGCCTCCTTCGTAAATTAACTGGTTTAAAACAATATCACGTCGTAGCGGAATATATTCCGTCATTACTTTATTTACTTCAGGTAACCAGTGATCGTTTCTGGTATAAGTAACGTTTGTGGTGCTTTTGAGAAAATCTCCCCACCGGGCCGATTCAAGCATCACAGCCTTGTCAATTTCGTTAGCCCGATACAGAAAACTTTCCCTGAAACTTTTTGGGGACAACATTCCTCCGTTAAAAAAATGTCTGTAAACCGCATCAGCAAACATCATTCTATATTCGGCATTACTTTTCAGGAGTGAGTGAATTTCAGTAGGCCCACCTTTGTCGTTTTTCTTAATATTATTATAATCAACATCAGAATAACGCATTACATGTTCGGCATCCCAGGTATAAAACCTGAACCCAGTTTTGGTGACGCGGTTGTATGCTGCATAATAATTCTGGTGTGCCCAATCGAAATTACCGAGGTAGAAATTCAAAATCATATAATCGATAAAGGCCGGAATATCGAGGTACTTCTTCATTTTTCCGATTGATTCGGCTGTGGTTAAACCTTTTCGGGCAAATGACAGCATTTCGTTGTAAAAAACATTGGAACCTGAAACCACCGTATTCGGATTGTGTTTGATGATATCAAAATCTTCCGGCTCGGCATGAAGATATTCCGCTAAAAACTCTTCATCGGGCCGCTCGTGCAAATCGTACAATCCCCAGTACAGACCATTGATAAAAAGGTGAACATAAATTCCGTGATAGGATGGCCAACCCATTTTATTCTGCATATCCGATGCAAGCTGGTCGCGGAAAAATAAAGCTGTTTTCCGTTGAACGTCATCAAACGGGTGAACCCAGGAATACAGAAATCCATCAAGCACCAGTGTATTGATCGATTTTATATCTGAATCCGGAAAAATTTGCTGTTTCAACTTTTTGGGACCATACATTTCCTTAAAAAGCAAACGCATGGATTGTTTGGGAACTTTCCAGTTTACAATACTGGTTCCTCCCTGGTTTTGCACCCCGCACTCCACCACAAAATCACGGTTTGGTTCAGGAAACAGAAACTCGGCAGTCACTGCTTTTTCTCTTGAAACATCGGAGTTTGGATATCCAACATATAAACCTGTCAGCGGATTAAACCAATCATCGACATTCATTGACAGTGAAACAACCGGAATGGACTGCAATGCTTCTCCTGTTTCATTTTTGTATGCCGGATCATTCAAAATTGCCGAATCCATTTCGTAGTCAGCCTGAATCGATGAAGAACCACCCCAAACCAAAGGAAATCCTTCTGGTGTTTTTCCTTGCCGTGCCAGTTCATCCGGGAAAATAAAAGTTTGTGTAATTACTTCCGAAGAATCTTTTTCAGATAATGCAATTGCCTTTACAACAGTTGAATGCTCAATCAAAACAGGTGATTCATAAAGAAGTCCGTTTTTGGGCGTTGGCCGTGAACAGTCAATCGTGTAAAATATTTTAGCATCGGGTTTGTTTGCTGTCAATTGTAGCGCAAATGGAGCATGATAAAAATTACGGCTATGACTGAATGTAACAATCATAGTATCTCCGCTTCCGAATGGCAATGCCCAACCGGGTAAAACCATGAAAAACAAACAACAAACCAGCGAAAAGCGAAAAAAATTACGAGGCATTATTTTGTTTACCGCGCCCAGAATCAGTCGAGTTTAAGCACTTCTATTTTTCTGAAATCGGTGTTGTGACTTTCGGCCTGCAAAGAGATGGTTCCTTTGGTAATAATTATATCGCCATATAAATTCAGCAATTTTGTATAAGAAGTATCGCGCGGGTCCAATTGTGGTTTTTCATAATGCAAAACCTCTTCACCATCCACAAAATGACGGATTACTTCACCGCCATGAACTTCCAGTTCAACAGTAACCCACTGGTCGCCATGATAGGTTTTTGATTTTGAATTGTTACAGTGTTGTTCAATCAGAACACTGTCCATCACCACGTTGGTTCCGGGTGTGCAAAGATTCATGGTTGAACGTTCGTCTGTTCCGTTTCCTCCCAAAAGCTGAACTTCAATTGAAACCGGGAAATCCTGGTCGAGTTCCATGGTTTCGGCTGGTTGACCGTGAATCATCAATCCATTATTTCTGAAAGCCCAGCCGGGACCATTTTTTACCTGCTCGCCCACAAAACGGTACTCAGCACGCAGCCGGTAATGCGAGAATTCACCATTATAAAAAATGTGTCCGAACTTACCATTCCACTCCGGCCAGTTTTCATACGAAACACGCAGCAAACCATCTTCAACCCTGAAAGTATTGTTGTAATTCACACCTAATTCTTCGCCTTTGAATTTAATCTGCCAGTCATTCAAATCCTTGCCGTTAAAAAGCTGAATCCAGTTTTCTTCCCCGGCCTCCTGTTTGGCAGCCTGGTTTGATTTTGAAGCACAGGATGAGAAGATTAAAATGATACCTGAAAGGGCTATAACCGAGAACAAAATTGATTTTTTCATTTGGTTTAAGTTTTTTGATTTTGAAATATGCGTAAAAATAACATAAAATATGAATTCAGAAGACCCGGAAAATTTCTCATCCTAATATTGTGAAACGAACATGTTTGCAAAGACACACAAATACTGATGAAAAAAATACAGGTGCGTTACATCTGGTGAGAAAATATATGAAGTGAGAAACTACAACCGAAGACTA
>CAZXVT010000115.1:0-14420 GCA_964644015.1 uncultured Maribellus sp.
GGTACAAAAAAGACCGCTTATCCATAAAATAAGCGGTCTTTTTATTTCAATTCCGCACATATCATTTTTCTTCCTAAATCCTCTTAAAAGATCAAAAAGTATTTTTTTTGTGGTTTCACTCATATTGTTGCTTAAAATTTTTTGTAATTCATTGTGTTTTGCCATAACTTGAATGAGTTTTTGTTAAAAATGACATCTTAAAGCAAAGGTTATGGGACTGAAAGATCTTTTTAAAAGCTGGGCAGGTTCTCCTGCAGTGCTTCCTTTTCTCATTCGTATTCCTGACAGTAATACAGACAACTCCAATGATTTGGCAGTTGAATTTGAGCCGAAACAACATTATTTTACAGTCAGGGTAAACGAAATGTTTCTTTCCGAAAAACGCAAATGGTTTAAAGAAATTGAACCTATGGTGGTTTGCCTGACAAGTTATATTTATGGAGAGCAGGAAATTGATAATCCGTTTATTGTAGGCCGGAACCTGATTGAAACTAAGATGCAGAATATCCCTGAAGGAATGGTTTTTCAGGATACCAGAGTTGCCGGAATTCATCCGTATGCCGGTGGCAGGCTGATTGTTAGTATTGCCCTATGTCATTCGGTAACAAAAAACTACCTGGCTGATTCGCTTGAGTTTATCGAAAAAGTGTCTGGTGTTTTTAACGAAAACATTACGGCCTTAATTGGAAATTATACCAAAATTGCCAATGTTGTGATTGGCGGTATCGATAAATTGTTCGATTCGGAATCGGTAAAACCATTATTTGGATTCAGAAAAGAATTTGATCCCGATGCCAATGACCATTTTTCGCCAGGATATTATGTAATGTTAGATCGTTCAGATTCAAATTGGAATCCACAGAATTTCTTTGTGCTAAACAACCGTCTTTTTTATGGCAGCGACAAGACGACGGCAAAAGAATTCCGCAGTGATGAGTATGTTTTATTCAGTGTAACCCGCTCTGATGAGAGGGGAGACATTAATCTATTGCCGGTTTACCAGTCGTATAAAAAAATTCTGGATATTATGAAAGTAAACGAAGTGACCCAGGATACCAAAAATAAGATTAAAGACATGCTGCGTGTACTCAATATTGAAATGCAGCAAAGTCCCGATCTCACTGAGCCACAGGCAAGAGCTTTGATTCAGAAATATATTAATGATGTTGGCCAGCTGATGGAACCAAAGTTTAACTGGAGTGCCGCTCCCGATAAAAAGACCGGTTTCTGGAGCGATATGGATGACAAAATTCTGGCTTTGTAATTTGAAAAGATGTCGAAAGGAAATTGCATAAATATAAAAATCAATATTGAGCAAAAGGGGATCAGTTTTACGAAAGACGAACTGCAGGCTCCGCCATCGCTTTTTGAAACCGACGACGATGATACCGCTGCCAACAACATTCGTGTGGAGCTGGGAATTGCCAAGGTATTTCATAAAGTTTTGAACCTGATTAAAACAGAACGCGATTTGTTTCAAAAGGAAGATTTTGAATTGCTGGGTGAAATGCTTTCCAAAATTTTGTTTGGCAAAACTAACAACATCAAGGATTTCAGAAATTACATCATGAAAGATGTGGAACAATCGCTTGAAATTAGCAATGCCAGCAGCCAGAAAACCTGCCGTATTTTTCTCGAATTTGATGAAAAATCGGGAGTTGCCATGTTACCCTGGGAATATACACTTTATAAAACCCGCAGCCTGAAAGATGCAAAATCGGTTTACCTGTCGGCAAACCTGAAAAGCCGTTTTAACCTGATCCGGCGTGTGAAAGAGAATAGTTTTGATTGCACAGAGTCTGACAGGTTGTTCATCATTGTAATTGTAAATGTTGATGGAAACGGCGACGTTATTCCACGGATTGATTCCCGGATTGGTGAGCTTTCAAAAGTGAAAAATACGTTTAAAATCCTGCAGGAAGATTTTCCGGAATCTATTGAAGTTGAATACATTGAAGCAACATCGTTTAATAAAATCAAACAGGAAGTTGAAAGTATTTATCAGAAATGGGAAGCAAAATTCGGTCAGCCGGTGAATTATGTAGTGCATTATCTGGGTCATGCGATGCTTGAAAACCAGGTTGGCAAACTTGTTTTTAAAAATCAGGATACCGGTAAACCTGACTGGTTTGAGGACAAACGTTTCGCGTCGCTTTTTAATGAAGATAAATTAAATATTCAGCAGCCCTGCCTGGTTTGTTTTCAGGCCTGCGACAGCGCAAAAATCGGCAGTTATAACGAAACGCTCCGCGGTGTTGCCTATGAGTTTACAAAAATCAATATTCCGGCAGTCATCGGTATGCAAAACGAAATCGATACTCCGCATTCCTGTGCTTTTTTCAGCCGGTTTTATGAAAATATACTGAAAGGAAAAGATGTGGCAGAAGCAGTAACTGCCGGCAGGGACTATCTCGGGCGCGAATTTGACGAAACTGAAGCGTATATCAATAATTCATTCGGGAGCCCGGTTTTGTTTATTACCACTTCAGAACCTGTAAAAATCATCCGGTCGGCAGTTCAACAGCAAAAACAGGAAATAATCAGTGAATTCAATATAAACCAGAATCTTAGCATCAGAAATGTAATGATAAATGACCGGACCGGGCAACAGGCAGCAACAAATGATGTGAATGTTTCGGGTATTATTCCCGGGAGATTTGATTTGGCAGCGGGAACTCCTTTGCAACAGGAGGTCACTAAATCAAATTCCGATTCGGGTCCTGTAAAAATTGCCAAACCGAATGATGCATTTTCACCCGGATCGCCATCCGTTAAAAATGATGATGAATGATTACCCGGCAAGACATAAAATCCATTTTTTCAGATGCATACGCAAAAGCATCACTGCGCGACGATTGCGATATGCGCCTTGTAGCAGATTTGTTTGAAAATCTGAGAATGCAGTTGATTGATCAGGAACCATTTGACATTTGGGAATTATTGCACTTTGAAGAGAATAAACTTCCGGATAATATTCTGGTTGAATTACTTATCGACATCAAGAGCGATTATTTTATAAAGCTTTTTGAGAATATTCTAAACAATCTGGACGAAGTTTTCCTTGCCAGCCGTGAAAAAGCACTTTTGCTTTGGGATAACTACCTGGCAAAAGCGGCTGTCTATTTCAGAGACGACCTGATTTGTATGTTGTGTTTGCAAAAGCAGAAATGGGGTGAAAAGGATACATCACTTTTGCAGGCAATGAAACTTCCGAAACTGATCAGGGAAAGCCGGTGGCCGGATGTTTTTACATATTATGAAGGTATTTCACAAAATGACAATTTTTCTGATGAAGTACGCTGTTATGCAGAATTAACACTTTTTCAGATAGTTATTTATGAATACCTGGAATACTCACAGGCTCTTGGTCATCTTGAAAAAGCACAAAGCCTGCTACCCGATAACTTTTATGTAAAACGAGGCTGGGGTGAATATTATCTGAAGAATGGCGAAACACAAAAAGCCAGAGACCAGTTTTTCAGGGTAATGGCCGAGAAACCTGAAGATTATGTTTCATTAAACCTGATTGGTGATTCATATTTCAGTGAGAATAACCTCGAAAGTGCGGAATCGTGGTACCTTGATGCAATTCAAAAAAACAGGCTTCAGAATGATTCATTCCGGCGTTTGATAAACTTGTATTGTGTGAATTCCTGGTTTAAGGACAAAGAACCACAAACAAACAATCTGCTGGAGGAAATTGTAAAAAGACCAAAGCTTAAAAACTTCAGTCAATTGATACAAAAAGGCCTGGCAAAAAAAGAATGTTTTGCCGATTTTCAATTATACCAGGCATTCAGAACAATCGGGGCAGCCTGGTATGGTGTGGGCGACACCGAAAAAGCAGAGGAATGGTACCAAAAAGCATTTGCATTGCAACCGGAAGCAGTTGTTGCACTGGTTGATTTGGCTTATGTGAAATTACAAAATCAGTTACCGGAAAAAGCAAAAGAGTTGCTCAATAAAGCCGAAGATATTGAAGCAGATAGTTTTGATGTTTACTGGGCACTCGCATACTATTATCAAACTCAGAAGGAAACAGAAAATGCACTGAAAACCTACCTGAAATGTATTCAGATACGACCCAACTGGGAAGACATGATTTACAATTTTATAGGTAATCTCTATTATTCTCTCAAAGAATACAACGAGGCATTGATTTATTACAAAAAGGCGATCGAAAAAAGTAGTAATGTACAAGTATACAACGAAAATCTTGCCGGTGCCTACCAGGGAATTGCTGAGTTATTGCAGGCTGAACAGAATTTTGCCGGCGCCGAAGAAAACTTCATCCTTGCAGCCCGTACAAACAACAATTTCGGCAACAGGTGGAATATTCTGGGCAATTTTTATTTCGGATTACAACGATAGGAAAGTGCAGTTGAAAACTATCAGAAAGCAATCGATATTAAAAAAGATCCGGTTTTTATTGAAAATTGCGGACTGGCTTACGAAAGAATGGGTCAGTTGGAAAGTGCCGGAAAATACTATCTGATGGCCTCGGATTTTGACCTGGTAACCGGCAAAATATTCAACCGGCTGGGCGTTTTCTATCATGAGCGGAAAGATTACGAAAAAGCGGTTCATTATTACCTGAAAGCGCTTGAACGGCAACCCGACGAACCGCTTTATCATGAAAACCTGGCAATTACATACAGTGTAACTGCTAATTACGATGCTGCCATTACAAGCTATATGAAAGTGATGGAATTTCAACCCGACAATTCGCGAGTGATGAATTCGCTGGGAGTGGCATATTATAACCAGGGACAATACGAACCGGCGATTATCTATTACAGAAAAGCCATTGAGATTGAAAACACAAATTATACCTATCTGAAGAATCTTGGTCTGGCACTTCGAATGACCTACCGATACGATGAATCGCTGGAATTTTACAATAAAGCACTAAAAATTAACCGCGATGATTTTTTAATCTGGAATGAAATCGGGATTCTATTTTACCTGAAAGGCGACCAGGAAAATGCGATTATTCATTACAAAAAGGCAATCGAAATACAACCTTCCGACCCGGTTTTATATAATAACCTGGCACTCGCGCTGAATGCCCAGGGAAAGACCACTGAAGCGTTGCATGTTACCGATAGTTACCCGGTTTCCGAAGAGTTGAAAAACAGGGTAAAAGAACTCACAAAAGCCGATTTGCCGTGGCTTTTTGAAACGGGCGGGAACGAAGTTGCCAATTAACCTGAATAACTCATTATTCCACCCGCTTCAGATGCAGATCCTGAAAATCGAAGCTGAAATCAATGTTGGGTGAAATACCTGCCATTTTTATTTCAATCGCTTTTCCTTCAGGATTCAGGTTGAAAGTGGCAAATGCATCGCAATTCATATCGCTGTAATCCCATTTAACTGCAAAAGTTGTGGCTTTGTAAAAAAGCATTTTCCCGGTAAGAAGCGGAGAACGAAGAGATTTCATATAAAGGTCTTCTCCATTCCGGAAAATTTCAACCTTGCCAAACCAGGGATCTTCATAAATTCCGGTAAAATTGTTTACATCGATTCCGGCTTCATTCGGATTTTTTGAGGTATTCCATACTGCAGTCAGCACCGAATCGGCATTCGATTGTATTTTTTCAAGCCGGATTTTCATTTCACCAATTCTGTCGCGGGTTTTATTTCCTGTAAGAGCATCGACAATCGATCCGGAAAGTGTTGAATAACTCATGCCTCCCGGCAATGAATTGGTAAGTACAATAACTCCGGCATTTAACTCCGGTATCAGGGTTACCTGCGAAAGCATTCCGGCCAAACCACCGGTATGGTGAAGTACAATATAGCCTTTCATGTCGCTGATAAACCAACCCAAACCGTAACCCTGAAAATGATTCCCCGAATTTTTATCAGGGTAAACCCTGAAGTTCAAATTTGTATAAGGATACCACATTTCGTTTTGTCGTGTTTCTGAAAATATTTGATTTTTCAGCTCAAATCCATATTTGCCTTTGTTTAACTGCATCAGCACCCACGAACTCAGATCTTTGACGCTTGTGTAAATGCCACCGGCAGGAGCAATCAGTTCGTAATTGTCATCGGCACTGATTGTTTTCAGTGTACCTGTTTCTGAAGAATGGGGTGTTGCAATATTTTTTCGGTCGGGAATACGGGCGTAAGCTGCTGCTGACCGGTTCATTCCCAACGGTTTCATAATTCTGGATTCCACAAATTCTGTCCATTCCATCCCGCTTACCCTTTTTACCACCTCGCCGGCGACAATGTATAAAAGGTTGTCGTAGTCGAATTTTGTTCTGAAAGAGGAGACCTGTTTCTGGTGCTGAAAACTGTTCAGAATATCGCTGATGGTGATATCCGGACTTCCCGGGAATATCAACAGATCACCGGCTCCCAGTCCAAGCCCGCTTCTGTGTGTGAGCAGGTCGATAATCGTAAAATCAGCCGTTACATAAGGATTGTACATTTTGAATTCAGGAATGTAATCAATCACTTTGTCGCTCCAGGCCAGTTTTCCTTCATCAACCAGAATTGCCAGTGTGGCGGCTGTGAACGCCTTGCTGTTTGACGCAATGGCAAACAACGTGTTTTCGTCAACCTTTGATTTTGTTTCTATTGAAGTAACACCGTAACCTTTTGAGTGAATGATTTTTCCATCCTTAATCACCGCAATGGCAATACCTGCCTGGTCGGGCATTGCTTTAAACGATGCATCAACCAATGAATCGATTTGTTGGCTGCTGAGTCCCTGAGAAAGAACAGGGTTATTGAAAGTGAATAAATTCACGATCAGGAGTAAGATGACAACGCTGTATTTCTTCATAATTATTGATTTTATTCTTTTCAGGATCGCTATCAGATTTTGTACATGTTCACCTTTCTATGTTTCGACGGGCTTTCTTTGAATTCAGAAAAGAATTCTTTGAGTAATTGATACAGATCCGGATCGTATTTTTTTAATTCTTTTCGGGTGTTCAACTGGTTGTGTTTTCCGTCTGGTTTTGCCACCTCGGCATTCACATCAAACCAGTTTTGCACGCCTTCGGCCCAGTATTCATAAATATTTGTTTTTGCATAAGTATTCTCGTATTTCCCTTTTGCCACGGCCTGATCCAGCAGTTTTTGCAGTTTTTTGTTAAAATCCGGGTCAACCTGAATAATGCCGATGAGGTGAATTGAATGCGCAAATTCATGAATCAGAATATCTTCGGCATGGTATTTATCAATCTGATAAGCCAGCAGGTTTTCTTCGGCACACGAAGTCAGCGGAAGGTCGAGGTCGCCACCCAAACCGCGCGCCCTCACATCCCAGTTCAGGGTGGTGTCGGCAGCCAGGTGGGCATGTTCCGGAACATCGGTGGTTCCTTCGTAACGTGCCATTACAGTTACACGTGTTTTTGTTTTCACCATGGCATCGAGCACTGGTTTTGGCAGATCGCGTGTCATAAAATCCACTATTTTCCAGGCCTGAACCATGGCCGAATCCGGAACTCTCCACGATGAGGTAATGACAATTCCGTTGGCATCCAGGTATTTTTTGTAGAATTTGTCGAGATGCAACGAATCCGGAACGCTGGTAACTTTCGGTACCTGATTCAGGCATTGGGCATTTATGAAATCGGTTGGAAGTACGAAAACGAAAAGGGCAAACAATGCGAAAGTTATATTTTGTTTCATTTTTTTTTGAATTTTAATCACATAACTACTTGTATCACATAAACTTTCTATTGTGTTCCAAATGGTTTATATCTGATTTTATTTTGTCATTGAATTCCAGTCAGGTGTTGCCTGGTTTAAAAAGTTCCGCACAAAAAAATCGCGGCGTTTCTGTTCTCCGTAATCTCCACCCAATGTGTGGTTTACCCCTGGCAAAACCACCAGTTCAAAATCTTTTTTGGCAGCAATCAAAGCATCAGCCACCTGCATGGTTGAAGCCGGGTCAACATTGTCATCAACCTCACCGACAATCAGCAAAAGTTTTCCCTGCAGTTTGGCAGCATTTTCCACGTTCGAACATTCAGCGTATTCCGGCCCGATCGGGAATCCCATCCACTGCTCGTTCCACCAGATTTTATCCATCCGGTTATCATGACAACCACACGACGAAGAACCGGCTTTGTAAAATTCAGGATGAAACAGCAACCCGGCCAGTGTGCTTTGTCCACCGGCTGATCCGCCAAACAACCCGACACGCGTGGTATCCATGTAACTGTATTTTTCGGCTGCAGCTTTTATCCAGAGAATCCTGTCAGGAAAACCGGCATCTTTCAGGTTTTTGTAACACACATCGTGGAAAACTTTTCCGCGGTTCGAAGTTCCCATTCCATCAAGCTGAACGATGATAAAACCCAGTTCTGATAATCCTGAGAATGGTGAATTTGTGGGACGGAAGTTTTTCTGGGTAAACGAACTGTGCGGCCCCGCATAAATGTATTCGATAATCGGGTATTTTTTATTGGGGTCGAAATTGGTGGGGCGGTAAATATTTCCCCAGATATCGGTTTTTCCATCGCGGGCTTTTGCCACAAACGGTTCGGGTGCAATCCAGTTTTTTGCAAGTAAATCAGCGATGTCTGCTTTTTCAAGTTCCATAACAACAGAGCCATCCGAAGTGCGGCGCAAAACGGTTACCGGCGGATTTCGAACGGTTGAATAAGTATCGGTAAAATATTGGTAATCGGCTGAAAAAGTGGCCGAATGCTCCATTTTCTCGGTAGTCAGGTCAACCAGGCCGGTGCCATCGAAATTAATTTTGTAGTAGTGAATAAAATAGGGGTCTTCGTCAGCATTTCGTCCCGAAGCCCGAAAAATGATGGTGCTGGATTTTTCATCCACTTTTTCAACACCGCGGACAACCCAATTACCGGTGGTGATCTGGTTTTTCACTTTCCCTGTTTTGGCGTCGTAGAGGTAAAGATGATTCCAGCCGTCGCGTTCCGATGCCCAGATAATTTCACCGCTTTTCTCCAGATCGTACCTGAAATATTTGCCGCTGTAATCGATAAAAGTATTGCTGCGTTCGTCAATAATAACCCGAACCGCACCGGTGGTTCCGTCAACTTCGGCAACCTGTAAAACCTGGTGCCCCCGCTGATTGAAATCAAAGGTAAAAGCCGAACTTTTTTGGTTCCATTTCAGGTTCGACAAATCATATTGATTTTCGAAATCTTTTGTATCAACGAGTATCTGTTTCAGCGTTTCGATATTAAAAAGCGAGGGTTTTCTGATGGGTAGCGCGTCACCGGGTTTCGGGTAATAACGTTTTTGCAGAATGGGCTGCAACTGTGTTTTTGGCGACGACTCCACAAAATAGATAAATTGATCTTCCACTTTTCTCACTTTGTTGACAGCCAGCTTTTTCGAATCGGGTGACCATTCAAAATACGACGAGTACAAATCACCGGCTGACCCGTCAAAACTCAGTTGTGTTTCATTTTTTGTCTTTACATTTCTCACAAAGACATTGTAATTCTTAACAAAAGCCACCCAATTGCTGTCGGGCGAAGTTACGGGCTTATTTCCAAGTTCATCAAAACCTTCGTTCCAGTAGGGCCGCGGTGATTCGGGTTTAACTACCGAATCAAGAGAAACCTGATAAGTTTTCAGGTTGCAACTCCAGTATTTTTTGTCAAAAACAAAGCTGATTTTATTGGATTTCAGATCCAGTTTAAGTCGTTGCAACTGAAGGGTTTTGGCAGTGGTTTTTACACCCGGCTGTTTATTCAGCTGATCAACAACTTTGTTTACATCGAAAGCCGGTTTGCGGGTGGCTTTGGCTGCATCCACCAGTGTGTAGGAAATTCCGTCGCGGGTTTTCACCGGGTACCAGAAAAAATGGGTTGAATCGATCCAGTTTACCGATGAAACCTGGTTATAAACCAGATCATTCAGTTTGGTAATGGTATCGGCGCGCTGGTAATCTGCAATGGTAACCTGCGCATCAGCATGATAATTAATTAAGGACAAAAAGAGCGTGACATTCAGGAGAGATAAAAAACTTCTGTTTAACATGATACTGCTTTTATTTTCGTGATTCCTAAAATAGCTGGTTTTCATTTACAGGTTTTGATGTCAGTTTATTTTGAAGGTTTAAAGATATTAATTTAACCACCCCAATTTATACAGTGATTTACAAAATGATATTGATTGAAAAGTGATTTATCTGGACAAATCTTATTCGGAGATACTGTTCTATAACGGTTTATAAGATTGAATTAAGAATGAAGAAAGTTGGAAAAAATGTTGACAAACCAGGAAATAAATCAGTTTAACAAATAGAATCAGATTTAATTTCGGGAAAACGCATTTTGTAATTTACATTTTGCGATTTTTGAAACATGCTTTGTATTCATCTTAAAAATACCGACCCGTATTTCTGCCTCGCAGCCGAAGAATATTTACTGAAGAATATTACCGACGATATTTTTATGCTCTGGCAAAGCGAAAATGCAGTGGTGGTGGGCAAACATCAGAATGCGATGGCCGAAATCAACCACCTGTTTGTACACGAAAAGAACATAGCCGTCTGCCGCCGTATTTCGGGTGGTGGAACGGTTTTTCACGATGCCGGGAATGTAAATTTCACCTTTATCAAAAATGTAAAAAGCCCTGCTGAAATCAGTTTTAAGCAGTTTACCGCGCCTGTAGTTGAGGCGCTGGCCAAACTCGGCATTGAAGCCACCACATCGGGGCGCAACGATTTGCTGATTAACGGGCTGAAAATCTCGGGGAATGCTGAGCATGTTTATAAAAACAGGGTTTTGCATCACGGGACGTTGCTTTTTAGTTCTGACCTTGAAAATCTGGGACAAGCCATCAAAGTGGCTCCCGGAAAATACGAGGGAAAGGCTGTGCAGTCGAACCGAAGTCCGGTTGCCAATATTTCGCAGTTTTTGAAAACCCCGATGAAAACAGGCGAATTCATTCAATTTTTGTTAGATGTTCAGCTCGAAAACCCTGAAAACAAAATGTATGTTTTTTCTGAAAGCGATATTTCAGCAACAGATACTTTGGCAACTGAAAAATTCAGAACCTGGGAATGGAACTTTGGTTATTCGCCAAAATATACTTTCAGAAATGAAGTAGAAATTGAAGGGAAAAAGCTTTCAGTCAGGCTTGTGGTTGAAAAGGGAGTGATTGTGGAGGCTGAGATTGGTGGGGAGTATTTGGGTGAAACTGAAAAAATACAGATTGTAAAAGCGCTTGAGGGAAGCACACATTTTTACAGTGATTTTTCAGCGTCAAAGCAATATTCCGAAATTCTTACAACAATATTCTGAGAAACAAAACGTGCCGCAAAACCAAATTTGCAGCACGTTTTCATTCAAATATTCAAGATTCTAACCTTCTAATTTTATTTCGGCATCGGATATCCTTCCAGTTTCTTCAGATTTTTTGCAATTTCTTCTTCCGGATATTCGTAGTCATTTAATTCTCCGTTCAGATATTTGTTGTAGCCAACCAAATCCATCAAACCATGTCCGCTGAAGTTGAAAAGAATCACTTTTTCCTTGCCTTCTTCCTTTGCTTTTTTGGCTTCGCGAATAGCAACTGCAATGGCGTGAGTAGTTTCAGGTGCCGGAATAATACCTTCGGTTTTCGAGAATAAAAGACCGGCTTCGAAACACTCGCTTTGGTGAATTGCCTGGGCTTCCATTAATCCGTCGCGCAGGGCGGCGCTTACAAGCGGCGCCATTCCGTGGTAACGCAAACCACCGGCATGAATCGGAGCAGGTACAAAGTTATGTCCCAGACTGTTCATGGCCAGCAGCGGTGTCATTTGCGCTACATCACCGTGGTCGTAGATAAATGGCGCTTTGGTTAAGGTTGGGCAGCTAAAAGGCTCGGCTCCAATAATCTGAATGTTGGCTCCATGAATTTTTTCATACATAAACGGGAACGAAATACCGGCAAAGTTACTTCCACCACCGCAGCAGCCAATCACAATATCCGGGTTTTTAATACCCACTTTTGCCAGCTGTTTTTTGGCTTCCAAACCAATAATTGTCTGGTGCAACATCACGTGGTTTAATACTGAACCCAGCGAATAACGGGTTCCGCCGGTTGGGTCGGTAACGGCAGCTTCAACAGCTTCCGAAATGGCAATTCCCAAACTTCCGGGAGTATCAGGGAAATGGGAAAGAATATCGCGTCCGGCCTGTGTCTCCCTGCTTGGGCTGGCAATACATTTTCCACCCCAGGTTTCCATCATCATCTTACGGAAAGGTTTCTGGTCGAAACTTACGCGCACCATGAATACTTTACATTCAATGCCACCCAACTGTGCGCAGGCGTATGAAAGAGCTGAACCCCACTGTCCGGCACCGGTTTCAGTGGTTAGTTTTTTAATGCCAAATTCTTTGTTGTACCAGGCTTGTGCAACAGCAGTATTGGGTTTGTGACTTCCTGCAGGAGAAACACTTTCGTTTTTGTAATAGATTTTTGCCGGTGTTCCCAGTGCAGCTTCCAGTTCATAGGCACGAATCAGCGGACTTGGACGCCATTGTTTTAAAATGTCGCTGATTGGGGTTGGTATATCTATCCAGCGTTCCTGGCTGACTTCCTGTTCAATCAGGTTCATCGGAAAAACCGGAGCCAGCATTTCAGGTGTTACCGGAACTCCGCCGGGTCCAAGTGGCGGGTTTAAAGGGGTTGGCAGATCGGGTGAAAGGTTGTACCACTGTTTTGGCATCTCCGACTCATCCAGAAAAATCTTCTTTATTCTTGTCATGATTTGTAATTTTTGGTTAATGTTTAATATTTTTCTCAATACTTAATACTCATATCACACAATCTGAAATAAAAAAGGGACTTCCCGCATACATGCAGCAAATCCCTTTTCCCAGCCTCACGACCGCAAAACAATATGTTGTTCTCGCGCTTCCATTTTTATGTTGCGCCAGCTCCATTCTTTACCGTATAAAGGCTCTTTGTACATATCTCTCTAAAATTCAGACCGTAAAACTAATGATATTTTTATTTCAGGCAAGTAAAAGTTATTTCAATAAACTGATTTTGTGAATTGGTTTTTGTTTGATTTTGTCTTTCGCTCCGAATATCTATTTTTGCAGCAGATTAGAAATCAGATTTTTTAAAATGACAAATAAACTTACTGTTTTGAGCGGAATCCGCCCCACAGGTTTTTTGCACCTGGGAAATTATTTCGGGGCAGTGCGCAGTTTTGTAAAAATGCAGCACGATTACAACTGCTTCTTTTTTATTGCCGACATTCATTCGCTCACAACCCACCCAACTCCCGAAAACCTGCAGTCTGGTGTGAAACAGGTGCTGGCCGAGTATCTTGCCTGCGGAATCGATCCCGAAAAAGCAACCATTTTTATCCAGAGCGACGTGCCCGAAGTGTCGGAATTGTATGCTTTTCTGAATATGAATGCTTACCTGGGTGAACTGGAGCGCACCACTTCGTTTAAAGACAAAGCCCGCCAGCAACCCGACAATGTAAATGCAGGTTTGTTGACTTACCCTGTTTTGATGGCTGCCGATATTCTGATTCACAAAGCCAATTTTGTTCCGGTGGGAAAAGACCAGGAACAAAACCTTGAAATGGCGCGAAAATTTGCGCAACGTTTCAATTACATGTATAAAACTGAGTTGTTCCCGTTGCCAAAACCTTACACTTTCGACGGGAAAGACATGATAAAAGTGCCGGGCCTCGATGGCAGTGGCAAAATGGGAAAATCGGAAGGAAACGCAATAAACCTTTACGAAGACCCGAAAGAAATCCGCAAAAAAGTGATGCGGGCGGTGACCGACTCGGGACCCACCGAACCCAACCAGTCCAAATCGGAACCGGTGGAAAACCTGTTTACCTTGCTGAAAATTGTTTCAACACCCGACACAGTGGCGCATTTCGATGCATTGTACAACAATTGCGAAATTCGTTACGGCGACCTCAAAAAACAACTGGCAGAAGACATAATTGCCTACACTTCGCCAATCAGGGAAAGGATTATTGAAAACCTGAAAGATGAAGCATATTTGGGCAGGGTGGCAAAACTGGGTGCCGAAAAAGCGCGCGAGTCAGCCAGCAGAACTTTACAGGAAGTAAAAGAGGTTATCGGATTCAAAAGGCTTTTCTAATAAAAAGCATCATACCCCATATGATTTTGGCCGGGCTGTTGCCTGGCCTTTTTCATGAAACCCGGTTTTCAGGAACAAAGTAAACTGAAAACCGATGGTTGAACGATTGGCCGACGGTAGGCAGAAATCCTGATAACGAAGTTTTTCGGGATTTGACAATCAATTGTTTAATTTGCATAAAATTCAGAATATCATGAATACAAAACTTTCGTTTAAAGCCGTGGTTTTCGACATGGACGGCGTAATCACCAAAACCGCTTTGACCCACGCAGCTGCCTGGAAGAAAATGTTCGACGAATATCTCCGGAAAAGGGAAAAAGAACATGGTGAACCCTTTGTTGAAT
>CAZXVT010000116.1:0-14347 GCA_964644015.1 uncultured Maribellus sp.
TCCCAGTTCAATTCTTTCAAATAAAACGGGTGTAATTTGTCCCAGCAGTTGCAGGCTTGTGGCATTTCCCTGGATTTCGTTTGCTGCAAAATCTGCCTGCAAACCCAGCGAGAAAATCTGTTTTGAGCCAAACAACCGGTTTACACCTGCTGAAACAGCAAAAGCTGAGTTGTCCCATTTTAAATTTTCAACCGGTGCGTAAAACGAATGAATGCCGGATGAAATCGTGTATTGCCACTGATTTTTTTCTGCTTTCATTTTCAGCGTGATTTGCAGAAGCATCATTATCAGTAAAACTATCATCATGATTTTTTCCTGATGATGGTTCAAAAATTTGCCCCGGCCCGAATTGAAACCGGGTGCAAATTCTTTGTTTCTGTTTTCTGTTTTTATTGTTTTCATTATGCTTTTGTTTGATACAAAGTTCATCAATGTCAGTGAGTTGTGAAATCGCACAGGTATGTGAAATTGAATACTTATTTGTCTGAAATATGTGATTTTTGACTCACATGTTTTTCTGGTCTGATAATTTTGGGGTTTTATACATTGTTTTTTCCGGTTGCCTGCTCATGTTTTTGTAAACAAGTATGCTTGTTAAAACCAGGACAGGAACCAGTGCAAAGCCAAATTCTCCTGTGAACCAGGCTGTTTTCCCTGTATCGGCGGTTATTCGATTAAAAAACATCTGGATTACTCCGTTATGTGTGGCGTGAAAAATAACTACCGGCCAAATACTTCCCGATTTCATACGAAGCCAGGCAAGTAAAACCGCGGTTGAAATTACAAGGATTGTAAAGCAAGTCAGCCGGAACCACAAAGGTGTTTCTGTTCGACCGTAATTTCCAAACAGAATTCCGGGTAAATGCCAGGTTCCCCAAATTATCCCACTAATTAAACCAGCCTTTTTCAAACCAACCCATTCAGATAATTCGGGAACAAGAAAGCCACGCCAGCCTATTTCTTCGCCAAGGGCCATAAATGCAGAGGGTAGAAGATTTACGATTGTAATGTAGAAAAAGGCCGAAATAATTACCAATGAATCTGAGCCGGATTCCATTCCTAAGGTCAACCGTGCCCTTTCGAGAAAGGTTGGATTGGGAACGCTGCCTAAATCCAAAATCCAAATGGAAGAGTAAGCAACTGTTGCGTAAACTACCGGGAAAATCCATCCGATGGAAATCCATTTGACTGATAACTTCCAACCAATTAGTTTCAGCGAACGTTTGGCAAACAAACTTACCAGCAAAGCCGCAAAGCCCGGTGTCCACATAATGAGCATCGACGCCATGTTTTTGTTTTTGGTAAATGCTGTTATGGCATGAACAATACCGGTAAATATTATCAATAAGATGATGTAAATGTAAATTTGTTTTTGAACTGAAGTTTTCATATCAGATCGAGTTTTTCGTGCCTGTTTTCTGTTTCTGAAGTTGTTTTTACTGCTTCAATAATTTGCTGTTATACGTTCTTCCATCGTCAGTTTTTATATTGAGCAGATACATTCCTGTGGTAAGGTTATCGGTATTTACTGAGATAGAAGGATTTGAGTAGCTGTTATTAAAAACAGTCTGTCCGGCAAGGTTGACAATATTTACCTGGTAATTTGCATTTGTATTTTCATCGATTTGAATCGTAAAAGTGTTGATTACCGGGTTGGGGAATACTTTCACGTTGTCAAGAACGCTTACTTCAGGAACATCGGTGGTAAAATGCAGGAAATTGCTGAACACATATTTCGACATATTTTCCGGCTCCGAAAGGTCAGGGTCACGATAACGAAATACCATTTCAGTAACATCGTTCGATTCGTTGTACAAAAGGTCGAGAAAGAGTTCCATTTCCAGTTCCCAACTTGTGTCGTACCATGTGCTGTAAAACATTCCGGTTGGATTGCCGTAAGCGTCAAATGTACCCTGGTATTTTTCAGTGTTTTCCCAACCCTGTGCTGTCCAGTTTTCCAGAATTAATTCTTCTTCAATGCTGGTGCGCGAATAGGTCTCTCTTGTACTGTTTACCCATTGCTCATTGGTCCATATTTCGGTTGTGGCAGAATAATTGTCTCCATCGTGTTCGCTGGAATACCGTTCAGCATTCACCCAGTTGTTTTCCTGCATGTATTGCAATGTGTAAGCAGCCAATTCCCTGTTTGGCCAATCAGCCCAGGTAAGAAGCCCCATTCTGCTGTAAAGAATCCAATTTTCTCCGTCCCAGTGGTATGTTTGTATTTCTGTTGGAATAGTATTATCGAAATAAATATATACACTTTTGGTTTTGTTTACCCACACCTCATTTTCAAGAGTTTGCTCAACTGAACCAGTGAGTTGAAACTCTGAAATTGTGTTAAGCCTCCTTTCTCCGGCAACAGGTATCCATCCGTCTATTATCCAGTTGTATGAAACTTCTTCATAGGAGTTGCCAGAACCGTAGGAAAAAGTATTTCTGGTGAGGTAATAATTGGTCTCTGCATCCCGGACAATTTCTTCTGTTAACTCTCCGCCATTGTTGTAAGAGTACGTGGTGTTCGATACATGTTGCCAGTTGTTTAATTCCTCATCCCATGTATAATCTTCGCTAAAACCCGGTACTGATATTTGATTTTCAGCAACAAAAAGGTTTTTGAATTGGCCAGGATTAAGGTTGTTGGTAACGGAGGCATTTTTCAGTTTCGAAAAATCCGGTTTTCTGAGAGCTGATTTTTTAGATTCGGCATTGAATGTGAATGTTAAAAAAACCAGAACTAACATTGTAGTTGTTGTAAATTTTGTTTTCATAGCTGTAATATTTAAAATTGAACTAAAGCAAAGTAACGGTGAATAGGAGAGACGAACAATCGCATGGAAATGTGAAAACCGCTGGTACAGAACAAAAAAAGATGTGACAAACCATCACATCTTTTCAGATTATATTGCCTTTTATTAATTCACATTTTTTTGTTTCTGAAAATGTTTTTACTGCTTCAATAATTTACTGTTATACGTTCTTCCATCGTCAGTTTTTATATTGAGCAGATACATTCCTGTGGTAAGGTTATCGGTATTTACTGAGATAGAAGGATTTGAGTAGCTGTTATTAAAAACAGTCTGTCCGGCAAGGTTGACAATATTTACCTGGTAAATTGCATTTGTATTTTCATCGATTTGAATCGTAAAAGTGTTACTTACCGGGTTAGGAAATACTTTCACATTGTCAAGAACGCTTATTTCAGGAACATCGGTGGTAAAATGCAGGAAATTGCTGTATTTGTATTTCGCGATGTATATCGGGATAAATAGTCCGGGGTCACGGTAACGAAATACCATTTCGGTAACGTCGTTCGATTCATTGTATTTAAGGTCGAAAAAGAGTTCCATTTCAGTAAACCATTCATTTTCATACCAGGTACTGTAAAACATTCCGGTTGGATTACCATTGCCATCAAATGTGCCCCTGTATTTTTCAATTTCCCACCCTGATTCTGTCCGGTTTTCAATAACAATCTCTTCATTAAATTCAGTTCGGGAGTAAGTTTCTCTTGTACTTGTGACCCATTCAACATTAACCCAAAATTCAGTAGTTGATATGTGATGGTTTTCATCAATTTCCGTTGTATATCGTTCGCTGTTCACCCAGGTTTCGTTTTGCCAAAGCATGATTGTATAAGCAGCAAGTTGCCTGCTCTGCCAGTCGGCCCAGGTAATATTCATTGTTTTGCTGTAAAGCATCCAATCGGTTCCATTCCAGTGGTATGTTAACATACCGATTGGAATATTAAATGTGTTCAGAATATATTCAACCCTGGTTTCGTTTACCCATACTCCCTCTTTAATGGTTTGTTCAATATATCCATTGATTTGGCTTTCGGCACTGATTGTATAAACAAGTTTGTCGCCGCTGACAGGAACCCATTCATTATTTCCCCAGACGTATGAAACTTCTTCGGTGACATTACCTGATAAATCGTATGAATAAGAAATACGGGAGATATTCATGTTTGAGACGGGTTCCTGCGCAATTTCTTCGGTTAATCTTCCAGCATTGTCATACGAGTAGGTTGTGTTGGTATCATGCAGCCAGTCTATTAAATCTGCATCCCACGAGTAGTCTTCGCTAAAACCTGGAACAGATATTTGATTTGCAGCAACAAAAAGGTTTTTAAACTGGCCCGGATTAACACTGTTGGTAATCGAAGCATTTTTCAGTTTCGAAAAATCCGGTTTTCTGAGAGCTGATTTTTTTGATTCTGCCTTAAATGCAAAGGTTAATAAAACCAGAACTAACATTGTAATTGTTGTAGTTTTTGTTTTCATAGTTGTAATGTTTTCATGTTTGAACTGAAGCAAAGTAACGGCGAATTGTAACAGCGTACAATCGCATGGAAATGTGAAATGTGATGGATTGTAAAATGAAAATATGTGATAAACCATCACATGTTTTCAGAGTAAACAGTCTTTATTATTAAAGTCAATCTAAATGCCTGTTTGGGAGGATTATTCAGTACACTTTTTTAGTCTTTCTCATAAAAATTACGACCGAACAAAAAGGAACACACCGTTCCTGGCTTTCAAAAAAGACCGTTCACGGTGTGTTATAAACTAATAACAAAAACTATTCTGCTTTTTCGGTCACTCTGTGTAATAAAGTGTTTAGCTTTTCGGGTGGATTACTTTGTGCCAGCGTTTCCATCAATGCCTCAAATTTGTCGGCAGGCATATTCGTGTTCATGGCCTCCAGCATGGCAATATTCTCATTTTCATTTTGTGCCGGAATCATGTGTTTGAGCCAGATGGCATAAACTGCCGGGTCCATTTTTTTTACAATTGAGGCATGAATGGAGTGTTGTTCCTCAACCGATAGATTTTCCCAGATCAGGCGCTGTGTAACTGTTTCTTCTTCATCAATGTGTTCGAGATAAATACTGAAAAACAGGGCAAATTTCAGGTAGAAATCGTGGGCTTCGTCTTCTGAAACAGAGGCGTTCAACCGGTTTAAATGGTTTTCGAGGTTGTGTTGTAACTCCTCTATTTTAACATGGTCGAGTGTGTCGTGTTCTGCTGCTCCCGGAAGTTTACTTTCCAGCGCTTTCAGCACAAATTTATCTTCTGTGTTTGCATGAGATGTCAAAAGAAAAAACATTTCGGCCCCGGCCTTTTTAAGTTTTTCAATTGATTCAGGTTTTCTGAAATTGGTCTGTCCGCAAAGAACCATAAAATCTGACATTGTTTTTCGGAGCGCCTTGTGCGGAGCCGCGAAGATTCTGATTGTTTTCATTTTTCTGATTGTTTAATTTTTGTTTTCTGAATGAATATTTAATAAAACTGAAATTTGTTGTTAATCGGTGAGTTGCATGAAACCACTCAGCGACTGGTTTTTCTTATTTTTTCATGAATTTGCTGTTATAAATTTTGCCTTCGCTGCTTTTTATATTCAGCAGGTACATTCCGCCGGGTAATCCTTCGGTATTTACTGAAATTAACGGGGTGGAATAATTTCTGGTGAAAATTGTCTGCCCGGCCAGATTGACTATGTTGACAGCAAATTCTGAGGCGTTTTTGTCGTTGATTTTTATATTGAAAACGCTGGTTACGGGATTTGGATAAACATCCACATTTTCAAGCACATTCACATCTTTCGCGCCTGTGGTTTCGAAATGTAAAAAACTGCTGAAAACGTATTTCGAAATATTGGCCGGTTCGGTAATATCGGGGTCACGATACCGGATGACCAGTTCGGTAACATCAATCGATTCGTTGTACGTAAGGTCGAAGAAAAACTCCAGTTCAGTCAGCCATTCAAACTCTGACCACGTGCTGTATTCCATTTTTGTTTGATTGCCCCGCCCATCGAATTTTGTGGTATATCGCTCTTCCATCACCCAACCAGCGCCGTTCCAACTACCAAGGGTAAGTATTTCTTCATTTGCTGTTTTCGAATAAACTTCTCTTTTGGTGTATTCCCATTGTGTGTTTTGCCAGGTTTCAAATTCACCGATATAATTGTTTCCGTTGTATTGAGCAAAGTACCGTTCCCCGTTTGTCCAGGCTCCATCCTGCAGGTACTGAAAAGTGTATCCCGAAATTTGTCTTTTTTGCCAGTTGTGCCAGGTAATATTTACTGTTTTGCTGTAGAGTTCCCAATCAGTCCCGGTCCAGTTGTAGGTTTGCATGCCAATCGGTACAGCATTTGCACTTAAAATATATTCGGTTTTTGTTTTGTTTATCCATTCGCCATCCATGATGGTTTTCTCAATAACTCCAACAACATCACCATTTACATTTATCAAATACTCCGATTTGCTGCCACCTGCAGGAATCCACTCATCAACGCCGCGGGTGTAGTACACGTCTTCGGTAATATTACCAAAGTAATCGTAGGTATAAGAGTTTCTTGAAAGATAAATATCTGTCAGAGCCTCCTGTTCAATTTCTTCTGTTATCCTGCCAGCTTCATCGTAAGTGTAAGTTGTGTTCGAAACATGTTGCCACGTGTTTGCATCGGGGTCCCATGCATAATCTTCGCTGTACCCGGGAACCGAAAACTCCCGTGTGGTTGATTTGGGTAATTCGAAATGATTTGAATGAATACCATTGGCTAGTGAAATTTTGCCTGTATTCTGAAAAAACTTTTTGCCGTTTTTGGTTTGCAGATGTTGTGCCTGAACTGAAAATGTCAGTATCAAAAACACAAGCATAGTAAATGATGTAAATTTTGTTTTCATAGCTTTCAAATTTCTAATTGTTTAACTCTGTCAAAGTAACGGCGAATTACAAACGGGGTCAATCACACAGAAATGTGAAACGGATGGAATAAAAACAAAAAAAAGATGTGATATCGATTCACATCTTTCAGAGTTATCTTTCTTTTTAAATGGCAAAATGGTTCTTTTTATACCAACTTGTCTTTAAAAGCTTTTGCAACGGCTTCGCTTTTGCTGTTAACCTGGAGTTTTTCGTAAATTTTCTTGATGTGTGAACGAACTGTATCAATGGCGATAAACATTTCGTTTGCTATCATTTTGTAGCTATACCCATTGACGAGCAATTGCAAAACCTGTTTCTCGCGGTCGCTCAGGTTGTATTCAATATTGTTTTGATGTGGCAATTCTGAAAACATTTTCAAAACCTGGGTGGCAACAGATGAGGTCATGGGGGCACCGCCTGAAGCCACATCTTCAATGTATTCAAGTAATTTAGCCGGTGGAGTTTTTTTAAGTAAGTATCCGTTCGCCCCATTTTTCAATGCTTCGAAAATATTTTTGTTGTCATCAAAAACTGTAAGCATCAGCACTTTTACATCCGTGTCAATTTCCCTGATTTTTTTCAGGCCTTCAATTCCATTCATTGCCGGCATGTCGATGTCCATTAAAATTACGTCGGGTTTCCAGGTATTCAGTTCAGAAACAATATTTACGCAATTTTTATACGATGCAACCACGCTGAAACCTTCGCTGCCGTCAATCAGCATGGTCAAACCTTCTCTAAGTTGGGGATTGTCTTCGTATATTAATACTTTTGTCATCATCTGTGTTTTTATACAAAAATACGCAACTCAGGCTGACATTCCCTCCACATAAATATGTGAAAATTCAGCTATTTACAGGTATCATCAGCGAAATTTCAGTCCCTTTTCCTTCCTCACTTTTTATATCTAATGACCCGCGAAGCACTTCAGCACGTTTTTGCATATTGCCAAGTCCGTTTCCCGAGTCGGCAGTCTGCACATTAAACCCGATTCCGTTATCAGAAATACGGATTACCAGTTTTTTGTTTTCAGTGCCTATATAAACTTTTACCTGTGTGCACTGACTGTATTTCGCACTGTTGTTCAGCGCTTCCTTGTAAATCAGAAATACATCCCGGCGCGATTCCATGTTCAGTTTAAGCTCTTCAATCTTTTCGTCGATACGAAATTCGATTTCAATATCTTTTGGTTCCAGAATTGAAGAAGCATACTCGCGCATGCGTGCCACAATCCGCTGCATGTTATCATTATCGGGTTTTATACTCCAAACAATGTCGTCCATGGCTTCCATCATGTGCTGGCTGTTTTGGGTGATTTTTGAAATATACTCGCTTGTTTTCACCGGGTCGGTCAGCAGTTTTGTTTTGGCCATCGAACTAAGAATATTGATGGTGCTGAGCGTGGAACCAACATCGTCGTGCAGATCGCGGGCAACTTTGTTCCGGATTTTTTCTACGGCAAGAAACCGGTTTATACGGAGCCTGTAAAACAGGTAGGTTATACTGAAAAACAGCAAAATTATCAAAGCCAGAAACCATCGGGTCTGGTAAAAATGAGGTGCAATATCGATGTACAACCTGGTAATATTTGCAGACTCCAATCCTTGCAGGTTAACGCATTTTACATTAAAAATGTATTTTCCGGGCGATAACGAAGTGTAGTTTACATAAGGAATAACGTCTGCTTTTATCCAGTCGTCATCGATACCATCCATTTTGTAGTAGTAAACAAGCTTGTCCTGTTGAGAGAAACTGAGAGACGAAAAATAAATGGCAAATGTATTTTGATGAGGCTTTAAACTAACTTTTTCGTGGGTGAGCAACGAATCGAGAGAAATAAAATTATTGAATAATTTGAAATCGGTTAGTGTAACATCGGGTGGGGCGGTTTTGAATTTTAATCCTTCGGGCCTGAATCCAAACATTAGATTTTCGCCGGCAAACCAAAACTCGCCATTTTTCATTTTGAATTTTGTCAGGTTCGATTTGTCGGCCATTATCAACCCGTTTCGTTCGGTATAGGGGATGAATATGTTAATTTTGTGATTGTAGCTTGCCAGTCCGTTATTATTAATAAACCAAAGAATTCCTTCATTATCTGTAAGAAGCTGACTTACACCTCCTCCGGGGAGCCCGTCGTAACGGGTTAGTACTTCCACTTTCCCGGAATTTATATTTACAACATCAAGAAGTCCGGTACTTACAAAGAATATACTGTCATTCAGTTGCTCAATATCGGCAACATTGTTTCCATCAGGCCCCGAAACGGTGTAAGGTTTCTCTTTAAACTGCCAGATTACGTTTTTCCCCTCAGGGTCAAGCACGAAAACCCCTGAGCTGCGCGTTCCAACCCAGATACGATTTTTATTGTCGCGGTATAGAACAAAAACAGAGGTGTTAAAATCTCTGATAACTTCAAAACTTTCATTTGTAATTGCCGAAGATTTGTTCCATTTTATCAATCGTCCACCCTGCGTACCAAAAAGCAGGTTTCCGTCCTTGTCTTCAAGTATTTGCCTTACTGTTTCCTTTCTGAAAGCCGGTGGTTCTAAAAATGCGACCGGTTTTTTATTTACCGGGTCAAAAACAGCAAGGTTTCCATTCTGGCACCCCGACCAGATATATCCCGATGAGGAATGCTGGCACAAATCCCAGACAAGGTAAAGATTCTGCAGTTGCTGGTGCGGAACACCTTTGTACATATTGTGTTTTGTCTGAACAAAATGATCGTCAAACGTCAGAACGCCATTTCCCCAGGTTCCAAGCCAGTTTTCCAAATCCCTGGTTTCGAGAATGGCATTAACCATGATGTCTTTTTCCGAAGTATTATTCTGAAAAACATAGTTTAAAACACTTTTCTCCTGGGTTACAATATAAAGCCCGTTGTCGGTACAAAGCCAGAGATTGTTTTCCCTGTCTTCAAACATTTGCTTAATTTCCCTGCACCGGATATCATAAACTCCGGGAGATGATTTGCGGTATTGTACAAGCGATTTTTCTTCAGGAATATGTCTCAACAGGGCGTTTATGCCGCCAATCCAGATTTGATTTTCCTGTGTCTCAAAAATCCAGGTTAATTCTGAATAACCCGAAAATGCAGCTTTCAGACCCAATGTGTCGTTTAGCGTTTTGTTGTTAACAGGGTCGTAATGAATAATTTCTGCTTTTTCACCTGCAGGGTTAAAGTCCCAGTAAAAAATCCACCAGGTTCTGTTTTTATCAATAAAGAAATTATTGACAACCGATAAGTCATAATTTTCAAAAAACGCGATTTTACCGGGATTATTCCCGTGGAAGTTTAATTCACCAGTCTTGCTTTGATATACTGCCAATCCTTTTGCACTGGAAATCCAGTAGTCGCCGGTTAAAGTATCTTCGAATAAACTGGTTACCGGCCATCCTTGCGGAATTTTTATGGGGAGATTCTCTTCGGTAAATTTATTTTGTTCCGGATCGTACCAGAGTAACCCGTATCTGGCAGCGCAAAGAAACGTATTGCCTTTGCTGTCGCGGAAAAGACGAAGATTGTTTTGTGAAGATAAACGGGTTTGCGATTCCACCGGCACAGTATAATAATTGAATGTTACCGGGTCGAACATCCCTAATAATGCCCCCTGCCTGAACCAGATCTTTCCATTTCCTGCATCCATAATCTGATCAACTCCAAAAGGAGGAATGCGATATTCTTCTTTCTCGACTAAAAAACTGACAAATTTACGCCCGTCATACCTGTGTATTCCGTTTTCGGTGCCGATCCATAAAAAGCCTTTTTTATCCTGCCAGATACAGTTGATGTTGTTGGTATTTAATCCATCAGAACGTGAAAAACGATTAAAAACATACGACAACTGCCCAAAAATCTGCAGATTTAATCCGACCAAAAGAAGAATGAAAATAGTTCTGATCATAAACTTATTTTATCCTAAAAGTAGAAAATCCTTTCTTCAGAACACACAAAAAATTAAAAACCACATGTTTATGTGATGATTAATGTTTAAAATCTGAACCTGATTCTTCCTTTTTAAGCAAGTTAACGATGATTATTTAATACAATAAAGGACAGTTTTCTTTCTGAAATTATCCGCCAATCTCCACTTTCATCCCTTTTTGGCTGAATATACTTTTAGCAAAACCTATTTCCTGGTCGGTTGGTTCCCTCATTTCATCCGAATTGTAAACCTGCCCCAGTTTGTTGTATTTGTTTTGGGCAATGTTATGGTAAGGCAGTAAATTAACTTCCGGCTTTTTACCAGGCAACACAGCCACAAACTCAGCCATCGCCCGAATCTCATCTTCATGGGTGTTTACATTGCCGATGAACGGTATGCGGATGTTGATATTGGCTCCGGCTGTGGCGAGCGATTTCAGATTGTCGAGAATGAGGTGGTTGTTTTTACCTGTCCATTTTTTGTGTAACGAAGAGTCGAGCATTTTGAGGTCGTACAAAAACAGGTCGGTATGTTTTGCCACTTCAAGCAGTGTTTCGTTGGGTGAAAAACCACAGGTGTCAACCGCACAGTGCAGCCCTTTTTCTTTGCAGGCTTTCAGCATTTCAATCAAAAAATCAGGGTGCATCAAAGGTTCTCCTCCCGAGAAAGTTACACCGCCATTTGAGTGTTCAATGTGTACCCGTTCGCGTTCGATAATCTGCATCAGTTCTTCAACACCGTATAATTTACCCGACATTTCGATGGCTTTTGTGGGGCAGGCTTCGGCACATTTCCCGCAAAGTGTGCATTTTTCGTAGTCGGTAACAATGCCGTCGCGTGTCAGCGTCAGCGCATCTTCGGGGCAAACTTCAATACAATCCTGTGCCCCGATACATTTCGAGGCGGTGTAGAGTTTCTGCACTTTCGGCGACTGGCTTTCGGGGTTGTGGCACCAGGCGCAGCGCAACGGGCAACCCTTAAAATAAATGGCAATCCGGATGCCCGGCCCGTCGCTGATGGCGTAGCGTTTTATATCAAAAATCAGTGGAATCATAGAATAGTTTAAAGTTCCGGGTTCAAAGTTTAAGGACCGAAATCATTTGTCTCCTGTTTAAAAAGTTTTTAATCCCTCTCCCTGTGGGAGAGGTTAGGAGGGGGCTTTAAAAGTGTTCATTTTCTGTTCTTTCAATCACTTCATTTTGCAAATCGGCGTTCATATCGTTAAAATAGTCGCTGTAACCGGCCATGCGCACCAGCAAATCGCGGTAATCTTCGGGACAGGCCTGCGCTGCCAGCAAAGTAGCGGTGTCAACAATATTAAACTGAATGTGGTGGCCGCCCAGAGAAAAATAGCTCCGGATGAGTTGCCCCAATTTTTCGACATCTTTTTCGCGTTTCAGCAAACTGGGAACAAAACGGAGATTCAGCAAGGTTCCGCCCGATTTTACATGGTCGAGTTTCCCAAGCGAGCGGATAACATTGGTGGGTCCGTGTGTATCGCAGCCGTGCGATGGAGAAGTTCCATCGGAAATTGATTTTCCCGAGAAACGACCGTTGGGTGTGGCGCCCAGCACTTTCCCAAAATAAACATGACAGGTGGTTGAAAGCATGTTGAGGTGGAAAGTTTCGCCTTTGGTATTGGGTTTTCCATCGATGGCAGCCAGCAGGTCGTCGTAAACACGCAGCGCTATCGAATCGGCATATTCATCGTCATTCCCGAAAAAGGGTGTGCGGTTAATAATCCGCTGACGCAGTTTTTCTTCTCCCTCAAAATTCTTAGCCACTGCATTCAGCAAGGTTTCCATGCTGAAAGTTTTGTCCTCGAAAACATGTTTTTTCAGCACCAGCAAACTGTCGGTAACTGTTCCGAGACCGGTGCATTGAATGTAGTCGGTATTATAACGCGGGCCGCCGTTGTAGTAATCCTTGCCTTTTTGAATACAATCGTCGATAACCACCGAAAGGAACGGTGCCGGTGCATAACGCGCAAACATCTGGTCGATATAATTGCTGACACGGATTTTCTGGTCGATTACAAAGTTGAGCTGCCGGTGAAAAGCTGCATACAACTCTTCAAAATTCTGAAATTTCAGCGGGTCGCCGGTGGCAAGTCCCGCCACTTTTCCGGTCAGCGAGTCGATTCCGTTGTTGAGCGTGATTTCCAGGATTTTCGGCACATTCAGATAACCGGTCAGCAGGTAGGCTTCTTTACCAAAAGCGCCCACTTCAATACATCCACTGCAACCGCCTTCGTATGCATCCTGAAGCGATTTTCCCTGGCGAACCAATTCCTGCACATAAATATCGGGATTGAAAACCGACGGATATCCATGTCCCTGGCGGATGAGGTGACAAGCTGCATTCAGAAATTTATCGGGCGTTTTTGTGCTGATGTGCACCGAGTTGCCGGGTTGCAGGATGTGCAGTTCCTCAATTACTTCGAGCAAAAGGTACGACATGTCGCAAACACCGTCGCTGCCGTCAGGGCGCAACCCACCAATATTGATGTTGGTGAAATCGTTAAAAGTTCCGCTTTCGCGTGCGGTGATTCCTACTTTTGGCGGCGCGGGATGGTTATTCACTTTTATCCAGAAACAACTCACTAATTCCTTGGCTTCGTCGCGGGTGAGGGTTCCGGTTGTAATATCGTTTTCGAAAAAGGGCTGCAAATGCTGGTCGAAATGTCCGGGGTTCATGGCGTCCCAGCCGTTTAGTTCGGTAATGGTTCCGAGGTGAACAAACCAGTACATCTGTATGGCTTCCCACAGGTTGCGTGGTGCGTGTGCCGGTACCCAACGACAAACTTCGGCTATTTTTTTCAGTTCCTGCACACGTTTCGGATTGGTTTCATTTTGCGCCATTTCTTCTGCCAGGTCGGCGTGGCGTTCAGCAAAAACAATGGCGGCATCGCACGAAACGGCCATCGCTTTCAGTTCTTCGAGCTTTTCAGTTGCTTCCGGGTCATTCAGAAAATTGAGCCGGGCAATGTGGTCTTCAATTTCTTTTTTAAAGTCGAGCATTCCTTTCCGGTAAATTTTTCCGTCGAGTGCAGTGTGACCGGGAGCGCGCTGTTCCATAAATTCGGTAAAAACCCCGGCTTCGTAAGCAGCTTTCCATTCTTTCGGAACATGGCTGAAAATGCGTTCGCGCATGGTACGGCCTTTCCAGTAGGGTATCACTTCGCGTTCGTAGGTGTCAATATCTTCCTGCGGAATGGTGTACCGTTGCTGGTCGCGCGAGTTGAGAACATGAAAATCTTCCACACTGTGACAGGTAAGTTCAGGAAAAGTAGGAACCGATTTGGGCCGCGGGCCGCGTTCGCCGACAATCAGTTCATCGGCACCGATATAAATGGTTTTTTGTTTGCAGATTTCGAGATAATTAAGCGCCCGCATCATCGGTTCGGAATATTTCCCGAGATTTTCCCTGTAGAATTTCGTTGAAATCAACGCCCGTTCGATGCTGAGCGATTCCTGGGTTTCGACACTCAGTTTGCGCAGCCGGCGGATGCGGTCGTTCATACCGGGCAATGTTTTTTCGGGTTTCGGAGTATAAAAATTGCCTTCGGCACCAGCCGGACGTTCAGGGGATTTGCTTATTTTTATTGCGTTTAAAGTCATAGCCAAACAATTAAAATGAAAAGTTGTAAATAAAAAATAAGGAATAAAGAATAAGGAATAAACAACAACTATCAAGAAACAA
>CAZXVT010000117.1:0-2687 GCA_964644015.1 uncultured Maribellus sp.
CATTAATACTATTTGCTAAGAATGGGAAAAGAGGATATAGAGATTTTGTAATAATGCCATTAATTTGACTTCTTATTTTTATTCCAATTTCAAAAAGTGCAACTACATTTAGACCAAGAAAATTAGATAAAAGAATCTTGGAGAGTGGTTCAAATAAAAAGCCAACTATACCAGAGATATAAATTTTTGTGCCGAAAGTCATTTGCTTTTTTATTGTCGTAGCTATTTTTGAACTTAATCCTTTTAAATTAAGCTTACCCCAAACTTTAAAAAATATAATATTGACAAGAAAAAACCAGACTATAGCTGCAATAAAGGCCACTACTCCAATATCAGCCAAAGTGCCATTAAATGTTACTGACAGTATTAAACCACCCCAATAAATCAGGCTATAAAGAAATTGACTAATATTCGTTAGATAAATCTTTTGAGAAGCGTCAATTACGGCAGTAAATGATTGACCTAATACCAAGATAGCATTAGAAAAAAGTAACCAAAAGAATAGTACAGTAGCATCAGAAATATATTTTTGAGGTATAGATAATACTATTGATAAAATTTCAAATCGAAATATAATTGCCAATGAGATGAAAACAAGAAGCATCATAGATAGTATGATAAGCGTTATTATAAAATCATAATCAGACTCTTTGCATTTACCTTGTTTTGCAACATAAACTAATAATGCCCCATTTAACCCTAAATTTGAAAGAATATTTAGATTACCTATAACTGAGACAATCGCAAAAACCCCATAAAGCTCAATGCCAAGTTTATTAATAAAAATTGGAACACTTATAAGTGTTAAAATTGCGACAAGTATAAATTGAATAATTCCTGAAATCGAATTATTTAATAATCTTTTGTTATTGGACATCAAGAATTATCCTTTTTTTAATTATTATAGCGGGATTTCCAACAGCAATAGAATAAGGAGGTATGTTTTTAGTTACCACGCTTCCAGCTGCTATTATACTCCCTTTCCCAATAGTAATTCCTGGTAACACTATAACATTATATCCTAACCAAACGTCATCTTCTATTATCACTGTCTTTGCAACTATTTTTCCGAGTCTTACAGGCTTTATAGAATAATCATGAGTGAGAGATGTAATACAACAATGTGCTGCTATTAAAACATCTTTGCCAATTCTTACACCACCATTTCCCCATATATGCACATATGTTCCGATACTTGTATTATCCCCAATCTCAACATTATATTTACCTTCAATTTTTAATGGAAATTTCAAGTTAATATTACAACCAACATTCTTGAATCCTTTTAAATATAATTTAATCTTAAGTCTATATAATATTTGTGCAAATATTCTATATATCATCTTCTAGCTTCGTGATTAATGTTTTTATATTACAAAAATATTCTGAATGTTTTCTTATCCATTCTAAATCTTTGTTCCACCATTTCAAATCGATTAAAAACTGGATCTCATCATCAGTAAATCTCTTTTTTATTGGCTTTGCAGGAACTCCAACATTAATGGAATATGGCTCGATATTCCTAGTTACTACAGAACCTGCACCGATTATTGCTCCATCTCCAATATTTATTCCATTTAATATTATAACATTGGAACCAATCCATACATCATTTCCTATTTCTACAAGATATTTATCTCTTGCAAATTTGAATTCTTCAAAAATCGTTTCTTTAACAAAAAAGAACCCAGCTTGATTTAAAGTAGAAAAAAATGCAGGATGCGTGGATACAAAATCTGTTACTGGATGATTACCAACAGCAACTGAAACATTATTGGCAATAGAACAAAATCGACCAACAATTGAATAGGGTAAAGAAGAATTATTACCGACATAGGTTCCAAATCCTATTTTTGAGTTATTTATAATACAATTCGAACCAATCCTAATATTTTTCTCAAAATGAGTTTTGTTAAAATTGGTATTATGACCGATTTTAACTTTTTGTCTCTTTAATATTTCTTTTCTTATAAAATTATATAATTTTCTTTTAATCATTGTCTATTGCTTCCGAATATTAGTTTTTTTTAAAATAGCAGGATTACCAGCCAATAAAACATTATTTGGAACTTGGTATGGTTTGTTTAAAAGACTATTCGCACCAATTATTATATTATCGGGCAATGTTGTCCCTTTTAATAATGTAGACCTCATACCTATCCAAACGTTGTTACCGATATTTATTGGACTTGTGATTTTATCTTTAATTTCATTATTTATTGTATTAACTGTCTCATGAAAATCAGTATCCATGACTAGTACCTCCCACGAAAAAAGAACATTATCACCGAAAACTACTGAATCAAAACAGATGATTGTACTATTTGCACTAATACAGAATTTATTACCAATCTGCAAAATCCCATTTTTTCCGACACTGATCTTGCTGCCATTTCCAAATATTGCTGATCCTTTAAATACAATTTTGCCATTTATTTCGATTAATGTACGGTTATATTTTTTGTCTACAATTCCGACATCACTAAAGCCAAATTTAATCATACCTGTTTCTAATGCACAATCAATTGTAATTGCTCCTTTAAGAGATATAAATTTAGAATGCTTCGCAATAAAAATTGGTAGTATTTTTGCCTGGCTAAAAGGAAGCATCTTAAAATTAAAATAGATCGTTTTTAAAATACTAATATGCTTGAGCATCTTTATATTCATAATATTATTTGCTATTT
>CAZXVT010000117.1:2697-14320 GCA_964644015.1 uncultured Maribellus sp.
GTCTTGCGAGAGTTATTAAACACCTTGCAACCGTTTTTAAACCTTTTGCAGGTGTTTATTAACGTCTTGCGACGGTTACTTAACATCTTGCGGGAGCTACTTCATGTCTTGCGAGAGCTACTTCATGTCTTGCGAGAGTTACTTTACTTCATTTAACGATTATTAATCGTTTTGCAGAAGTATTTGAAAGTCTTGCATTCGTTTTATAGTGTGATTGAACGTGTTTTAAGGGGAAAATATTCAATTTAAAAATCCACCCCTGAAAAATACCAGGTGATAAACCTCCTTATTATTCAAGGGTGGAAATTCTTTCATTCCATTTTAATCAACCGCTGGAGCGGGTTTGTCGTTTTGGTTGGGGTCTTCGGGTTTCTGCACTCTCCGAACCTGTTTCAGCAGGTAACTAAAGGTATAATCATTGAGTTTTGCCTTATCGGTTTTCTTAAACAGGATTTTCCCGATTGTACAGATTTCTGTGAACTGGTCGTAAAGGGCATTTAAAGTTCCCATGTTGTTTTGCACAATGGCCGCCCGGTTGGATACAATTCCATACTTTGCATTCCGATTTTCCGCAAGTTGCGCTTCGGTTTCTGCAAATTTCTCCACAAAAGCTTCTGTCATTCCTTTTGTTGCCAGTTCGGTTCCATATCTCATCATATTTCCCTTTACGGTGCGCATTTGAGTAAGTACGTTTTCCAGGTCGCGACTGCGACAGCTTTTTCTTAGTTGAGTGAGTCCAAAGTCACTGGCAGAAAGTGGCACGGCTTTTTTTGCCAGCATCAGGTAGCCTTCCATATGGTTCGCGTCGGTTATCAGCGAATCGAGGGTGGAATAAATGTGTTCATTCAGCATTTTCAACTGCACAGTTTCGGCTTTGGGTTGTACCAACTCATGTGCGGCATCGATATTTGCTTTGTAAATGTCAACATACTCGCTGTTGAACTGGGGAGAATAAGCTGCGAAAGCTTCAAGATCACGTGCCAGGCTAATGGCAGAGAACCCACAAATAATGGGTAGTTCTTCATTTTTGCAATTGAAATTGCGGGGCGAATCTGTACTCATAGAGTTAAATTTAAAGGTTAAAGAATTTTGTTAATTAACTGAATGCTAAACTAACAAATCATTTTTGTTTAGCCAAATAATTATCAAACATTTATAATTCATGAGTCAGACCCAAAAAAATGCTTAACAACGGTGGTCGCGGGAAGGAAAAGAGATTGAGAGCGACTGAAGTGATTGATGGAGATTTATTGTTACTGCCTGCTTACTGCCCATCTCTCAATTCACATTTTAAATTTTTAATTGTTCATTTTTAATTGTTAAACACTGCCTGGTACTCTGCCGCTAACCACTCTTTATTTCATTTTTAATTTCTAATTTTAAATTGTTCATCGTCCTTTCGTCCGGCAAGAAGTTTTCAATTTCAAACGTGGCCAGATCGCGGACGAGGTGGTTGCGGGTGTCTTGTCCCGGGCTACAAAGATGTGCCCCGCCTGAACGGGTTCATTCGGGCAGGCCCTCTGGGGCTGAAAACCGTTATTGCTTATATATTCTCTGTGGCTCTCTGTGGTTTCTCCGTGTTCTCTGTGGTTAAAGCGAGTTGCAGTTTTAAATGGTAAATCGTCAATTGTTAAATGGTAAATCAGCTTCTTTCTACTGCCTACTTCTTACTGCCGCTTCCAAACTTTCTGACCTTCTGATATTCTATGCTTCTTTCCTTCCGTTGGGGTGTGCGAAGGTCAGAGTTTATATACTTTCTCAGAACTTTCCTTCACCATATTCCGCAAATCGACAATCAGCCTTGCATGTTGCTGAATAAAATCCACATCAAAAGCAGCATGATTGGTTGTCAGCACCACCACATCGGCATCTTCTAACGATTCTTTGGTGAGTAAAACCGAGTGATAGGTAGCGCCGTGGTTGGTTCTTACTTTGGAAATGTGTGGGTCGTTATACGATACAATGCCACCCTTTTGTGCCACCGTGTCCATAATCTCAAGGGCGGGCGATTCACGCTCATCATCAATATTGGGTTTATAGGCAACACCCAGAAACAGTATTTTGCTGCCATTGATGGCTTTTCTGCGGCGGTTCAGCGCGGTGGATATTTTAATTACCATGTAGTGCGGCATCCGCATGTTGATATGCCCGGCAGCATGGATCATGCTTAAATCGAAATCAAACCTTTTGGCAATGTGTTCCAGGTAAAAAGGATCAAGCGGAATACAATGGCCTCCGATTCCGGGCCCCGGATAGAATGCCTGGAAACCAAAAGGCTTTGTTTTTGCAGCTTCAATCACTTCCCAGATGTTGATATCCATTTTACCGGCCAGCAAAGCCAGTTCGTTAATCAGGCTGATATTGATCAACCTGTATGTATTTTCAAGAATCTTTACCATTTCAGCCACACGTGGTGAGCTGACCGGGTAAATGTGGTCGATGGCTTTTTTGTACAAGGCCTGCCCGATTTCCATGCCATCGGCGTCCATTGCTCCCAATACTTTTGGCGTATTGCGTGTATGGAAAGTGGCGTTGCCGGGATCGACACGTTCAGGAGAATAGGCGAGCCAGAAATCAGTGCCGTGTTTAAAACCTGTTTGTTCACCCCCTCCGCTTCGCTCGTCCCTCTTTACAAGAGGGACAAACTCCTGTACTTGTTTATTATTATTCTGCTTAGAAGTGGTTTCGATGATCGGGAGCATAAAATCTTCGGTGGTGGTGGGATAGGTGGTGCTTTCGAGACTGATAAAGGTACCGGGTTTCATATAACGGCCAATGTCGGTGCACGCAGCTTCGATATAACTCATATCAGGTTTGCGGAATTTATCGAGTGGCGTGGGTACGCAAATGATGAGCGCATCACATTCTTTCATTCGTGTAAAATCCGTTGTGGCTTCAAGTTTTACCTTTCCCACCACTTCGCGAAGTACTGCGTCGCGGATATCTTTGATATAATTCTCGCCGTGGTTTATCTTGTTTACTTTGGCTTCGGACTTGTCGAAACCGATGACTTTCACACCTGCTTCAGCAAAATTCACGGCCAAAGGAAGGCCTACATAACCGAGGCCAATAATGCCCACGACTTCGGTGTTAACGTCTATTTTTGTAAGAAGTTCTGATTTGTAATTCATATTGTTGATGGATTTGGATACTGGATTTTGGATGCTGGATAAGAAAGAAAAAAAAGGTTGATTGAAAATGATCATCGCTTATAACTCTGCTCTCATCACACATTTTTAATTTTAACTTTCTTGAACTGCCTGTCAACTGTTTCTGCTAACTGTTAATTCTATCATTTTTAAAACTGAATTGTTCATTTTTCATTACTATTTCGTCCGAAACAAGTTTTGCATTTCAAAAAAAGCCGGTTCGCGGACGAGATGGTCGTGGAGCATTTTGCCCCGGGGTTATGTCGTTTCTCCTTACCCCTGGTTATTATATTCTGACCCGTACCGGGTCGAAAAGGAATATCCAATATTTCAGAAACGATATACCGGCAATTCGTAAATATTCCCGCTATGCTTCAGGATACAATTGTTATATATTATTGCCCACCTTCTGAAATTCTGAAATTCTGAAATTCTGACTTTCAACAGACTGAAATCTTCACTCACTCACTCACTCACTCACTCACTCACTCACCTTTTCCTCCGGTTCTTCATTCCACTTGGTTTTGATATCTTTCAGAAATTGTCGCCCGAAAATCCAGCCCACACCGATTATTCCCCCCAGAAAAGTCCAGATAATCAGAATCAGTGGCCGGTTGGGTTTTGATTTTTCGATAGGCACGGTTACCGGTTTTACGATGGAGAAAACAGGCGTATCTTCTTTTACTTTTATCTGCGCTGTTTCAAGCTGCTGGGCGAGTTGCGAGTAAACCTGGAAGGCAAGCTGGTATTCATTCATCAGGCGTTCTTCTTCGGTTCTGGCCAATGCCGATGTTACATTCTTATTTCTGTCGCGAAAAGCGGCCAATCGGGTTTGTGCTTTTTCAAATTCACTTTTCTTTTCGGCACAGCGTTCCTCCACAAATTTAAGTTGTGCGGTTGCTTTCTTAATTTTAAATTCTGTTATGTATTTCTGTAATAACAACTGAGCCTTGTGTGCCACCTGGGCAGCCAGCCCCGGATCATGTGCCATAACGGTTAAAACCAGATATCCTTCTTTGTCGTTAGCATCAAGCGAGATTTTACCTGACAGAAATTTCCGGATATTTTCCTGATCTTCTGTTAGTGCGATAGGAGTGTCAAAAAGTTCCTCTCCTGATACAGCAGGGTCGGCGTCAGGTTTATCGGGTTTCAGAGCACCGATAATCAAAAAGGGAAGACCGATGGTATATTTTTTTACCTGTGAAATAAAGCCCGGCTTGGCGTATTCTGTGTAGTATTGATAAAGGGAAACAGGTTGTTCAACATCGGCAAAACGGAAGGGTGATTCCATCAACTCAAGCTGAAAAGGAACGCTTTGCACAATTTGCGGGTAAATATAGGGCGATAGTTCCGAAGTTTCGAGGTTTAAATCGAGATTAAAACCTGCCATGGCAGCCAACGAAGACAGGCCACTCAGTTTTGATTTGCTATTCGAAAGCTGTGGAACCAGGGTTGTGGATGCTGTATATTCTTTGGGCGAAAACAAGGCAAATACAAGCCCCAGAAGAATCCCCGCAACAGTAGTGAAAATTATCAATTTTCTACCTTTCCAAAGCGTTTTTGCCAGAGCGATTAAATCAATTTCGTCGTCAGCCTGATTTTGCCGGGTGTTTTTTATTTCATTCATACTGTCAGCAGGTTTATTTGGTTAATGAAACAACGGTAGCGACTGATACTGCTAAAGATGCCAACACGCTCGCAAATCCGAGCCATCTGCCTGAATCTCCTGCCGGTTTTTCCGGTTTTTTGGGAACAATAACCTGGCTCCCCGGTTGAACTTCGGGATAACTTCTGAATATAAAACTTTTTGTTACTGCGGTCGCACCGTTTGCATATTGTACATAAGTCTTTTTCTTATGGGCATCGCTGGCAAAGCCACCCGATTTATTGATATAAAATTTTGCATTTTTCCCGGGTTCAAATACAATGGAAAACGGATTTTGTACACTGCCATTGATTTTAACTGTCTGCATGAATTCGGGTATATTAATCCTGTCGCCGTTATTCAACAACAGGTCAGCTTCACTGCCCGGGTTTGCCAAAATTGTTTTCAGGTCAATGGCGATTCGCTCTGTACCAAGTTCTTCTGAATTCCGGTTCAGGGTTGCACCCAGCACAAATGCCTGTGGTGTAAGTCCACCGGCCATATTAATTAAATCAGATATCCTTTGACGCTTGTGCCGTAATGCATAAGCACCTGCATAAACCACTTCGCCGGTTATAAATACAGTTTCTTCCTGTCTGTAATTCGGTGCCCTTCTTACCGAAATCTGGTCATAAGGTTTTAACTGGAAAGTATCATCATTTTCACCCAGCACAAGACCCCTGGAAAGATTGACAACAATGATATGACTGATCGTATCTGTAAGACTGGATGCTTCTTCGTACGAGAGCTTTCTGGCCACTTCAACAAAAGTACTGTCGGCACCCTCTGTCAGTCCTCCGGCGAGGAAAATTGCATCACCCAAAGTGGTATTATCCGACCAGTTAAACCGGCCCGGCTTCAGCACTTCGCCATTTACTGTAAAAAATGGCTGTTCCTTTAATTCAAAATGTGATTTTATCAGAATCATATCTTCCTGCTGAAGAACAATATTATTTTGTTTGTTCAGAATTTCGCTGACACTAAAATTAACAGAAACTGTTGTCAGGTCTGGGTTATACCGGGTAATGATTCCCCTGTTTCTGAAAGCATCAGGAGTAATACTATCGGCCTTAACAATCAATTCATACAAGGTCATACCCGGTTTCCATTCGTATTCTCCCGGACGATAGACTGCACCTGTGATAGTCACCCTGTTTTCAAAGGTGCTCTGAATCTTTTCATTCCTGATTTCATCGCCGTTTTCAAGTGTGGTGGTGGTTAATTGAGCAAACGACACATCACTGATTTGTAATCCTTGCTGGGTTTTGCGGTAAATCTGGGTTTTTGCCAGGTATGAATTCTCTGTAAAACCTCCTGCAAAACGGATCAGGTCGCTGAGTTTTTCATCTTCCTTTAATTCGAATAATCCGTTCCGCTTAAACTCCCCTTTAACTTCCACCCTCTTCTCTGATGCAGGAACGAAAATGATATCTTCATTCTTCAGCATAGTATTGTCAGAAGGATCGGCCTGAACCAGGAATTTATAGATATCAACGGTTTTAACGATTTTTCCGTCGCGTATAATTTTTATGTTTCTGAAGGAACCGATATTGTTCGGGCCACCCGAAAGATACAAAGCATTAAACACAGTCGCAGTGACAGGAACCGTGTAAGTGCCCGGCACAGCCACCTCACCTACAAGATTCACCTGGATTGAACGCAGTTGCCCCATATTTACCTGGGCAAAAGTTTGCGGATTGGCACCACCCATATCGGCATAAATTGATGTAAGGCGCTGAATAATTTTTTTCTCAGCTTCCTGAAAAGTAGAACCTGCAATATAAACCGGCCCCACATCAGGAATAATTATCTGTCCATTGGTATTTACCATTAACTGATAATTATTCTGCGAATTACCCCAAATATTGATCAATATCTGGTCACCAATTCCGATTTCGTAGTTTTTCGGAGTCTGAATATTGACGCTTGGATTAAATGTGAGATTTTTATTGCTGAACAGATAGGAACCAAAAATCCTCCCGCCAGCACTAAATTCGGACTGACGGACTGATTTTTCCACATCCTGCTGTGACTCAACTTTCTCAGATGCTTCCTGAACCGGATCAGCAATCACTTCTCCCTGATTACTGTTATTCAACCGGTTTTGAAAATCCTGAATCTGTTGTTCGGTTGCTCCCTTCTGTCTTGCCAGATTGGCTGCGTCCTGTGTTGACATACCCGCATCCTGCATGGCTTTCTGGGCCTTTTGAATATCAGACTGCGGAAGCGACTTTACATCAACTGACTGTACGTCCTGGGCGTTTAAATTCAATAAAATACCCCACAAAAAAATGAAGGATACAATGAGTCTTTTTTTGATTAACATATAGATTGAATTAAGTTTCTAAAGTTATGTTTTTTGTAATTCACGACACTTCAATTCATTCAGTTTTAAGCTGAATAATAGTATTTTTTGAACCAGGAAGCAAATTCAAAAATACCTTTTTCCAACCCGCTGCCTGGTTTATACCCAAATTGTTTCTGAAGTTCAGAAATATCGGCCCAGGTTTTATAAACATCGCCCGGTTGCATGGGCAAAAACTCTTTGACAGCATCTTTCTCAAGCTCTTTCTCCAAAATTTCAATAAAATCCATCAATCTGACGGGATTTCCATTGCCAATATTATACAACGAATGGGGTGCATCATCAGGCACAGATGAATGAAAAACAGGGGGATGCTCAAATACTTTCAGAATTCCGTCAACAATATCATCGATGTAGGTAAAATCACGTTCGAGATTTCCATTGTTGAAAACCTTGATCGGGATTCCTTCCATGATTGAAGTTGAAAAAAGAATGGGTGCCATGTCGGGCCTTCCCCACGGACCATAAACGGTGAAAAAACGCAGTCCGGTTGCAGGAAGCTGATAAAGATGACTGTAGGTATAAGCCATCAACTCGTTGCTTTTTTTGGTGGCTGCATACAGGCTGACTGGTTTATCAACCCTGTCATTAACTGAAAACGGCATTTTTGTGCTGTTTCCGTAAACACTCGATGAACTGGCGTAAACAAGATGTTTGATGTTGTTTTTTCTACATGCTTCCAGAATATTCAGAAAACCCACCACATTACTGGTAATATACGCCGATGGATTTTCGATGCTGTAACGAACACCTGCCTGAGCAGCCAGGTTGCAAACCCAGTCAAATTTTTCGTTACTGAATAAATTCTCCAATCGCTCCTTGTCTTCAAGATTCATCCTGATAAATGTATAATCAGGGTAAATACTGCTTATTACTGGCAAATCAGGGATTTCAGCATTTCTGTCAATTCCGGTTTCTGCCAGGCGGGCATATTTCAATTCCGGGTCGTAATAACTATTGATGTTATCAATTCCGGTAACTTTATGGCCGGATTCCAATAATTTTTTAACCAGATGAAACCCGATAAAACCTGCTGATCCTGTTACTAATATCTTCATTTTCCTTTTATTCAGATTTCCAAATCAGCAACTTGGGTGTTTTATCAAAATAATTTTTCATCTGTTCAGAGGTCAGGATCAAAAAATGAATTTTTCTGTTTACCAGTTCTTCTGCTTTATCAATCAATGATTTAATATAATCTGAATCAAGATTGTTCCCCACTAATAATAATTCTATGACTTTTGAATCAATTCCACGGGCAAATTCGCCTGTAACATACGCATTTTCAAGATTTCCGATATTTCGTATTACCCGTTCCACAACACTATCGATACCTGTAATTTTACGAAGAATACTATTAATATCGTTATACAGAGGATGTAAAACATTGGCACTAAACAGCTTTCTATTTCCTTCAACCTCCGATTTTAAAAGCCCGGCCTCTTCAAGCCGGTTTAATTCAATGCGTATTGCATTGGATGATTCGCCAAACTCCTGCTCTAAATTACGCAGATAACTTTTTGTCTGACTATTCAGAAAAAATTTCAATAACAGTTTGATACGGGTCTTAGAAGTAATGATGGATTCAATCATAATAACTGACTGTAACTAATTCATAGCCCGGAGATTTAACAAGAATACGAAAAGGTATAAATAATGCTTCGCCTCCTCAGTTACATTTTCATGTGTGAGTCAGCAAATTTTTTTTTAATCATTGAGTAACAAAATTACTCAATGATTATTCAAATTTCAATAAAATTTTGACAAATGATTTATCAGCTAACAAAAATTTAGCAGTGGCTCCAAAAAAAATGACGATGAGCCTAACCTATCTGGCAAACGGAAGATATTCGGAACCTTTTGAATTGCCGCCCTTTTTTCCTGAAGAAGTTTTTTCCTGTGATTTTCCTGAATTTCCAAAATTAAAAAACAATCCTGCTTTTAACTCAAAATACAACCCTCTCATTTTCTGTCGTTCACCAGCAGAATCATAATTATGCATCACATCCAGAAAATCATACCCAACAAAATTAAAGTCGGCCGATGTAGAAAGATCCATTTTTTCGTTTAGCGTTGTTTTAAAACCTGTACCTATTTTAAAAACTGCCGTACTCAGTTTACTGTTTTTTCCTTGTCCTTTTCCTACAATCGTTTCACCTGAATCAATAAATTGAAGTAACGAGTTGTAGTTTAATAAGCCTCCACCAATACTTAGAAAAGGATTAAATGCCGACCTGGTTTTTATATTTCTAAAATAATACCTGCCGATAATAGTCACACTCGATAATACATTCTGATACTTTACCGGGTCATTAATTTCTCCAATTGAAATGATCCCGGGATTGTTAATACCTTCGGCAGAAAATTCAGGTGCATAGGAATTCCCATTCAATATGGTCATTCCTGCTTCAATGCCAGTCTGAATTCTGGGAGCAATATCTTTACTGATTTCAAATCCTGCCGCAAAACCAGGCTGATGGTTAAATTCACTTTCAATTGATAATGAACCATCAGGAATTTCACCTAACATACTTGCCACACCCAACTTTACACCCAGATTAATTCCACTATCTGAAAAGTTTTGTGCATAAACCAAAAAACTGAAAAAAAATAAGGGGACTGAAATTATTAGCTTAAAACTAATCCGGTTCAAAGTTTTCAAATTTGAATTTTTGCGTCACAAATGAAATAAAAAAACACTATTAAGTTAACAGTCAAAAATTGTTTTTATTGCATTGTTTACACAAACAGTTGTGAATAATTCAAGTATTCGAATCCAGGTTCTTCATTTCTGATATCACTTTCCGGATTTTAAAAAATGGATATGAAAGATGTGTCAATGACTTGTAAAAAGATACAGAACCACAGGATTCCTGTAGTTCTGTATCTTTTAAATTCTATTACCGTTTTCAGTTCTTTTTTATGTAATCTGCAATCCAATCGCCCACTTCCGAGGTTTTGTAGGATTTACCTTCAGCAATATCAACAGTAACAAAACCTGCTTTTAGAGAAGCAGCCACTGCATCGCGGATGGCTTTTCCCTCTTCCATCAGGTTAAAGGCGTATTCAAACATCATGGCAGCCGAAAGAATGGTGGCCACCGGGTTGGCAATGTCTTTTCCGGCGGCCTGCGGGTACGAACCGTGAATGGGTTCAAAAACCGATGTATGGATACCGATGGAAGCCGATGGCAACAAACCTAGTGAACCTGTAATTACGCTGGCCTCATCGGTGAGAATGTCGCCAAACATATTTTCGGTCACCATCACATCAAAGTTTTTGGGCCACTGAATAATTTGCATGGCCGCATTATCCACAAACATAAACTCTGTTTTAATGTTAGGATGGTTTGGTGCCATTTCCTGCGCCACTTCACGCCACAAACGCGAACTTTCGAGAACGTTGGCTTTATCAACCACCGTCAGCTTTTTGTTGCGTTTGGCCGCAAACTGGTAGGCAAGTTCCAATATGCGTTCAATTTCAGCGCGGGTGTAAGTGTTGGTATCGAAAGCTGTATTTCCGTTGTCTTTCCGGCCTTTTTCTCCAAAATAGATTCCTCCGGTGAGTTCGCGGATGCAAACAAAATCAGCGCCTTCCACCAGTTCGCGGCGCAGCGGCGATTTGTGCAGCAGCGATTCAAATGTTTCAACCGGCCGGATATTCGCATAAAGACCCAGTTTTTTTCTCATCGCCAGCAAACCTTGCTCAGGCCTGACCGGAGCTTTCGGGTTGTTATCGAACTTCGGGTCGCCAATGGCACCAAAAAGCACTGCATCCGATTTCATACACAGTTCATGTGTTTCGTCGGGATAAGGATTGCCCACTTTATCGATAGCGATGGCACCTGTAAGTGCATATTCAAACGTTAATTCGTGATTAAACTTTTCGGCTACGGCTTTTACTGTTTTCATAGCCTGCTCAATGATTTCGGGACCGATTCCGTCGCCCGGAAGAATTGCTAATTTGAGTTTCATTTTAAATTATTTGTCGGAAGACCGGAGTCCGGAGTCGGAAGTAAGAAACGACCAAAGTCGGAAGACCGGAGACCGAAGTTTGTTTATTTTATTTTTTAATCTAATTCGAATATTTTTTTCAGACTATTTTTTACTGTCTGAATGAGCAATGGGTTTGCATTTCCTAATTTTCTTTTGATTAATCCAGATGGAACTGTAACAATCCGGTTCGTTTTAAGAATTGAATCTGTAATCAATCCGGTTCCCTCAATTAAACGTTCATTGCTTTTCAGAAGAATATCAGATGACTCGTCATAGTTTTTCGAACTACTGGAAATAAATGCGATAACGACGTGATTGTAGTTTCCAAACGGCCCGGTTAAACAAAGTGCCGGACGAACTTTTGATGTTTTGAAATCATCAAAAGGAAACGGCACAAGAACAATATCATTTTTCATTCTGGTAGGGAATTCCGTCTTTCATCGAGTAAATATCTTCTGCCGGTTCATTT
>CAZXVT010000118.1:0-14033 GCA_964644015.1 uncultured Maribellus sp.
GAACAGTACTTCAATCTCAAGAATCAGAGAATATAATACCAATATTGCACAACCTCATATTTGGGATGAACATTACAAAAAGGTAAACATTGTTCAAGAAAATGGTGATAATCTTGCTGCTGCTGGTTTTATTTATTCCTCTTCTCATGACATGATAAATTATATGAGATTGTTGCTTAATGAAGGGGTTTGTAAAAACGATACGATAATAAATAGCCAAGTATTAGATGAAATATTTAAACCACAAATTCATTTCCCATTTATGGGGCCTCCATTTAATAATGAATTTACATCCTATGGTTTTGGATGGTTTCTAACACCAAAAAATGGTCATAAAATTATTGAACACAGTGGAGGAATAGATGGCATGACTGCTAACCTTGTTATGGTTAAGGATTTAAATTTTGGAATTATTGTATTATCCAATACCAATGAATTCGCACCATTTCTTTTAACTTTCAAAATATTAAATCAGTTGTTAAATGATGACTCTTATAATATATACACAATCGTACATGAAGAGAGAAACAAAATTCATGAACAAGAGCAGGAATTAAAAAAGGAACTCGAAAAATCAAAAATTAAAGACACAAAACCCTCCTTGAATTTGGATTCATATGCAGGTATTTACTACGATAAAATGTATGGAGATATAATGATAAATAAACTTACTGATAATGAATTAGAAATTTCTTTTTCGCATTCACTAATCTTTAAAGGAAAACTAAAGCATTGGCATTTCGACACATTTCAAATCGATTGGGATGATATTCGGATTCCTGACGGTTTTCTGACATTTAATTTTAATTCAAAAGGAGAAATATTAGGAATATCAATTGACCAGACCAATTTACTTGATGTTGACTTTGGAGAATTAAAGATTCTAAAAAAGAAAAACTAAGCTTAATATAGTGCATATTTCAGAGCGGGGTCGGTTGTGGAATCTCGCATCGTGGTTCACGTCCTCACAGACAGAAACGCTCTCCGTAATCCGCAACGACAACTTACAAGTGACCGTTACCTCGCCAAAAAATTCAACCACCAGTCTGGTATAAATCAGCTAATTCTTCGCATTCCAAACTAATCAGCCAAAATCTCTTTGTTTCCTATTTTATCCTATTTCAATATAAAAAGATTGAAAATAAATATATATTTATTGAAAAACAATAAATATATATTATAATTGCGGCATAATTTAAAACTGAATTTTAGAAATGGAAACAAAAAAAGATTATGCTTTTATCGCCTTGAACGTAATTTCGTGGATAATTTTTATTGGTTTATGCGTTGAGGCCGGATCGTATATTTTCAACGCATTCTTTACCCTGTTTTATAATCCTTTTGGTGAAGGTAAATTATGGGATGTGGCGAGTTTAGGCGAACTGTACAACTACAATCAAAGCTATTATGTTACAATCATTTCGCTGATGATTATAACCGCCGTGCTGAAGGCTTTGATGTTTTACCTGATTGTGAAGATTTTTCACGACAAAAAGTTCGACCTCTCGCATCCGTTCAACGAATCAGTTCGGAAGTTTATCATCAACATTGCCTGGCTGGCTTTGGGTATCGGCTTTTTTTCGTATTGGGGTGCTAAAGACACCGAAAATTTTGTGGCAGAGGGAGTAAACATGCCCGACATTCAGCATTTGAATCTTGGCGGGGCCGATGTGTGGTTGTTTATGGGTGTTGCACTTTTGGTGATTGGCCGGGTTTTTAAAAAAGGAATCGAAATTCAGAATGAAAACGACTTAACCGTGTAAGCCATGCCAATAATCGTAAATCTTGATGTGATGATGGCCAAACGGAAAATGTCGTTAAATGAACTTTCCGAAAAGGTGGACTTAACACTTTCCAACCTTTCGATTTTAAAAACAGGAAAAGCGAAAGCCATCCGTTTTTCGACGCTCGATGCTATTTGTAAAGCACTGGAGTGCCAGCCCGCCGACATTCTGGAATACAGGGAAAAATGAAAAATGACCTAAGGATTCCATCTTTCCAAAAAGATGGAATCCTTATTTATATTAATCAGCTGTGTGCTTCTCCAAACAATACAAAATCCCGTTTGTACTCGTGAAAATGAGGTAATTACCATGAATTACCGGAGTGCTGAAAATGCCACCCAGTTCGCATTCCACCTCCAGGAACTGTTCATTCGATTTAATGATGGAGTAAATATCATCGCGGTAAGTTCCGTCGGATTTGAAATATTTATGCCGGTTATTTTTGTAGGTTTCGGTTTCAAAACTCCACATGTATTTACCGGACAATTTACTGAAAGCCTGCAGTTTTCCGTTGGTTGTCCCGACGTACAAAAGCGTTTCACTGTATGCATTATTCCCAAAAACCAGGAACTCCATGTTTGTTTTCCAGAATTCAGCGCCGGTTTTGGGGTCGGCGGCAATCAAAACACGTTCGTCGGCAGAGCCAATGTACAACACCGAATCGCTGATGCTGTTGTTCAGCGCCCAGCCACGGAAAAACGCTTTATTCCAGTGGCAAAATCCTTTTTCAAGGTCGATTGCATAAAAGTTATAATCGCGTGCGCCAATAAATACGAGGTCGTTGTAAACGGTTGGCGAACCCATTACATCGCCCGTCGGAAAATATTTGTGCCCAACTGTTTTAAATTTCCAGATCAATTTTCCTTTTTGTAAATCCAGTGCATAAACATGCCCATCGAAAGAGCCTAAAAATACTTTACCATTGGCAATTGCAGGAGTTGTGTGTACAGCATTTCCGGTTTTGAACTTCCAGATTTTCTTTCCCTTTTTTGCATCAATGGCATAAAAACAACCATCACCTGAACCAAAATAAAGTACTTCGTTTTGCAACACAGGTGTTGATTGGAAATAGTCGGCAAAGTCAACCTTCTTTTCTCCTCTGGTCTCGAATTTCCAAACGATTTTGCCTGTCAGTTTTTCGAGTTTGTAAATTATTCTGTCACCGCCATTTAGATAGAGAAAATCGCCGTCAATAGTAACATTCGACCTGATTTCGCCACGGGTTTTAAATCTCCATTCTTCTTCCCCTGATTCAATATTTACTGCATGTAAAACACTATCGTTTCCACCAAAATAAATAGTGGCTTCGTTGATTATCGGCGAAGAGAAAATTGATTTTGAAGTTTTAAATTCCCATTTTATTTTAGGCTGTTCATCAAAATCCGAATTGGAACCATTCTTCGTCTGTTCCGGATTTTGCGCATTAATCGCAAAAACTGAAATTAATAAAAGCAATGTTAATTTACAGGATATAAGGTATTTATGTCCGATGTAGAAAGGTATCCTGGGTAATTTGAATATTGAATTTATTTTCATTTTCAAGATTTTACTATTATGTCACACTCAATAAGTAGGTCTGTGGAATCCGAAATTACCAAACAATCTGAAAAGTTGTATCAGGTGTTGTTGTTTGAATTATCGCCGGATAGATTCCAATTTTTCAGCCTGTAAAAACGTCATTAAAAAAAAAGAACTGGTTTTTTGTAGTTGCAAGTAATGTTGCGAAGGAAAGCCGGATAAGTTGCTTTCTTTGCACGCGCAAACCGGAACATGAATCAGTCTGAGATGAAACCGGTTTTTATTAAAATTTGTTTGAATGAAATTATTTGAAGGTCACTCTTTCCACATCCCGGTTCTGGGTGTGGGTTATTCGATAGACACCCCGATTAAAGTTGCTCCGTATGGAATTTCTTCGGTTATTTCGCTGGTCGATGATTCAACCATTGAAAGGATGAGGGAATTTTATAGTCAGAAATTTGATATTCCGTTTAAGAAAATCACCAAAGAAGTGGAGGATTTCAGGGCTGTAAGAATTACTTCGTACCTGAACCTGGTGGATGAAATTGTAAAACAGAAGGTTGCCGAATTAAAAAGCAGTGCTGCACAGGCCGGAACCGAACTCGAAAAATACATTTGCCTGCTTCCCGATAAATCGGCTTTGAAGGAAAAATTCAACCTGGCACAAAAAAGCCGCGATGCGGCCGATGAATTCAGAAAATGGGTTGATGCCAAACTGCATGTCGGGTCGATTGATGTAAACATCATGACCAAACTCGACAAAGTAAACTACAAAAACGGCGTTGAACTGCCTGTTGAACACAACGATGCACACGCTGCTCTTCGTGGTTTTGCCAACAGCAACCTTCATTCGTCGCTGGTTTTATCAGCCGGAATGAGCCCGCGGTTATACAGTTACATTGAAAATTTCAAAGACTTTTTCCCTGATATTAACGGTTCTATCAAGAAGAAAATAATTCTGAAAGTAAGCGATTTCCGTTCGGCACTGGTGCAGGGAAAAATATTTGCCGGAAAAGGGTTGTGGGTTTCGGAATACAGAATAGAGTCGGGTGTGAATTGTGGCGGACATTGTTTCCCCACAAACGGCGTTTTGTTCGGGCCAATTCTGGAAGATTTCAAAAATAACCGAGATATGCTTTTTGAAACCTGTATCGGGTTGTACCATTCGGCACTTGGCAAAAAAGGACTTCCATTACCTGCTGAAACTCCTGAATTAAAAGTTACCGCGCAGGGTGGAGTAGGGACAACCGAAGAACATGAACTGCTGCTGGATCATTACGAATTGGACAGCGTTGGCTGGGCAACCCCGTTTATGCTGGTTCCCGAAGTTATCAGCATTGATAATGAAACGCTGAATATACTTGCAAAAGCTAAAGAAGACGATTTGGTTTACAGTGGTTTATCTCCGCTTGGCGTTCCTTTTAATACGGTCAAAGGAGTTTCGATGAGTTTGCACAAGGCAGAACTGGCAAAAAGCGGAAAACCGGGGTACAGTTGTACAAAAGGATTTCTGAAATACAATACCGAATACACCGAAAAACCTATTTGCACTTCCTCGAAAGAGTATCAGCGTAAAAAACTGAATGAACTTGCAACGCAAAATCTGCCTGAAGCTGAGTACCGGAAAGTTTATGAAAAGATAATTGAAAGAGAATGTCTTTGTAACGGATTGAGTACTTCGGCGCTGGTTTCGAAAGGAATTGAAGTAAAACCTGAATTCAAGGTAACCTGTTGTCCTGGCCCCAACCTGGCCTATTTTTCAAAAGTTTCGACGATGAAAGAGATGGTTGATCATATTTATGGCCGGATCAACTTGTTGGATAACAGACCGCGTCCGCACATGTTTCTGAAAGAACTGAACATGTACCTCGACATTTTTAAAGAGCGGGCTGAAACCTGGAAAAAGAACACGGAAGATTCAAAAGAATACAAACAACTGGTTAGCTTCCATGAGAACCTGATGGACGGCGTTCAATACTACAAAACGCTGTTTACCGAAAAGAAAAAGGAAGTGGTAACTGAACTGGAGCAAATGATTAATAAATATCCGGTTTTCAAAGAGTTTGGAGTTTAATTAGATAGTAGCCAGTTTCTTTAATCTTTATCAATCTCTATCAGTCACTTTTTTCCCGGCTTATTTTCCTTTGCGCCAGAACTGCATGACAGTTTTTTCGGGGAAAATGCCATGACTCACAGATTTTACATCTTCAACCGAGTAAAAAGCTTTTGGGTTGGTGGTTTTTACAATATTTTCAACTTTCTGAATTTCAGTTCGTTTGATAATGCTGTAAATAATACTCACCGCTTCTGTTCCTCCATGAGCTTCATGGTGTGTGATTCCGTAGCCGGCATTTTTCAGGTTTTCAATCAGTTGTTTTGCTTCTTTACTGGTGATTATTTGGATTTTTACAATCCCGATCGCCATTTTTTCTTCAATGATCAGCCCGATGTAATTTCCGGTTGCAAAACCACCCGCATATGCAAAATAACAAAGCCAGTTGTCGAGATTCTGAATGATGCGTGTAATTGCCACCAGCCAGATAAAAACCTCGAAAAAGCCCAGAATCGGAGCCCAGTACTTCTGACCTTTCGAAACCATCACAATGCGGATGGTACCAATGGTTACATCGCAAATGCGTGACAAAAAAATCAGAAACGGGAGAATACCGTATGTGAAAAGGTCACTGTCGAAGAAGTTTGCCAGAAGCAGCATATTACTTTTTTCTGTAAATATCTAAAATTCCGAAGTAAAATGAAACCTGATTTTTTTGAATTCATCCTGCGCCATTTGCAGAATAAAGGGTGAATCAGCCATAAAAACATCTCTGCCCAGTTTGTCTTTGGCCATTTTCTGATGTTTTCGCTTTTTAAACTCCTCCAGCTCTTTTTTGTCGTCACTCTGAATCCAGCACGCCTTGTACATTTGCAGCGCCTCGAAACGGCATTTTGCGTTGTATTCATGTTCGAGCCTGAACTGAATTACTTCAAACTGAAGTTGTCCGACTGTGCCAATGATTTTCCGGCCATTAAACTGGCTGGTAAAAAGCTGTGCCACACCTTCGTCCATCAACTGGTCAACTCCTTTTGCAAGTTGTTTCGATTTCATGGGGTCGGCATTTTCGATGTAACGGAAAAGCTCGGGCGAAAAGCTGGGCAAGCCTTTGAAATGAATATCCTCTCCATCGGTAATTGTATCGCCGATAATAAAATTGCCGGTGTCGGGAACGCCGATAATATCACCCGGAAACGCTTCGTCAATCACTTCTTTCTGAGAAGCCATAAAAGCTGTGGGGCTTGAAATACGCAGCGTTTTACCCGATCGGATGTGTTTATAAATATTGTTGCGCACAAACATTCCCGAGCAGATTTTAACAAAAGCAATGCGGCTGCGGTGGTTGGGGTCGATGTTGGCGTGAATCTTAAAAACAAAACCCGAAAACTTGCTTTCTTCCGGCTCCACAATTCTTTCCTCGGTAAAACTCGGGCGGGGCCAAGGCGCAATCTCCACAAAGGCATCCAGCAATTCCTGAACGCCAAAGTTGTACAGCGCGCTGCCAAAAAATACGGGGGCGAGGTCACCTGCAAGGTAAGCATCCCTTTCAAATTCGGGATAAACGCCTTCCACAAGGTCGAGTTCCTCGCGCAAAACAGCAGCATCGTTACCAATGTAATTTTCCAGTTCCGGGTTGTTGATATCTTCAAATTTGATGCGTTCCTCAATCGTCTGAATATCAGGTTTAAAGAGTTTAAGGCTGCGGTTAAAAATATTGTAAACTCCTTTGAATTCAGGCCCGTTGTTGATAGGCCAGCTCAGCGGGCGTATTTTTATTTGTAACTGTTTTTCAATCTCATCCATCAGCGAAAACGGGTCGCCGGCGGGACGGTCCATTTTATTGACAAAAACAATCACCGGTGTTTTGCGCATCCGGCAAACATTCATCAGTTTTTCGGTTTGCGGCTCCACGCCTTTTGCTGCATCGATAACAATAATTACGCTGTCAACAGCAGTGAGTGTGCGGAAAGTATCTTCCTGAAAATCCTGGTGACCAGGTGTATCGAGAATATTCACCTTGTAGCCGTTGTACTCAAAACCCATTACCGAAGTGGCTACCGAAATACCGCGCTGGCGCTCGATTTCCATAAAGTCGGAGGTGGCGCCTTTTTTTATTTTGTTGCTTTTAACCGCACCTGCCACACGAATGGCACCGCCAAAAAGCAGCAGTTTTTCGGTGAGTGTGGTTTTTCCGGCATCGGGGTGGCTTACAATTCCAAAAGTCCGCCGGCGTTGTATTTCTTCCAGAAAATTCATTTTCCAACCTGTTTATTTTGAGGGCGCAAAAATAGCAAACACATTTACAATTTAGCTATTTACGATTTACTATTTGCGATTTGCATTAACCTTTCACAATTACCACCAATCTCAATTCTTCAATTCTTCGCTTTTCTTAAAATGTAAGAAATATAGTTCCAGTACTCTTCGTGAAAACGGACACTTTTCTTTCCGATGATGTCGTTGTAAGTCATCGGCTGGTCGTCAGGATTGAATTTTAGCGGTTTCAAATCCTCATACAATCCGGGTACCTCGGGGTGAAACTGAACCGCAAAAACATTCGGATATTTTTTATGAGCAAGGCCTTCCACAATTTTCCCGTCGGGCGAAAGTGCCGTTACTTCCAGTCCTTTCCCGATTTTTTCGGCTGCCTGGTGGTGGCTGCTGTATATTCGCGGATGAAAACTCTTTGAAACATTCACTGCTTTGCCAAAAAACGGATGGTCAGTAAACTGGATGGTATGCAGGTTGATACCCATCAGCAGCGTGTCTTTCGAAATCTCCTGCCAATAGTTGCGGTGCAGGTTGCCGCGTCCAATTTCCAGTGTGGTTTCGGGAGTCGTTGCCCCGTAAATTTCGGCCGGAATATCCTGTATTAAAGTGCCGCCGGTAGCCACATTCATGGTTTGCATTCCCAGGCAGAATCCGGTTACCAGGTATTTTTTGTTTTCTTCGAGGAAGGGTTTGAAGTCTTCATTGCGGTAACCACCCAGCAGGTGAAACAGAAAAGTGGTTTCGAACCGGTGCCTGCCCGGATCGGTAACCACCGAAAACGTGTTTTCCTCGCCATAAATTTCAGGTTGAATATCGGGGCCACCAAAAAAGAAAATACCCACAGAATTCTCAAAAATCTTTTTCAATTGCCCGGTACAATCATTTGTTTTGAAAAGATTCGAGTCATTCAGTTCTCCTCTTACTTCCTGTAAATAATAGTTTTCCAGATGGTTTTCTGTGATATACTTTTTTGTTTCATTGAAATCATAAGCCTGGCCGGGGTGGTAAACACCTACAAATTTCATTTTTCTTTCGTTAAAATCCAACAGTTTGACATTTGCCAGAAATTGAATAACCTTCAGGTTTCCAACAGTTGGATTTGCCAGAATAATGTACTTTTTGCTTTTATCGAATTGATTGTCAAAAAAATCCTGAGCAAATGCCTGAAAAAGAAAAAAGAGGGCAAAGATGGTCAGCGAGATTTGTTTCATATCAGCGAATTTTAATTCTCAAATATAGTAAAACCACTTATTTATCGATTTTACCACTTTAAAATCAAAATAAATACATTTGCCAACAGAAAAAAACTATCTACAATGATAAAAATCCGCAATCCTTTTGTTGATATGGACGCGCGCCATGATTACAACTGTTTTGGCTGCTCACCATTTAATAAAACCGGTTTACAGATGGAATTCTGGGAAAATGGTGAAGAACTTTTTGCCAGATGGAGCCCGAGAAAATCACTTGAAGGCTGGTCGGATGTTTTGCATGGCGGAATACAGGCCGCACTGATGGATGAACTGGCTGGTTGGGTGGTGTTGATTAAAAGAAAAACTTCAGGGGTTACATCTGCTCTTAACATAAAGTATGTGAAGCCGGTCAGTATTTCGAAAGGGGAAATTACCATTACCGGGAAAGTAATTGCCTCAGAACGTAAAAATACAACGATCCTGGTTAACCTGCGCGATGGAGAAGGAACAGAATGTGCTGTTGCTGAGGTAATTTACTACTGTCTTCCTGAGAATATTGCCAGGACAAAATACTTTTACCCCGGACATGAAGCGTTTTATTATAAGTAAAACACTACCTCTCGGATTTGCGGGGGATTAAAAAACAACTGGTTATTTAATGTTTACATTCGTAATAATGTTTGAATTGACTTTTTTGCCACAAATTATTTACGACGGTTTTTAAATTTCTCCTGAATCAGAAATAAATCATCTTCTTCTTCGTATTCGTCGTAAATCGATAAGCGTTTTTTTGAACTTTTGTCTCTTGACCCCGAACCCATTTTCCCAAATTCGTAATTGTCATCGAAATCTGAATGATTTCTCCTCAAATTGTTCTTTTTCATTTTTTCGAAACAATAAAAGCTAAGAATGAATTTTTTGATTATATGAATTAAACATCGACGAAAAATAGAAATTTTTTGAATAAGTTGCACCGGTACAGAATTTTTTTTCTACAACAGTAAGGTTTACAAACGTTTCGAAGATTCTTTTTTTATTACTTTGCAAAGTTTTTATACAAACCCGAAAACCGGAGTATTATCCGGATGGATTATTTTTTATTGTGATGTTATATTCTAAATAGTGATGTTTATTATGTTTGAAATCAATCGTTTAAATCGAATTCTGAATAGAAAAATTTCCATGATTGCACTCGTGGTTATGTTGATTCTGAATATTCAGGTTATTGCACAAACCGAAAAAAAAACGGAGAAACTTTTTGAAGAGGCAAAAACAGAATATACCTCGAAAAATTTTCAAAAAGCTATTGATCGTTGTAATAAGATTTTATCAGAAAACCCGAATTTCAGGGATGCACATCTTTTATTAGCAGAAATATACAGCGAAACTGACTCTGTTAACCTGGAGATCAAACATTTGGAAAAGGCAAAGGAGTTGGGACAGAATCCACTTCTTGATTTCAGACTTGGTGAGGCATATTATGAAAACGCAAATTATTCTGAAGCACTTTCTTATTATAACGAATACAGCAAAAACAAGAATATTCCTGAGAAGCGGCAGTTTTTATTAGCGTGTAAAATTGCCAGTTGCCAGTTTGCACTTAATTCACTTGAAAATCCGGTGGAATTTGAACCGCAGAACCTGGGCGACCAGGTGAATTCGGAATACGATGAATACTGGCCTACACCATCGCTGGATGGGAAAAAACTCGTTTTTACCCGTTTGATAAAAGGAAACGGTCAAATGGCACAGGAAGACTTTTTTGTGGCTGATCTCGATTCATCTGAAAATGCAGCACCAATAACCGATGTAAACACACCCGATAATGAAGGCGCACAAACTTTGTCAGCCGATTCAAAAATTCTGTTTTTTACTGCCTGTAACCGGCCTGATGGTTTCGGAAGCTGCGATATTTATTTTTCAAGAATTGTAAATGGGAAATGGACAAAACCTGCCAATGCAGGCGAAATCATCAATTCAGGCGCCTGGGAAGGACAGCCTTCATTTTCGTCCGATAATAAATTCATTTATTTTTCGAGTACCAGAGCTGGCGGTAAGGGAGGAAAAGACATTTGGCGGGCCGAATTTAAAGGCTTTTCAGAAATCGGGACACCCCAGTTTAAAGCGCCTGAAAATCTTGGAAACCAGATTAATACACCGGGCGATGAGATTTCTCCGTTTATCCATGCCAACAGCCGGAATTTCTATTTTGCATCGAATACCCAAATCGGGATGGGAGGTTTCGATTTATTCACTGCCGAAATCGATGAGTTTGGAAAGGTTATTAATTTAAAAAACCTGGGATACCCAATCAATACCAATAAAGATGAGTTAGGGCTAACCATCAACTCAATTGGTGAAACCGCTTATTTCTCTTCAGCACGGGTGGCAGAAAAAGGTCTTGATATTTTTTCATTCAATCTCACCCGTGGTTTGCGGCCAACTCCGGTTTCGTATGTGAAAGCAAAGGTTACTGACAAAAAAACAGGCAAAGTGGTACTTGCTGATATTGAGCTTGTTAATATGTCTTATTCTCCACCTCAAAGCCGTATTGAAAAGGCTGATGAAAAAGGAGAAGCCATGCTCGCACTGCCACTTCAGCGTAATTATTCGTTTAATGTTTCTGAACCTGGTTATCTGTTTTATTCAAAATCTATCCTGCTGAAAGATTCATCATCTATAACCAATCCGTTTGTTCTTGCCATTGAACTTGAACCGATTGAAATTGGTGCAAAGATGGAACTTTACAATATCTATTATGAAACTGATTCCTTCAGGATTTTGCCCCAGTCGGAACCAGAACTTAACAAACTCGTGGCATTCCTGAAAGAAAATCCGGGTTTGAAAGTGCAGATACAAGGTCACACCGACAGCTCGGGTAATCCGGAAAGAAACCAGAAATTGTCTGAAATGAGGGCCATTTCGGTGGTGCAATATCTTGAAAAGAATGGAATAACCGGAAATCGCCTGCAATCAGAGGGATTTGGTGATAAAGTGCCGGTTGCCGACAATGCCACAGAAGAAGGACGAAGACAAAACCGTCGTACAACTGTGAAAATCCTTGGAAATTAGTAAGATATATAAAGTAAATTAGTCTTTCTGATACAGGCTCCTTTATTTGAGCCAGGGAACCAGTATCAGAAAATGATTTACTCAAATCGTATCAGCAAAGAGAAAAAGTAGTTTTTGGGATTACCAGGGTAATAATAGCGCGGGGCACTGTTTCCGGCAGGCAATGCATTTACTGCCAGCATCGATGCATAATGTATATCAAAAATATTCTGAATACCGGCTTTCATTTCAAAACTGAACCTTTTTACCTGTGGCCTGAATTTTATTTCGGCATTCGAAATACCAAATGCGCCGGAATATTCCGAATTTGCATCGTTCACAGGCATTTCACCCGTAAACCGGTGCCAAAGAGTAACATCGAGGTTGCGTGTGACTTTGAATAATGCCTGGACAAACCAGGTGTTTTTGGCAGTGCCCGGCAGATTTTTTCCTGAATAATCAATCCCCTGATCGATAAAATCTGTAAAATGATAATTGGCAAAAGTGGCGGTTCCTGCCAATTGCATGGATGGAAATTTTTCGGGATTTGTTACAAACCACCGAATTTCGGTTTCCAGTCCCGGATGCTCTGATTTACCCGCATTCACACCCACATATTCATCGTCGCCGGTACGTCGCGCAACCAGCAGGTTTTTGATATAAATCCGGTAATAACTGGCCGAAAACTGAACACGGTTTGCCCATTGCGAGCGAAAACCTGCTTCTGCACTCCAACCGGTTTCTGGTTGAATATCAGGGTTAATTTCACCCTGCGGGTACAAAGTTTCCTCAAAAGTAGGAGTTGAAAAACCGTGGCTGATATTCGCATATAGCGAAAAATTTCTGTTTATCAGGTAATTGATTCCAAGACGCGGAGAAATTGTTGGTTTATAATGTTGTTCCCCTGATTTGTCACCGTTTTCGATGAAAAGATCGGAATAATAAAACCGTGTCAGGTTTCCGTTAAGTCCTGCTGAAAGTGAGACTTTTTCAGAAAATCCGGCCTCAATCTGAACAAACAGATTTTCATATTGCCGGTTTTCTTCGTTGTCAGAAAGCAAAGCATTGCCATTATTTGTCAAGGTTAACCAGCCGTAAATTTCTCTGAAGACCTCCAACCCGGTTGAGATGGTAAATTTGTTTTTTTCCCCGGTAATCAGTTTCTGATAATAAGCCCTCCAACCGTAAAACTGACTGTTTTCCTTTAAAGTATTAAATGGGCGCAGTTCATTTCCATTACGGAAACTGCCAAAAGTTGACGCCGAAATACGTTGAAAACCGGGTAAAGCAAAATTTAACGTAATCCCGGCCTGTCCGCCTGTATATGCTTCGTTGCCTTTTGCGTTCATCCAGGTGGGTGCCGCTTTCCAGGGAGTTTCTTCATACATTTCCCGGTTGAGCGAACTGGGTATGAATGCATTCATTTTTGTGCCTTTTAGAAGTACCTGGATTTGTGTATTGGACGAAATATCCCAGGTTGAATTCAGTAAAATGTTGGTACGGTTGGTTTCATTATTTTCGCGGTAACCATCGCTGTGTAAAACCGAACCTAAAGCAAAGATGTTCAGATTTTTATCCGTCAATCCAGCTGAGATTGTGTTTTTTACCGTTCCAAATGAACCGGCGATTATTTGATTTTGAACAAAAGAATTTTCAGCAGATTCAGGAAAAAAAAGAACTACACCTGCCAGTCCGGCACCAAAAAGACTTGAAGAAGGACCTTTTACAATTTCGATTCTGCTGATTGAGGAGTTTTCAAGGTCTTCGAGTGTTGTTTCACCATCTCCCGAAGTCAAAGGTATTTCACCGTAATAAGCCTTTATTTTATTGGTGGCGTAAGGTGTCCGTGCCCCTATTCCCCGAATGGTTAAACGGTTTGTATTCAGTGTCCCGTTGTGCATTAAAACCCCTGAAACCTGGTTCAGAGCTTCAACTGGCGTTAACGAACTGCCTGTTTCGAGTTGTCGGGTGGTAACAACGCTTACCGGCGCCGGAATGGTGAATAGATTGTAAGGAGAGCGGAATGCAGTAATCGTAACTTCCTCAATTTTACCCTTAATTGTATCATTTTCAATTTTATTTTGTGCCTTTATTTCTGCTCCGGAAGCAAAAAGTAAAATCAGAAATATTGAAAGAATTGTTTTCATTCTCATGCTTACATAC
>CAZXVT010000119.1:0-6489 GCA_964644015.1 uncultured Maribellus sp.
TCATAAGCTCCGTCCATCAGTTAATATTAAATTTTTCTATCGTAAAACTTTTAAAAGATAATAATTCTTTTTTTATAAACAACTCAATTTTAAGCATTAATAAAAAGAAACCTAACTTCAACAGAAATAGAAGTTTATGTTATTTAACTGAAATTTTCAGGAATGTCAGTTAAACAAAAAAGGCAGCCAATCCGACTGCCTTTCAAAGTTATGTAAAGTATAGTTTTTTATTGCTTTTTTGCAACCACATTCCCCTTAATACTCAAAACAACTTCTGAGTTCCTGGCATTTGAATTAACCGTTATCGATTTATGAAAATTACCGGCAATATTGGTATTATAAACAACTTTAATCGAACTTTTTGCACCAGGGAGAATCGGCTCTTTGGGCCACGTTGGCACAGTACAACCGCACGAAGCCCTTACATTACTTAATACAAGTGGTGTTTTGCCAGTGTTGGTGAACACAAATTCAGCACCACCATCACTACCCTGTTCAATGGTGCCATAATCATGAACCATTTTCTCAAAACTAATGACCAATGTTGTGTCTGATTGTGCTTTTAACTGCATGGATGTAATAAATATTACAACAAATGCTAATAATAATGTTTTCATATTTTAAGAATTTAGAAATTTTTACAGTGAAATTTTGCTCAAATGTAGTCGATTTTTGTTTTCAATGCACTGAATAATATTTACAACCATTAATTGCATTATTTTTTTTACTATTTTTAGTTAAATTAATTTATAAGTGCTTACTTTAAAGTGCGCTATTTTATTTACAAACTGTCGTATTTAATTAATTTTTAGTTTCTTAACCATCACCAGTTTCAAAATGAAGAAAATTCTGGCAATTGATGATAATGAAATAAATCTTGAACTGCTCAGTCAGCTTACCACAAGATATTATCCTGATTTTCAATTCATAAGATCATTAAATGGTTTTGATGGAATTGAAAAAGCAAAACATGAAAAACCGGAAATTATTCTGCTCGATATTTTAATGCCCGGAATGAATGGTTACGAAGTTTGCGAAATTTTGAAAACCGATGCCGAAACTAAAAATATTCCTGTACTGATGATCTCTGCACTCGGTGGAAATCCGGCTGAAAGAACGCGCGGATTAAATGCCGGAGCCGACGCATTTATATCCAAACCATTCATGTCGAGCGAATTACAAGCTCAAATAAATGTTGCTTTGCGTATAAAAGGTGTCGAAGATTTGTTAAGAAAAAGAAATGAAAGTCTTGAACTGAACATTAAAGCAGAAACCGATAAATTTCTGGCTGAGGAAGAAAGGTTCAATACCATTTCAGAATATGCCCGGCAGTTTTATTGGGAAATTGATGCAAACGGAAAATTTACTTACATCAGCCCGGTAGTTGAATCAATTCTGAAAATGAAAAGCCTCGAGATTCTCGGAAAATTAGATTTTCACTCATTCTTTCAAACACAAACCGTAAATAAACATGTCAGGATTTCAGCATCTGAAAAGCTGAAAGAATGTGAAATTTTGCTCAACTCTGGCAACGATGATCTTTGGTTTACATTAAGCAGTTTTCCTGTATTCGACAAAGCGAAAAATTTTGCAGGCACAAGAGGAATTTGTTATGACATCACCCAAAGAAAAAAAGCAGAATTAGCCTTGGTTGAAAACCTGAAAAAAATTGAAAAATACCAGGAAAAACTTAAAAAACTGAATATCGAAATAACAAGGATTGAAGAACGGGAAAGAAGACGAATTGCTGAAAATCTGCACGATAGCCTGGGGCAGACATTGTCGCTGGCATACCTGAAATTATCGGCAGTTAACACCGACGAATTCAAACCGGTTACAAAAAAAATCTGGGAAGATACTTTTGGTTTGTTAAACAAAGCCATTGCCGAATCCCGGGAACTTACCTACGATTTAAGCCCGCCAATACTATACGAATTGGGATTAATCCCGACCTTCAAATGGAAACTGGAACAAATTGAACAAAAACACCCTTTAAAAACCCTTTTGATTGGAGAAGATGTTTCATTAAACATCAAAAAGGATATAGCAATTTTTATTTACAGAATAGTTAGTGAACTGATTCAAAATGTAATAAAACACGCGAATGCAAACGAACTGACAATTGAAATTGAACACACCCCGAAAAAATATTATATTTCGGTAAAAGACGATGGAAAAGGATTTGAAATAATAGATGGGAAATCGGCCACAAAAGCCGACGGATTTGGTTTAATGAGTATTAAAGAGCGTCTCGAAAGCTTTAACGGCCAGCTTGAATTAAAGTCGGCACCCGGAAAGGGAACAACAGCCCGGATTGAAATTCCGGTTAAAAATAAATAAACTGCTGAATGAACTATTTTACATTTAAGTGTTTTAAATAGAATAAAATAAGATGTTTTAACTGAAATTAAATACCATGAGAATAAAAGTATTAATTGCCGACGATCATCAACTTTTCAGAGAAGGGTTGGCAAACCTGCTATTTTCAGCCGAAAATATTGAAGTGATTGCCCAGGCAAAAGACGGAAACGAAGCTATTGAAAAAGTAAAACACTTTAAGCCCGATGTGGTTTTACTCGATATCGCTATGCCTGTTTTAAATGGTATAGAGGCAACGAAAAAGATAAAAGCCCTGTTTCCCGAGATTAAAACAATCACTGTATCAATGCACTCTGATAAACAATATGTTAAAGGAGCGCTGGAAGCCGGTGCTGACGGATATTTACTAAAAAACTGTACTTACCGGCAATTAACAGACGCTATTCAATCGGTTTACGATGGAAAAAAATACCTGAGCCAGGATATTACAGAACTGGTAATCAGTGGTTATTTAACACCATCGGCAACCGATACTAATGAATACTCTACTTTATCGGAAAGAGAGAAAGACATTTTTCTGCTTTTCGCCGAAGGAAAATCGACAAAGGAAATCAGCGATAAACTTTTTATCAGTGTTAAAACTGTAAACACACACAAACAAAATATTCTCGATAAACTGGGTTTAAAATCGAATGCGGATATTGTTAAGTACGCTTTAAAAAATGGCCTGATCAGGCTTGAATAATAAAAAAGGCCTGTCCGTTACAATACAGACAGGCCTGACAAAATCTAACGCTTAACTCTCCTCTCTCCTCGCCTTCAATTTTTTGATATTATACCATAAATAAATCCTACTCCCATTGAGAAATATTTTCTATCGTGATTCATCAACAAAGTCGGACCAGCCGACAAGCCGATCATCTTATTAATCGGAAATTCAATTTTTGAATTTACCATCACACTGAAATCACTGGTTCTGACTGTTGGAATAACTGTATAACCAGTACTTTTCGTTACTGCCGATTTTGTGTTTACAACCGACATTCCGGGACCACCCTGAACAACCAGCCTGAAAGTACCTTTCGAATTCAGATTAAAATGCCGTCCCATCATCATGTGATAATTTTCCAACATTTCGTCAGGCGATGCAATAATATCTGCTGTCTCAGACTTATTAGCCGATTTCAGCACTTCAGGAAAGGTTGGCAACACCTGATTTGATGATGCCGAATAGCCTATTTCAACAGAATATTTGCTATTAAAAACAAAACTCATCCCGAGATTTCCGCCACTGTTGTTTCCAACCATAACATCACCATGTGTGTACAATAAATGTTTATGGTCAGTATGCGATAACCATTTGTTCGACCATTGTGCGTTGGCAACATGCATAAATATTACACAAATCAATAGAACGGTAATCTTTTTCATAGCAGTTGTTTTTTACAGGTTATTTATCCGACAGTTATTTATTATCTCCTGGTTTTAAGTTACTTTCAAATTCCAACAGTTAAAAAGCATATCATACCCGGAGAATTTCATTGTTTTGTGTTTAACTATAAAACTGGTTTGCATTGTAAATTTATGCAATTGTATTCTCAGCATTGAACAATAAAATTCTGATTGTAATACTCCGGTTTTCTGATTTGTCACTTCATAATAACTGACAAACACTCAGTTTTTTGCACCTTTTGCCTTCATAATTTCTGAGTTCTGATTTTCAGCAACTTACAAATTACACTTTAATAAAAAAATTCACTAATATTTCAAGCAACATCACATATAAAACTGATATAATGCTATTTAGCCACACCGCGATTTTCATAAAATTCAGTTGATTCAGAATTTTACTTGTTTTTTAAATGATTAAAAATGGAACCAGAATTCAGACAACTAAACCTTTTTTATCAGCAAGAAATATAACAATCAACAAAAGCTTTGGATTTACCTTTGAATCGTCAATAGACACAAAAAAGATTACAGAAGTTATTTTCCATAGAGAGAAGGTAGAATATTTAGCAAAACCCTTATTTTTATTCGACAGTTTGCAAAGCCCCGGAAAGAGTTCCGGGGCTTTTTCTTTTTAAGATTACTGAAATTCAATAACAAAGCTTCTCTTTATCCGGAAAACAACAAAACATCGATAATTTTAGCGTTTCAAAAAAAAGGTATGTAACCACGAATTACCTTTGTGTCATCTGTAAAATAAAATTTTATGATGCTGAAAGTTGCTTTACTCGTCTCAATGCTTTTCCAGCTTGGTGCAGCAGTTTTTGCATTGACCCTGATTCGCCGCACACGCTACAATATTTCATGGATACTGATTTCTGCCGGATTTGTTTTGATGGCAATCCGACGTCTTTTCGATTTTTCGCTGCTTTTCTGGGAAACCAGTTTATTCAAAAAGGAAGAAGTTAACGCGTGGATCGGTGTTGTAATATCCATTTTTTTGCTTGCCGGTGTAATTTTTATCCGTAAAATTTTTAACCTCCAGGACGAAGTTGAACGTTTACGCACTGAAAATGAACAGCGGGTGCTTTCAGCCGTAATTAACACCGAAGAATCTGCGCGTCAGAAATTTGCACGCGAGTTGCATGATGGTCTTGGTCCGGCTCTGTCATCTATAAAAATGACACTGAGCGCGGTAAATCAGGAAACACTCACTCCGTTTAATAGGAAAATCATCAGCAATATTTGCAATTTAACCGACAATTCGTTGGTAACATTAAAAGAAATAGCCAACAACCTGAGTCCCCACCTCCTTAAAAATTTTGGTCTCGAAAAAGCAATCGAAACATTTGCCGACCAGCTGTTTTCTGCTTCAGCAATTAAATATTCGCTGTTTCTGAATATCGATAAACAAAACCTCAGCGAAGAAATGAATATCAGTTTATACCGGATTGTTTGCGAACTGATGAACAACAGTCTGAAACACGCACACCCGACAACGATTTATCTCGAAATTACAGAATCTGACAAACTACTGGTTATGAACTACAAAGATGACGGTTGCGGATTCGATAATTTTCAACTGCGCACCGAAAGTAAACACACAGGAATGGGTTTCGACAATATTACATCGAGAACAAGGCTGCTGAAAGGAATGTATTATATTGACACCGCACCCGGAAAAGGTTTTTCCATCGAGTTTTACTTTCCCAAAAAGGAATCAGGTAAAACAAAATCTCATTTTTCTGAAACCTCTTTATAAATTTGGCGGCATGAAAAACATCTCGGTTTATATAGTTGACGACCATTCCCTTTTCCGTGAAGGACTGAAACTGTTGCTTTCGAGTTTGAATTACATTGAAAACATTTACGAAGCCGAAAACGGGCTCGAATTTGTTGAGGGCCTCGTAAAGAATAAAACCGACATTGTGCTTTTGGATGTTGAAATGCCTGTAATGAATGGTATTCAGGCAGCACAAAAAGCAAAAGAACTTTCGCCGGGAATAAAAATCATTGCCCTTTCGATGTATTCCGATGTGAGTTACTACCTGAGCATGATTGAAGCCGGTGCCAGCGGATTTTTGCTGAAAAATTCCAATTTCCAGGAGGTGGAGAAGGCACTGCTGGATGTTTATAATGGTAAAACTTATGTTTCGATTGAAATACTGAACAGCATTCTGAAAAACCCGCAAAAAAACGACCGTTGGAATTTGTATGGTGAACTGACGGAGCGTGAAAAGGAAATTCTGTTATTAATTTGCGCCGGACTAACCAACGTCGAAATTGCGGATAAACTTTCACTCAGCAAACGAACGGTTGACAAACACCGCGAAAACCTGCTGCTGAAAACACAATCGAAAAACACAGCCAACCTCGTAATTTTTGCCATTAAAAACGGCCTTTTACAAATCTGAAAATCACTTTTGATAAGTAAAAAGACGTAGTTCATTTTACGTTTTTTCACGGTTTCTGCTTTTTGGGGGGCAGTTTACTTTTGTCGTTGAAAAAATTCTAAAGAATGACAGAAGTAATAACTTTTACTGAAAAGAACCAAAAAAACTCATCTTACAAAACAAAATTGATTCAGGCTGCGGTTTTTCTCGCTACACTTTTACCCTTTTCAGGTTTTGCACAGTTTAAAGTCGATGCCGAGTTGCGGAATCGTTCCGAGGTTCGCGATGGTTACGCTAAACTTGCTGCCGACGGGGCAACACCGGCGTT
>CAZXVT010000119.1:6499-13984 GCA_964644015.1 uncultured Maribellus sp.
GTTTTGGGTACGAGACTGAAAAACTGAAAATCAAAATCACACCGCAGGATGTAAGAATCTGGGGCGACGATACCAATTTCTCCCTTTCAGGAAGTAACGGGAACAATGCTTCGCTCGACCTTTTTGAAGGTTTCGCCGACTTAAAAATCGGCAAGGAAAACTGGCTGGCTGTTGGCCGGCAACAACTGAGTTACGACAACCAAAGCATTCTTTCCAACGCCAACTGGAACCAAAACGGTATCAGTTCCGACGCAGTTCTTTTAAAACTGAAACTTCAAAAATGGAACCTCCATCTTGCCGGCTCATGGAACACAGCACAGTCGTTGTCAGCCAATAACTACTTCCCCACCAACCGGTACAAAAGCATCGATTTTGCCTGGCTCAACCGGCAGTTTGAATCGGGACTGAAACTTTCGCTGGTTCATGTGGCAGCAGGCCGTACAGAATCGGACACATCAAATACAGTTTATTTCAGACAAACAACCGGATTATATACACTTTATGCAAAAAAGAATTTTACAATCTGGGGCGATGCCTATTACCAATATGGAAAAAGTCAGGCAGGAAAAAAAGTGAGCGCCTTTTTGCTTGATGTTGAAGCGGGCTACAAAATAAAAACTATCAGTCTGGGAGCGGGTTACAGCTACATTTCGGGCAACACAGAAACCGGGTCGAATTTGAAAACCGACAAAATGTATGACCCGATTTACAGGTCGCGCCACACATTCAACGGTTTTATGGATTACTATTCGGCCTATCAAAAACAAACTGCGGGTGGTGGGTTGTCTGATTTGTACCTGTTTGCCGAAATCAATCCATCAAAAAAGTTATGTATCAGAAATAACTTTCATTTTTTCAGTCTGGCAGAAGCCAACCCGGCAACACCCGCCGATAAAAACCTTGGCACAGAAAACGACCTTTGTGCCAAATACAAATTCTCAGACTGGGGTTTGCTGGAAGGCGGCTATTTTTTCTACCTGCCCACCGAATCACTCAAAACCATTCAGGGCGTGAAAAACGGCGGATTCTCGCAGTTTTTGTACCTGCAATTGTCGATTACCCCGTCACTTTTCAAAGCAAGTAAATAATTTAAATAGCACATTATGAAACTACAAAATCTGGCTTTTATACTCGTGGCAATAATCCTGCTTTCAGCCTGTTCATCAGGCAAGAAAAAAGAACAAACCATCAGTCTTTCAGGCGCTTTCGCGCTTTACCCGATGGCGGTAAAATGGAGCGAGGAATATCAAAAAGAACACCCTGAAATAAAATTCAACATTTCGGCTGGCGGTGCCGGGAAAGGTGTTGCCGATGCACTTTCAGGAGCCGTTGATTTGGGAATGCTTTCGCGGGCGGTTGAACAACAGGAAATCGATAACGGTTTGTGGTTTGTGGCAGTCACAAAAGATGCAGTTATCCCGACCATCAACGTGGGCAACCCGGTACTCGAAACCCTGAAAAAAAGAGGGTTGACACGCGATGAATTTCGGAAAATATACATCACCGGGGAAATTACCAACTGGAACCAGTTGCCGGGAGTTACCACCGATTTGGCGGTGAATGTTTACACCCGCTCCGATGCCTGTGGCGCAGCAGCAACCTGGGCTGAATATATTGGTGGTAAACAGGAAGACCTGAAAGGTACCGGCATTTTCGGCGACCCGGGATTAGCCGAAGCAGTTGTTAAAGATGTTAACGGAGTTGGTTTTAACAATACCATATTTCTGTACGACCTGAAAACAGGGGGTAAAAATCCGGGCATCGATGTTATTCCGAATGATGTAAACGGCAACGGAACCATCGACCCCGAAGAAGCATTTTACGACCAGTTTACACAGGTGCTTTCAGCCATTGGCGAAGGAAAATATCCATCTCCACCAGCCCGCGACCTCTATTTTGTTGCCAAAGGAAAACCACAAAAACAGGCAGTAACCGATTTCCTGAATTGGGTGGTTACCAAAGGACAGGCTTTTGTTCCCGAAGCCGGTTATGTCCCGCTAACCGAAGCTACTTTGCAGGAACAGGTTGCAAAGCTTAAGTAACTCAAAATAAAATGATAATAACCAAATTCATTTTCTTTTAACGCGAAGAACGCAGAGTAATCGCAAAGAACGCTAAGTTTTTATATAAAAATAGGTCTTTGCGTTCTCTGCGAAATCCTTAGCGGTCTTTGCATTAAAAATGAATACTGTTATTACTGAATATTTATTTGAAAACAAAAACATTTTCATGAACCGGAAAAGAAAATGGACTGACCTTTTAGTAAGCCTCTGGATGCGGGGAGGACTGTACCTGTTACTGTTGCTCCCTGTTTTTATTGCCATCGGTTTGTACTTAAAAGCCGCCCCGCTTTTCGACAATCACTCGTTCGGCAGCCTGATTTTCTCGGGAAAATGGTTTCCGATGAAGGGCGAGTTCGGGTTCCTGCCATTTATTTACAGTTCGGTTTATGTGACTATTTTGTCGTTTCTGCTTACAGGTCCGGTTTGTCTTCTTGCGGCCATTTATCTCACGCAGTTTGGCAAACGCAGATTGCTGAGCGTAATGTTGCCGGTTATCGATATCCTGGCCGGAATTCCCTCCGTGGTTTACGGTGTCTGGGGCATTCTGGTAATTGTTCCGGCGGTTGCTGAACTGGCCAGATTTTTTGGTGTAAACACGCCGGGATACTCGTTGCTCGCAGCCAGCATTGTACTTGCGGTAATGTGCGTTCCCTATGTTTTGAATATGATAATCGAAGTATTTCACACAATTCCTGTTGGAATGAAAGAAGCTTCGCTATCGCTGGGCGCAACGCATTGGGAGATGGTCAAACACGTAATTATCCGCAAAGGATTTCCGGGAATTATTTCAGCTTTCGGACTGGGAATTGCCAAAGCTTTTGGCGAAACCATCGCCGTGTTGATGGTGGTGGGAAATACGCTGAATATTTCGCTCTCGCCATTCAGTTCGGGCTACCCGCTTCCGGCTTTGATTGCCAACAACTACGGCGAAATGATGTCGATACCCGAATACGATTCTGCCTTGATGTTTTCAGCCTTTCTGCTGTTTATCATCATACTGTTTATCAACCTGTTTTTCAGGTATTTTATCCGTAAAACCGAAAATATATGAGAAAGTGGAAACGCATCGAAGAATGGATTTTTAAAATCCTTTCCTTCATCGCAGCCTATTCGGTTATTTTAATCCTGCTCTTTCTTTTGTTTGTGATTTTCAAAAAAGGAGCCGGTTCATTATCGTGGGATATTATCAGTAGTCTGCCAAAAGGAGGATATTATTTTGGTGGCGATGGCGGCATCCTCAATGCCATTGTCGGGTCGCTGTATCTTTCTGTAGGAGCAACTGTGATTGCCGTTTTCATTGGCGTTCCCGCGGCGCTATTTATCAATGTCCAGCTTATCAGGCTGAAACGCACACAGGAAATTATCCGTTACCTGCTCGATGCACTCTGGGGAATTCCATCGATTGTTTACGGCGCTTTTGGTTTTGCCGTGATGCTGTATTTCGGGATGAACGCCTCGCTGATTGCCGGAATTATAACAGTCGCGTTGCTGATTACGCCGATTCTTGTCAGGGCTTTCGACGAGATTTTAAAGACTATTCCCATTGAAATGCAGGAAGCGTCACTTTCACTGGGTTCAACACGCAGTGAAACTGCTATGCGGGTGCTTTTCAAACAAGGGCTTGCCGGTTTTGTAACCGCTCTGTTGCTGGCTTTTGGCCGTGGAATCGGTGACGCTGCTTCGGTACTTTTTACTGCCGGTTACACCGATAATATTCCGGCCACCTTCGACGAACCGGTTGCCACGCTCCCGCTTGCCATTTTTTTCCAATTGAGTTCACCCATCGAGGAAGTCAGGCAACGAGCCTATGCCGCAACGGTTGTTCTAACAATTTTTATACTGATTATCAGTATTTCTGCCCGGTTATTATCAAGAAGATACTCTAAAAACATTATCAAATGAATTTTACTTCGTTTACAAACCAGTTTGTTGCAACAGCTGCAAGTACCAGCACTTTAACCATGCCCATGGAAACAAAAAAAGCCGAAAAACCCATTATCGAAATACGCGGATTGAATGTAAAAACACGGGATGGTGAAATCCTGAAAAACATCAATCTTGATATTCCGCGTAACAAAATCGTTGTTTTGCTGGGACCGTCGGGATGCGGAAAAACCACGCTGCTGAAAAGCCTCAACCGATTAACCGACCTTCACAAAGAACTGAAAGTGAACGGCGAAGTAAAAATCGATGGCGTGGATATTCTGAAAGCTTCGGCGGATCTTCCGGAAATGCGCCAGAAAATGGGACTCCTTTCGCAACGGCCATTTCCGCTGCCCATGTCGATTTACAAAAATGTGGCGTACGGACTGAAACTGAAAGGCATCCGCAGCAAAAAACTGATTGCGCACAGTGTGGAAACTAACCTGAAACGAGTGGGTTTGTGGGAAGAAGTAAAAGACCGGTTGAAAAGCCCGGCCACGAGTTTATCCATCGGTCAGCAGCAGCGGCTTTGCCTTGCCCGCGGGCTGGCCGTGAAACCCACCATTATTCTGGCTGACGAACCCACTTCGGCACTTGACCCGATTTCGACCAAAATCATTGAAAATCTCTTCCAGGAACTCAAACAGCATTACACGATTATTCTTGTCACACATGTTTTGCGGCAGGCCGTGCGACTGGCCGACCATGTGGTTTTTATGTATTACGGCGATATCATTGAGCAGGGTCACCCCGACGATATTCTGAAAAATCCGAAAACGGATATTCTGAAAAAATATTTGGTGGAGGGGAATTAGAGCAGTCAGTTCAGATTTGTTTTGAGTGATAGTGCGTTGAATCCCCCCACTCTCCCAGTGCCACTTCATTTCCGGTAAGCCCGATTCGCACACTGATACAACTGAGACAATCTTCAGGAGTTTCTTCAGTGCAGGGCTTATTTTCATAAAGTTTATACTGGTCGCGGTAAATACCCGGTGTTATATTCGGCATAAAAACATTGGCGCCCACTTTTATCGCTTTTTCGCGCCCCAGCTTGTCGGCTGCCTGCATGGCGGTTGATGCTGCCAGGTTAATATCTTTCATCATCACCCGCAAAATGGCGATCATTTTCAGCGAGAGTTCAAAACGATCTTTCAGTGGGAACAATTTGTCACGCTCTGAAAAAAGTGGTGTGTCGGCATGTTCTAAATAAGGCCCCATTCCCACCATATCCACATCAAATCGTTGCATCCACAGCAGATCATCGGCCAAATCTTCAACAGTCTGAAACGGAAGGCCGATCATCACACCCGTTCCAACCTGGTAACCGCACTTTTTAAGGTCGTACAAACAACCAACCCGTTCGGAAAACGAATGATTTTCAGGGTGAAGTTTTCGATACAAATCCTGGTTCGTGGTTTCGATTCTCAACAGGTATCTTTTGGCCCCGTTTTCAAACCACTCTTTGTAGGTTTCGGCTGTCTGTTCGCCACACGAAAGCGTGACCTGCAGCGTGTTATTGGTTTCCTGATGAATTTTTCTCAGCAACGTTGAAATCCGACTTGTGAAAGTTTTTCCTTTCGATTCACCCGACTGCAACACCAGCGACCCGAATCTTTTTTCAGTGGCATACCGGGCGGCTTCAAGAATCTGCCGGTCGGTTAGATTATACCTGTCAACTTTCAGGTTCGATTTACGGATTCCACAATAGTAACAATCTTTCCGGCAAACATTTGAAAACTCAATCAATCCCCGCAGATAAACCTTATTTCCAGAATAAATTTCTTTTACATGGGCAGCATTTACAAAAAGTATTTCCTGCTCTGTCGTGTTGGTTTTTAACAACCGTACAAGACTTTCGCGGCTGAAGTTTTCAGTTTGTAATATTTTCTGAATTTCGTTCATATTTCGGGAACAAACTTACTCAAAAGATCGGCAGAACTGATAAAACCATAATGCCTGTAAATCTCTTTTCCTTCAGGGTTCAACACAATTTGCAAAGGCACGGCAGATATTCCGAAGTACTTCATTTGCGACAGGTTTTCGGGGTGCATGATATTCAGGAAAACCACCTTCACCTTTGGATTTTCAAGCTGGCGTATTTCTTCCAGCACAGGTTCCATTTGTTTGCACACGGCACAGGTTCCTGAGCCAAATTCAAGCAAGGTAAATTCAAAGCCGGATTTGTTTTTTGAGTGGTTATAGTTTAACTCAATGAATTGCTCAACAGAAACAGAATCGGTTGCTGTAGCCTGTTCTTTCATCTTTTCGGAGATGAAATTATTCAGTGTATTCCTGCTTAAAATTCCAATTACCAACAAAATAAGCAGCGGAATTATTAAAAACAGCGGCCAGTATTTTTTCATTTTCCTCTTTTTATTCTGGTAAAAAATTTAGCCAACAATCCTTTTTTGACAATCAGATTTCAATTTTTATAATCAGCAAAATACACGTCGAATTTAAAAAAGATTGACAATGAAAACGAAGAATGTCCAATCTTTAGAAAGGCGATCGGAAAAACTGAATGTTGAAGATTTTAGAGGCATGATGAAAACAGACCAGACTTTTATTCAAACTAAATCCCCTGAAGTTAAGATTGAAAGTCTGCTTCAGGGGATTCAGGGTAAAAATTACCTGTTGCTGATCGAAAAGTACCTGTCCTGAAATACGCTGCGAACAGTTATAAAATGTTATTAAGGCAGCGGGCTTCCAACAGCGATATCGCAACGATGGTAGGGTTGTCCGTGCGGTGGGTTTAATTTTGGCTTTCCGGAAGTTGCGTTGGCAACAGTTGGAGCAGTTGGATTGACTGCCTGAGGATTATTAAGCTTTGCCGCATTTGCCAGTGTTGGCGAAGTGCCGGTTCTGTTCACTGCTGGTGCGGGTTTGGCCGGAGCAGGGGTATTAAGCGGACTTCCGACCGGAATGTCGCACCGGTGATAAGGCTGTCCGTGCGGCGGATTCAGTTCCGGTGGCGTTGATGCTGTTTGCACTGTCGCAGGTTGATTGGTTGTGGCTGCTGCCGGAACAGCGGAGATTGCAGCCGAAGTATCTGCACTTAAAGTGGTTTGTTGTACCTGCTTTAGTTGCTGAACTGCTTCAGAATTTGACTCTTTTTTTGCCGGTGAGCAGGAAATCATCACTGCCAAAATGGTTGCGGAAATTAGAAGAAAGTATTTTTTCATGCTGAACAGATTTTAAAGTTTATGACTGTCGTCCTTTGTTTTAACAACGCCTGAATAACAGATTTGTTTATTTCCGTTAAAAGGTCACTGTTTTGTCGGCCCACACCACAACATTCACACAATCAACCATGGTTGAAATGGGGCATGAAGTGGAGTCGGCAAGTTGGCGTGATTTTAAGCAGGTTCCGCAGGCCAGTAATTCACCACCGACAGCTTCAAACGCCTTCATCTGCTCATCCACATTGTATTTTTCGTGGGTCAGGCCTTCGCATTCAACAGCTTCGCCCATCAGAAAAAGTTTTACTTCGTGCCCCAGC
>CAZXVT010000120.1:0-13845 GCA_964644015.1 uncultured Maribellus sp.
TTTAAATTACCGCTAACTATTTTATAGCTCAAAGCTCGTTAAATTCTTTAACCAAATTTTACTTCCTCAAATCCCCATAACTAATCAATTTAATCCCTTTCTTTTTGATGGTTTCCTTAACTTTTTCGCTGGTAAAAACGCGGGTTACCCATTCGCGGTCGGTGGCCACATTTTCGTATCCTTTGTGACCCACAGTAAGCATTTCGTCGGTGTCGTGAGCGGGGTGCTCCACAAACAGGTAGCTTCCCGGCACCAGTTTTTCGAGGTTTTCGCAGAATTTGTCAATCCGTTCTTCGGGTTTTACTTCGCGTCCCCAACCCTGAAAATACTTCAGATTATTCGTTTCGGTGCCCAGTTTGTATTCTTTGGCCAGGTTTTCAACCAATTCCCTCAGTTTTGGGTCGAGACCGGTAAAACCCATGTGGTTGCTGAGGTGCGACACCTGCGGAACCTGCCGGAGTGCCAGTTCAATTTGCGCCCTGAGTTCTTTTTCCACCTCATCGATTCTCCATTTGGCTTCTGAAATCGAGCTTCCGGGAGGGAAATTATCATTTTTCCACACCATCGGGAAAAAGTAGCCGTCTTTATCGACCAAGCTGGGGCAATTGGTGAGTGGCCGCCATTTCACGTTGCTCCATTCGCTGGTCAAAACCAGGTGAATTCCCACATCGAAACCTGTATTTTCATTAAGCATTTTCACGGCTTCGGGGTACCAGGCGCAGGGAACCATCAGTTCCACTGAACGTGCAATGCCGTTTTTGTACGATTCGATACAAGCCACATTGGCTGCGTGAAACGAGCCGATATCATCGGCACGGATTAACAGTTTTATATCTCCATTTTGTGCAAGAAGTGCGTTGGCAATCAAAAACAAACATACATTCAAAATTGATTTCTTCATGGTTATATAGTTTAGTTTCAGTAATTGCAGTCAGCGAATTCCGGGGGTTGTAAAAAGACAGTCAGAATGCAACTGCCTATTTTTTTGTCAGATCAAATGGATCCACGATCATTTTGAAATAATTTTCAAAATAAATATTCACCGCGGTAGCTGTCAGACTTAGCACCGGAATTTTCGAAAGGTTGATAATGTGATGGGCGAAAGCACCAATATAATTGTCATAAGTATATCCTTCCTGGTGCGTCAAAACGATAATCATATCGGCACCCACCTCTTCAGAATACTGAAGAATCCGCATGAACGGAGGTACTTTTGAAACTTCAAACAGCTTTACTTTTGTTTTTATATTGTTTTCTTTCAGCACTTTTTCAGCTTCTTTCAGCTTTTTAAAAATCCGGCTCTCCCTTACTTTTATTCCACCTATTAATGCCGAAACAAGATGCACTTCGGCATCATGATTACTACCGTACAGAACGGTTGCTTTCAGTTGTTTTTCGATATTGCGTGTTAAATCAAGCGGCAGTACAATTTTATTGTTAATTTTTGAAGGATTTCCTTTTATCGTTAATACCGGTACCGGCGATTTCAGCGTGATATGATAAACGGTTGTTCCCAGTTCAGCGCTTATCTCATTGTTGTCGTGATTCTCACCCAGTACAATCAACTTAATCGGCTCCTTTTCTGCTACTTCCAGAATTTTCGCGTATGGTTTTCCCCGCTCAACGAGTGTATTGAATTTTACTCCCGGCCATTTTCCCTGTAACGGAGCAACAACTTCGGTCAACTTATCTTTTGCCAGATTGATAATTTTTACCAATTCATCATTCGATATAAAAAAGTCTAAAAACATCCCCGGTGTTTCAACAACATAGAGCAAAACCACTTCACAGTTGTCCGCGTTTGCAAGTTGAGCTGCATAATGGGCAGCATTCAATGAAGGTTCGTTAAAATCAACAGGGACAAGTATGTTTCGATAATCTTTCTGCATCTTAAATTGTTTTATGTAATATTCTATTCAACTGCGAAACCCCGTGATTTGTTTCACATAAAGTTCATTTTATCAGGCATACCATTCGCGGGTGCGGCCTTTAAGCTTGTTCAGTGTATCGATGGTAATATTTACATCGTTTACAATCTGGAAATCGAACATACCCACACAGATAAAATCGGCCCCATTCTGAAAGGCCCAGTTAAACCCGTCTTCGGGTGTAATTGCCCCGGCAGCCAGCACTTTGAAACCCATTACCGGCACTTTCACGCGGTTGACAAATTCAACGGTACGGTCCGGATATAAACAGAAAAGATTGTCGTGAAAACGATTATGATCAAGGTGTTTTTTGCCATCCACCTCGAACGGGAAGCGGTTTTCGCGTGGGTGCGCACTCCAGTACTGGTCGTGGTGCATGGTTTTCATGTAGTAATCGGGTATGATTCCCTGTGCTTCGGTTTCGATAAACGAATCGATGGTGTGTGCACCCAGCCCGGCTGTAATTTTGTGACTGCGGATTTTTTCGAGCATTTTGTCAATCACATCATATTTTTTGTCGCGCACTAACCAGTCGCACCAGTTTCCCTGTACCTGAATGATGTCCATTCCAGCGTCAACAGCTTTATTGATATTCACATAAATATCCTTCAAATCATTATCAGGCGCCACTTGCACAATTACTTTCAGTTGGCTGCCCGTCATTTTTTTGTATTTGTTGATGGTGTCCATGGTCGGAAAACCAATGTTGATGGTGTTGATGCCGGCTTTTTCCCCAAGCATCAGCGTTTCAAATATTTTCTTTTCAGTGTTATATGCCCTGAAAAGCGCCGGAACATACATCAGGTCGCGTGAATGCGCCCAACCTCCGATGAGGTTTCCGCCCATTACCAACCGGCTGATTTCGTGTTCTCCCAGTTTTCCTTTTGGCAGAGTTCCTTTCAGTTCTTTGATATCGGCACCACCCACCTGAATAGTCGCTCCCGAAAGTGTGTCAACCCCAAACTGGCTGGCTTCGCGGAATGCGCCCCAGCCCATGATTCCAAGTGCAGGAATGGTGGCCAGGTTTTTTAATGCCTCACGCCGCGAACTTCCTGTCTCCAATTTTTTTTCATTCGCCTCATTTTCTTCGGTTTTGTCGTTCTTTTTAAAAAATGGCAAGGCATAAATTCCATATCCTTTTTCATTTAAAAGAAAGATAACCAGCAACGCCAGTGCCTCAATCAGATTTTTGTTGACAATAAACAGGTTGCCCTCGGCAGATCCGAATATATCGCCGCCAAAAGGAGGATAGGCAAAATAGTAAAGCAACAACAAAACAATTCCGGAGATAGAAGAAATGCTTATAAAAAGTCCGAGAAAAAGACCAAGGCCAATCAACACCAAACCCGCCATATTCAGCGGGTCAACCACTTTCATCAGGCTGTCCGACGAAGCCATCCAGTGATAAAATCCGTCAAACGGTCCTGTGGCTTTTGAAAGGTAGCCTGCAGCACTCCAGTTTCCGGCCCACAGTTTTGAGAATCCTTCGTATAAAAAGTGCCAGCCAATGGCCACCCTGAACAGGGTGATGATTAGTTTATTCCAGTTATAGTTCTTCATTTTTCAGGTTTAAGTTTCAAGTTCAGACTAACAAATTTAAAAGTATTTCGTTTGAAACGACAACCTGAAACAAACCGGCTGAAAATTAGCGGTTGCCCGGATAAATTAAAGATCGCGGCAGAGATTTAAGTTATGAGACAGATATATTGTCGTATTTATATTCACCCCCAATCCCTTCAAGGGGCATTTACAACCAATTGGAACAGACTCTTGTCAGAAGCAATTATCCCCTTGAAAGCCCCGAAACTTCGGGGAAGTGGTGATAATTGCAAATACGACATTATTTTATTCATAGTAATTATGATTTCCTTTTCAACCCGAATTCCGGTTTAATTTTTACGAAAAATAAGGGAAGCAATCCAGGAATCATACACAAAATCACCCAAACAAAGAAGTTCTTGTACCCGATAATTTCCTGCAGCCAGCCCGAAAACATACCCGGAATCATCATGCCAAGTGCCATAAAACCTGTGGCAATGGCAAAATGGGCGGTTTTGTGTTCGCCTTCGGAAACATAAATCATGTATAACATATAGGCTGTAAATCCAAATCCGTAACCAAATTGCTCGACAACCACACATAACCCAATAATAAAAAGATTTTCAGGTTGAAAATAAGCCAGGTACACATAAACAAGATTGGGCAGATAAATGGCCATTGCCATCCACCAAATCCAGAATTTCAACCCTTTTTTTGCTGCTGACAGTCCACCCGAAATACCGCCAACTGTGAGCGCCAGGATTCCGAAAGTTCCGTACAGCAATCCCACTTCACCAGTGGTTAAACCGAGTCCTCCAATTTGCCGAGGGTCGAGCATAAACGGCGAAGCCATTTTTACAATCTGCGACTCACCCAAACGGTAAAGAAGCAAAAACGACAAAATCAATCCAATATCTTTTCGTTTGAAAAAAGAAGCAAATGTTTTGAAAAACTCTTTCAGAAAATTCTGGTGTCGGGCTGCCTGAACATCGGATGCCGGATGTGGCAGGATAAACCGGTGATACACTGCAAAAAGTGCAAATAGGACAGCCAGTATGATAAACACGATGCTCCACGCCAATTGCAGGTTTCCGGATGTTCCTTTATATACGGCTTCGGTTGGGCGCGACAGTTTCGGGTCGCACTGCAAAAGCAGGTACGCCGGTTTGTCGTAATTATGCGAGTTAAACGCCAGCCGTTCGCCTTCGATGAGTTTGATGCTTTTATCGCCATTGCTGAATTTCAGGTTCAGCACCATCTCCTTGTTTTCTTCGGGTTTCACACTCAGTTTCACCGCTACCACACTCACATTTCCTGTTAGCTGGTTGGCTGGAACCACCGCCGTTTTATCGCCAAAATGTTCTTTCAAAAACGATTTCAAGGGTGACGAAACACAGGCTGTCCACCACGATTCACCGGTTGTGCCCGTTTGCGTGCCACCCTGTCCGACAGGTGCATGTACAAATCCGTTTTCAATATTGTGAACAGAAACAACTTTCCGAATCGAATCGAGTTGTGAAGTGGGAATATTTTGGGTTGATAATTCAGCTTTCTCAGGAAAAACCATAAAATAACTTTCTCCACCTGGGTTGTTTTGTGCAACTTCGGGCATAACAATTTCTTTTGAAAACGAAGGACTTGCAACGGCATTGATTTCAACAGGTGGCAGACCAGTTGTGGTTTCGAAAAATCCGGCTAAAATGATAAGAAGCCCCTGTCCGGTTATCATAGCAATACGGTAAAATGTGCTGCGGATGCCCACAAAATAGGCCTGTTTGTGCTCGTCGAGACCAAGCATGTAAAACCCGTCAGCAGCAATGTCGTGTGTGGCTGAGCTAAACGCGAGCAGCCACATAAAAATGAGTGTGATTTTAAAGAAAACCGGCAACGGAATGGCCAGTGCAATGCCACCCAACGCCGCACCAATCACCAGCTGCATCACCACAATCCACCAGCGTTTGGTTTTCAGCAAATCGACCACCGGACTCCAGAGCGGTTTGATCACCCAGGGAAGGTACAACCAGCTTGTGTACAGCGCTATATCGGTATTCGAAATACCCAGCCGCTTGAACATGATGACGGCCACGGTCATTACCACAACATACGGAATTCCTTCGGCAAAATAAAGGGTGGGAATCCACGCCCAGGGATTGCGGGTAGTCGGTTTCGTTTGTTTCATTGGTCTTTCAATTTTTGTGGTTCTTTGTGTCTCTCTTTGAGTGCTTCGTGTAATCCAATTTTCTTACACAAAGAAGCACAAAGCAAAATCAGCGTTTCACGAAGAAAATCTTTATTCATACAATTTTTCAAGTTGGGCACCACGGAAATAGTGCATCAGAATTTCGTCAAATGCATATCCTTTTTCGCCCATCACAGCGGCGCCAATCTGGCAAAGCCCCACACCGTGGCCCCAGCCCGCGCCGGTCAGCACAAATTCCTGCGGAATGCCATTAACAACATCGCGTTTATCCACCACAAATGCCGAACTGTACAAATGCGACTCAGACAGTGTTTTGCGGATTTCAAGCTCTTTACCGATGGTGAGTGTGAGTTTACTGCCCACAATTTTCAGTTTTTTCAACCGGCTTGATTTTCCACGCTCCACCGGAACCAAATCGAGAATGTCACCAAAATCGCGACTGTTTTTCCGTGCAATTAAATCAGCAATAACCTGCTGTGAGTAGGTTACTTTCCAGCGATAAAAATCGGTGGTTTCCTGGTCGTAATTGTTAAGCACCTGCGAAAGCACTTTTTTGTCGTGGGTATTGCAAAAAGCAGGCGGAGAATTCCGAATCCAGTTTTCGGCTGCGGTTTCGTTTGAAAGATTGAGGTCGAAACCTTCCGGATTTTGCGGATTATCAACAATCGACTGCAAATACGGGTGAACTTCTGGCTCCCAAACATTCTCAAAAGTTTCGGCCACGCCGCCACAGCTTTTCGAGAAACGGGCATCGCAAACTTTACCATTGTGCATCAGAACAAGTCCGAAAGTTTCGTTGATGGCCTGCCTCACCAGTTCGCTGGTCTGGCGCGTGATTCCCTGGTAGCGCTGGCAGTGGTCATCGGCACACACATCAAAATTCTGGTGGTCTTCGCGGTCGTACCAGCGGATGTATTCGGTGGCCGTTTCCGAAACCGGGTTGTATTTTTTGGCCGACTGTTTCAGCTCTTTTCCTTTTATCACCTGCGCCAGCAGCCACGACCGCGAAATCACCGCGTGCGCTTTCAACAGCTCGATGCTGCTGGTGGCGCTCATTTCAGATGAAATCACACTTTCGAGATAATCTTCAAGCCCGATTTCGTTGATGGCAGTGATTTTCCCGTTTTCGGTGATAAACCTGAGTGACCCTCTGAAACGCTGGTTTTCTTTGCGTTCCCAATGAAATTTTATACCGATGGTTACCTCCATTAAATCAAACGAAGCAGATTTGTAATCCACTGGAACAAATACTAATCCGGCTGAATTGACTGGTTTCCCGTTCAGCAAAATCGAGTTTCCGGAAAACGAAACTTCGTGTTCGCCATTAAAAACTGCGCCGGTTTCGATTAGTTGATAATTGCCGTTCAGCACAAACCTGATTTGCGGTTCGTACATGATGCCCACTTTAAGCGTTGGCTGGTTCATTTTTATTTATTAGTTATTACTTTCTATTTATTAATTATAAAACAGTCATTTAATTAGTTTTTTAAGATGCCAGTGGCATCAAATATTTAAAGAATAATTTGGCAATCGAATACATTGAATATTTGAAATTTCTTTAAACATGCAAACTCTCCGAGTTTATTATGCTTTTCCTTCCTTTGCTTTAGTTGCACTATTTGTGAACCACTAGCTGTATCCAGAAATGAGCCAGAGAAGCAGACGAGAAAAAACCTACAAATCTCACTGTCATTTAGTTTAACGTGTGATATAAGTTCGACAATTATTTGATTCCATTAATCCTGTCAACTTCATTTTCCCACATTTTGATTTCGCTTGTCTTAATCTCTACTTGTTCGTTGTAATTAAATCCGTGAAAGTTGCCGTAAATTGCTTTGTTTTTATTGATAGTCAATGTGCTGTCTAAAATTAAACCTTTCGCTTTTAATTCATAATAAACTATTGGATTGTAAGCTGTCAAAGAACCGTCGTCGCCCCAGGTTTCGCCCCAGTCCCAAAAACCAGCAAACTCTAAATTTTCGTCTGTATCAAGATTTGAAGGTTTTGAAATAAATGTGGGTAATTTTTCTGTACTTACTATCTTGTCTTGGTCAACTTTAAAATACTTCAGATAATTTTTACTTGGTCGGTCGTTTACTTCAACTAAAATTTCGAAGATTTCATTGTCAAGTTGCCTGACAATTGGATATAACTTGTCTCCAAATTCATATTCAGTCAGAGAAGTGTCGATATAAACTTGCTTATTTTTATGAGTCAATACAAAAAGTGTATAAGTCTCAAAATTTTCAAAATTTTCTTTTTGTCCAACTTTAATCTCAAAGTCATTATCAAGTTTTATAGTCTTTTGTACTTGTTTGTCAATGTCTGATTTTGTCAGTAATCTGTCCGCAGATGTTTTTGTTGAAACAGCAGTCTTTAAACTACATCCGTTTGAACAAACTATCAAAATGAAAGCGATTAAATAGGCCATATATTTTTGCTCAAATTTCATAATTGTCGGCTTTTAAAGCTGGCACATAAAGACAACACATCAAAGTCTTAATCAATCCGCAAGCTGGTTTTTATCTCTTTTTTCAATTCTCCAAACAGCACATCGTCAACCGTAACCTGACTGAAAATATCGGCAATGTCGGCAGCGGTTATTTTATCAAAATCCACTTTACGGGGAAGGATAAAAACGCCGCCAAAATCAACCGACGCGGGGCTGATGAGAATTTGCTCGTCGCCTTCGGCGAAAAACTGCGGCGGACGGTGTAATTTTCTTGGGAAAAGATGAATAATCCATTTTCCGTTTTCAAAACTGCAAATCACATTCAGCATCGGCTCACTTTTCTCAGGCTGCAACTGGTGAAATTTCTCTGTAAAAAACCAGGTGATTTCTGCACCTTTTTCAAGAGAAGCCGTTTCAATCGAAATCATTTTCCGCAGGTAATTCTCAAATGCTCTGATGGTTGTTGAACCACCATTGAAAAGCAATTCACCGGTATCTTTTATTTTTTCATATTCCGAATCGATGGGCATAAAACCGTTTTCGCCAGCCTGAAAATGGAGATGGTCGGGTGCAGAGGCGCCACATTCGGGGCCATTGTAAAACAGGGTGAAACCTTCCATCAGCCTGGTTATCCGCAACATTTCGCCAATATTGGGAACAAAAAGCTGGTTGGTGTGAATTGCGGAAACGATGGTAAAATGGCTGTGGAAAATGGGAAACGGATTGACCAGAATCTGAAAATCACCGCCACAAGAAATTGCTTTTTGTTCGGCAGGAAGGTTTTGCATACACAAAAAACATTTCCGCGTAGCAATCGACTGCGAATCGATTTTTGCTGTCGACGATCGGATTCTTTCAGGATTAAACTGGGCTTTGATGACAAAGCTGCCAAAGTCAAACTGTTTCTCCTCCGCCTTGTCAAGACCGGCATAATTTGCTGCAGCCATCGGCCAGTCGAGCTTTTGCTCTTCGGCAAACCGGTTCAGCACCTGTTTTGCAGTATGACCGGATTCGGAAATCATTTTTTGCAGGTTGTTCATTATTTTGTTTTTCTCGCAGAGACGCCAAGACGCAAAAAAAATTGCGACTTTGCGAGCGTATAATTTTTCAACTCTTTTTCAGGTTCAGGTTTTTGCGGGCCAGCAGTTCGATGGTGCGGATGCGGTCTTTGTAGAGGTTGTGGCCGTTCATCACTTCGGTGCTCAGCGCGGCATCGGAGTTGTCGTCCCAGCGGCGGCACAAATAAATCGGGTTGTAAATGCGGCCAATCTGGTAATGCCGCGAAATGGCCAGTCCGAGCGCATAATCTTCACCGTAACTCACATCCGGAAGCGGGATTTTCCGCAACACCGGGGTGTAAAAAGCGCGTGGAGCGCCCAGTCCGTTGATACGAAGTGCGTTGTTGCGGCCGTTGTCGGGTGTCCACTCTTTGTGGTCGATAATTCCCGGCGGTATTTCCTGCAGGTCGAAATTCACCATCTGGTATGTACCCACCACCATCGCACAATTCTGGCTGTAAAAAGTGTCCACAACCTGTTGCAGCGTGGTTTCGTCGAAATACAAATCGTCGCTGTCCAGCTGAACCGCAAATTTTCCGCAGGTAACGCTGAACACAGCTTCGTTCCAGCAACCGCCGATTCCCAAATCATTTCTCTCAGGAATGATATGCACCACGCGATTATCGGCAAGTGCATATTTTGTAATGATTTCAGTGGTTCCATCCATTGAGTGATTGTCAACAATGATGAGGTTAAAACTGAAATCTGTCTTTTGTAAAAGCACCGATTTTATGGCGTCTTCAATGGTTTTTACCCTGTTCTTAACCGGAATCACCACCGATGCTTCGGTCGCAAATTCCTGCTCATCAAAATGTACAGGTGAGAAAACAGGTTCGAGCCAGGCACCCACTTTTTTGAGATGACAGGTGCAGGCTTTTTCCATTTCAATTTGCACGGCACGGTTTTTCGGGTCCACATAATCGAAGATTTTTTCACCCGACTTTCGGAGGTCGGTTTCCTGCTCGGTGTATAAAAACTCTGGAATTCTGAAAATAGTCGCCATCCTTGAAACTGCCAGCCGCAGCGCATACAGACCGGCAAATTCCAACTCTTCACTTATTTGTTCTGCTGCTTTTTTCAGGGTTGCCGTGTTATAAAACAGTACCGACCCAAAATTGAAATCGTCGCGCAAACTGCCTTCCTGGTAATCAATCACCGGTATATTTTCCAGTTTGCCGTTTTTTACTGCCCGGTAATTGGAATACACCATCCCGGCCCGGGTGTCGGCGGCCACCCCCGCAAAACGTTCGAGTGCCAAATGGCCAGTTTTCAGGGCCGCGTTTCCCTTGTAAATCAGCGTAAACTCTGTGTCTGAAATTTCAGCAATCCGGCGTATTGTTTTCCCCGAAACTAATGAACCGGCCAAAAGAATTTCGGCTCCATCAAAAGGTTCAGCAGGTTGTTCCTTACAAACCAGTACAATTTTTGAAACCAATGGTGATTTTCTGAATTCTTTGATTGTTTGTTGCGTGTCATCAAATGTACCCTGTGATAAAAAGCAGGTTATCTGTTTCATGAATAATCGGTATTTATTCAGCCAAAATAGACAAAAATCTCCGCACCGTTTCAAAATTCAGCCTTCGTTTATCAACCAACCACACCTGAAAAAATACAGTGCAAAACATGTACATTTGCACTTGTTGTTTCAGGAATTTTAGCAGATTGAACTTTCAGAAAACAACATCAACTTTTGAAACACTGAAAATGATACTGATAGCCGACAGCGGTTCTACAAAAACAACCTGGAAACTGGTTGCCGAAAATGGAGAAGTGATAACAATTCCGACATCTGGAATGAACCCTTTTTTCAGAACCACCGATGAAATGGCCACCGAACTGGAAGAAAAACTGGTTCCGGTTGCAGGCAACGTTGAACACGTGTTTTTTTATGGTGCCGGTGTGGTGAACGAAGAAAAAGGTGCTATTGTCAGCCGCGCCATCAGCCGGTTTTTCTCTTCAGCAAAAATTGAAACTTACAGTGATTTGCTGGGCGCATGCCGGGCGTTGTTTGGAAAATCAGCCGGAATTGCCTGCATCCTGGGAACCGGTTCAAATGCCTGTGTTTTTGATGGCGAAAAAATTGCCGCACACGTTTCACCGCTGGGTTTCATTTTGGGTGACGAAGGCAGCGGCGCAGTAATGGGAAAACACCTGCTGGGCGACTATTTCAAGGAAGTGATGCCCGCTGATTTGCGCAGGATTTTTGCAGAAAAATACCATCTCAGCCGCGACGAGGCGCTGAACCGTGTTTACCGCGAACAACGCCCCAATCATTTTCTGGCCACGTTTGTGCCGTTTCTTTCGGAGAACCTGCAACACGATTATTGCCGGCAGTTTGTTATGCAGAACTTCAAATCTTTTGTGGAAAGAAATATTCAGAAACTGCCTGGTTATTTAGAATTTCAGATTGGTTTCGCCGGATCTGTTGCATGGCATTTTTCTGAAATCATGAAAACTGTGCTTGCCGAAAAAGGAATTGAAAATGCAAAGTTTCTGAAAGACCCGATTGACGGGCTTGTCAGATTTCACGCTGAAACAAAATAACACGCAGGAAAATGAGCCAAATCAGCATAACAGAACAGGATTCGTTGCACAACGACCTGGAAAATAAATCGGTAAAAGAGCTTTTGCTGGGCATTCACGAGGAAGACAACAAAATTCTGCCCGCTGTTTTTGCAACCATTCCGCAGATTGAAAAATTAGTGGAACAGATTCTGAAGCGAATGAAAAAAGGAGGCCGTCTGTTTTATCTCGGCGCCGGGACCAGCGGACGTCTTGGAATTCTGGATGCCTCCGAAATTCCGCCTACTTATGGTGTTGGTCACGACCTTGTAATCGGGCTGATTGCCGGGGGCGACCGTGCCATCCGTAAAGCCGTGGAAGCTGCCGAAGACGACCCGGAAGCCGGATGGATGGAACTTCAGAAATTCAATATTAATAACCTCGATACGGTGGTGGGAATTGCCGCGTCGGGCAGAACTCCCTATGTTGCCGGTGCTCTGAAAAGAGCGCGGGAACATGGAATTTTAACCGGTTGTATTGTAAACAACCCGGGTAGTGTGGTTGCACAAAATGCCGATGTTGCCATTGAAGCCATTGTGGGCCCTGAATTTGTAACCGGAAGCACACGCATGAAATCGGGCACTTCGCAAAAACTGATTCTGAACATGATTACCACTTCGCTGATGATTAAACTGGGCCGGGTAAAAGGAAACAAAATGGTAAATATGCAGCTTACCAACCAGAAACTGGTACACCGCGGAACCCGCATGATAATGACCGAACTGGGATACGATGAACAAACGGCGAAACGATTGTTGTTGCTGCACGGCTCGGTTAATGCGGTACTTGAAAAATCGAAAAACGGGGAGTTGTAATCACGTCTGTTTCGGTTAAAAGATGTTATTACAGGGTTAAATTTCAGGAGCGTGCGGCAATCATCGTTCAGCCTTAATGTTTTTTGTCGTAACTTCACCCCGCTTTAAAAAAATAGTTTTACCAACTTAAATAAAAAATATTATGGCAGTCAGTTATAAAGAATTAGGCCTGGTAAACAGCAAAGAGCTTTTTGCCAAAGCTGTGGCAGGCGGATATGCAATTCCGGCTTACAATTTTAACAACCTGGAACAATTACAGGCAATTCTGCAGGCTTGTGTTGAAACCAAATCACCGGTTATTTTGCAGGTTTCTTCAGGTGCCCGTAAATATGCCAACGCCACTTTGCTTCGTAATATGGCAAAAGGCGCTGTTGAATATGTTAAAGAATTGGGTTATGAAATTCCAATCGTTCTTCACCTTGACCATGGCGATACTTTCGAACTTTGCAAAGAGTGTATCGACAGCGGTTTCTCATCAGTAATGATTGACGGTTCGCACCACCCATATGAAAAAAATGTGGAACTCACCAAAAAAGTGGTTGAATATGCACATGCTCACGGTGTAACTGTTGAGGGCGAACTCGGTGTTCTGGCAGGTATTGAAGACGATGTGGTGGCTGAACACTCAACCTACACCCGTCCGGAAGAAGTGGAAGATTTCGTAAAGAAAACCGGCGTTGATTCACTGGCTATTTCAATCGGAACTTCGCACGGTGCCAACAAATTCACACCGGCACAGTGCAAACGCAACGAAGAAGGTATTCTGATTCCGCCGATGCTCCGTTTCGACATTCTGGAAGAAATTGAAAAACGCATTCCGGGTTTCCCGATTGTTCTGCATGGTTCTTCTTCAGTTCCGCAGGATTTGGTAAAAGAAGTTAATGAATACGGTGGCAAAATGAAAGACACTGTGGGTATTCCGGAAGAATGGCTGCGCAGGGCTGCTTCTTCAGCAGTTTGCAAAATCAATATCGATTCTGACGGACGTATCGCAATGACCGCTGCTATCCGCAAAGTATTGACTGAAAACCCGGGCGAATTTGACCCGAGAAAATACCTCGGCCCGGCCCGCGAATCGCTGAAAAAGCTGTACATGCACAAAAACGTAAACGTTTTAGGTTCGGCTGGACAAGCTTAATCAATGAAAAATTAGAAATTAAAAATTCTGAAATAGAAAAGGATGGCCGCAAGGCTGTCCTTTTTTTATATAAAAATCTGCAATATCTTACGTTTCAATCGTAAGATATTTTACTTTTACAAAGTAAAATATTGTTATACATCTGAAAATAAG
>CAZXVT010000121.1:0-13780 GCA_964644015.1 uncultured Maribellus sp.
TCTGCTATCATTCTGATGACTGTTTTGAGTGTTAATGCACAACCAAAATATGCAATGGTAATTCATGGTGGTGCCGGAGTTATGTCGGAAGAAAAAATGAGCAGCGAAGCACGCAATGAATATGAGGCGAAATTAAACGAAGCCCTTGAACTGGGCAATAAAATGCTGAACGAAGGCGCTGTTGCCACCGATGTTGTTGTAAAGGTGATCAACATTCTGGAAGATTCGCCACTGTTTAATGCCGGGAAAGGCGCTGTATTTACACACGAAGGAATAGTGGAACTCGATGCTTCGATCATGGATGGAAAAACATTGAATGCAGGCGCAGTTGCCGGCGTGCGAGACATCAAAAACCCGATTTGTGCTGCACGCGAAGTGATGCTCAACTCCGAACATGTTTTTCTGAGTGGAAAAGGCGCTTCTGAGTTTGCGAAAAAACAGGGCTTGGAAATCGTTCCTAACAAATATTTCCACACAAAAGCCCGCAAAGAATCGCTTGAACAATTACTAAAAAAAGAAAGAACAAGAACAAACAACGACAATACCGGGACAGTGGGTTGTGTTGTATTAGACAGCCACGGAAATCTCTGCGCCGGAACTTCCACCGGTGGCATGAACAACAAAAGATATGGCAGAATTGGTGACACTCCCGTGATTGGCGCCGGAACATACGCCAACAATAAAACCTGCGCTGTTTCGTGCACCGGGCACGGCGAATATTATATCAGGCTGGGATTTGCCCGTGATATTTCTGCCTTGATGGAATACAAAAACCTGACGGTTCAGGACGCCTGTAAAACAGAGGTTGCCAAACTTACTGAACTAAACGGAACAGGCGGTGTTATTGCAATCGATCAACAGGGAAATATTGCGATGGAATTCAATACTAGTGGCATGTTCCGCGGGTTTATCAAATCAACAGGTGAAAAAGAAGTGGCAATTTTTAAATAAACTGAAGAAAGGACAAAAATGAAATTTCTTTATCCAGCATTTCTGTTTGCATTATTGGCAGTTGCAATTCCGGTAATTATTCATCTTTTCAGTTTCAGGCAGTACCGCACTGTTTATTTCAGCAATGTGAGTTTTTTACGCGAAATCAAAAAAGAATCAAAAAACAAATCGAAACTGAAACAATTGCTGATTCTTGCCGCCAGGATTCTGACCATCATTTTTCTGGTATTTGCCTTTGCTCAACCCTATTTCCCGTCAAAAAACCAGGCGCTGAAATCATCAAAACAGGTTGTCGGAATTTATGTTGACAATTCCTTCAGCATGAATGCGCTTTCGGAGAAAGGACAATTGCTGGAAGCCGCCCGCAACAAAGCACTCGAAATTTGTATGGCCTACCCTCCGGGCACGAGATTTCAGCTTCTCACCAACGATATGTTGCCCAAACATCAGCACCTGTTTAACCGCGAACAGTTTATCCGCGAAGTGGCCGAAATCCAGTCATCTCCGGTTGTAATCCCTTTTTCACTGATCAGTCAGCGCTTTGCTGCCGGAAGTCATTCCGATCCCGAACCTGGAGCCGCCCGTTTTTTGTACTATATTTCCGATTGTCAGCGACCGGTAACGGATATGGAAAGTTTCGGGAATGAAGCCGTAACACGGTACATTCTACCGATAAAACCGTCGGGCGTTGCCAATCTTTATATCGATTCATGTTGGTTCGAGGTGCCGGCACACTACCTGAAACAAGAGGAAGAAATATTTGTAAGGATCAGGAACAGTTCGGAACAAAGTTACCAGAATCTTCCGCTGAAAATGATTCTGAATGATTCCATCAAATCGATCACAAATTTCACCATTGGCCCGCTGAACGAAATTACCACCAGTTTAAAATATACCAATAATACAAGCGGGCTTCAGTTAGGACAAATCGAAATCTCTGATTATCCGTTTACGCACGACAACAATTGGTTTGTAAGCTATTTTGTGGAACCTCATTTAAAAACACTTGTAATCTTCGACAATACAAATTCCTCAAAAGAAGGAGCAGATTATATTTCGGCTTTATTTGGCAACGATAGTTACATTATACCGGATGTTGTTAACAGCCAGAATCTGCAAATCAGCCGGATTTATGATTACAATGCCATCTTTCTGGCGAATTTGGGTGAGTTCTCGACTGGCCTTGTCAGCGAACTCAGCAATTATGTGGCAAAAGGAGGATCGGTGGCCATTTTCCCCGGCGATAAAAACCAGTTGGCAATTAACAACCTGCTTTCAGGTTTAAATGCTCCCACGATTGTTTCAACGGATACCACCCGGCAGAAAATTTCAGGAATCGACTTCGACAATGCGTTTTTCAGCGATGTTTTCCGCAAAAAGGAAGAAAACCCGGTTTATCCTGAAACAAGCGGGCATTTTCTTTTCAACAGCAATCTGCGCCCCGATGCCAGCCGGTTGCTCTGGTTTCAGAACAACGATCCGGCTTTACTGAAAGTTCCATACGAAAAGGGAAAAACCTGGATTTTCAGTTTCACACTCGACAAAAAAAATGAATCGTTTGCCCGCGACATAATTATTGTTCCGGTGCTTTACAACATCGTTTTAAACAGTGTTCCGCAACAGCAAAATTCGCTGATTGTGGGTAAAAACAACTTCTACCAGATTGAAAACGGGCGTCACATCAATCTTGAATCAAAAACGGAAATCGAAAATAAAAAGACAGGAGAGAGACATGTCCCTTCAAAAAATATTACCGGAAGAGGTGTGATTCTTGAATTTGACCCGCCCATTGAAACCGACGGCCATTATCTTGTGTGGAATGAAGATTCGGTAATTTCGGCTTTTGCGTTTAATTACGACCGCAAAGAATCGGATCTCCGCTATTATGGTGCCGATGAAATAGACTCAAAAATTGAGTCTCTCCGCCTGAAAAACACTTCGGTGATTGAAAATGCGGAAAACAATTTTGCAGAGGTTTTTGATGAGTTACAAAACGGTCAACAACTCTGGAAATGGTTCATTCTACTGGCTATTCTGATGATTCTTGCCGAGATTTTATTGATTCGGTTTTGGAGAATCAAACCGAAAACATGACGTTTTTCAGTGCTTAATATCACCTTCGGTACTCTTGTAGAATTGTGAGTAAAATTGTAAATCTGTACCAAATTTTTAAAACCAAGAAAATGATTGCACCGACTTCAAAAGATTACATGGCCAAAGAAGAAAAATTTGGCGCTCACAATTATCATCCGATACCTGTTGTACTTTCAAAAGGCAAGGGAATTTATGTCTGGGACGTTGAAGGCAAACGATATTTCGATTTTTTATCGGCCTATTCGGCAGTTAACCAGGGTCACTGTCACCCCAAAATCACTGCTGCCCTTACTGAGCAGGCACAAACCCTGGCCCTCACGTCGAGAGCATTTTACAACAACAAATTAGGCGACTGGGAAGAATACATGACCAAACTTTTTGGTTACGACCGCATGTTGCCCATGAATTCAGGTGCCGAAGCCGATGAAACCGCGCTGAAACTCATCCGCAAATGGGCTTACAAAGTAAAAGGCATCCCGGCCAACGAAGCCGAAATTATTGTTTGCGACGGAAACTTCCACGGGCGCACCATCACCATCGTTTCCATGTCATCAGACCCGGATGCGTTTAATCATTACGGTCCTTATACTCCGGGATTTATTCACATTCCGTTTAACGATATCGATAAATTGGCTGAAGCGCTTGCAAGACCGAATGTTGCCGGATTCCTGGTGGAGCCCATTCAGGCTGAAGCCGGTGTTTTTATTCCCGACGAAGGATATTTGAAAAAAGCAGCAGAATTGTGTAAAAAATACAATGTTTTATTTGTGGCCGACGAAGTTCAGACCGGACTTGCCCGCACCGGCAAATTGCTGGCCTGCGATCACGAAGGTGTTCGCCCCGATATTCTTGTTCTGGGCAAAGCGCTTTCAGGCGGTGTTTACCCGGTTTCGTGCGTTCTGGCCGACGACGAAATTATGCTGACCATCAAACCCGGCGAACATGGCAGTACTTATGGCGGAAACCCGATTGCTGCTTCGGTTGCAATGGCCGCACTCGATGTGATTGTGGATGAAAAGTTAGCCGAAAATGCCACAAAAATGGGCGAGATTTTCAGAAACGAAATGAGTGCCGTAAAATCAGAAATGATCGAAATTGTTCGTGGAAAAGGGCTTTTAAATGCCATCGCTGTAAAACCAAAAGGTGGAAAAACAGCCTGGGATGTTTGTCTGCGGCTGAAAGAAAACGGATTAATTGCCAAACCTACCCATGAGCATATTATCCGGTTTACTCCGCCGCTGATTATAAACGAAGCTGAAATGTATGAAGCATTGGCAATTATAAAACAAACCTTTAATGAGTTTGTATAACCAGAGCCAAAAAAAGACCGTGTTTCGGCACGGTCTTTTACTTTTATTTTTCTATGATTTATTTCAAAACTTCTTTTTGCTGAACCTCAAAATTCCGGCTGTATTGAAGCACCGATACTCCCTGGTTCATGTAGCCACCTGCCGCAGAAACCTTTTCAAAGTGATAGTTTCCCTGAACAAGTTTCAAATTCAGATCGCCAACACAGGGTGTAAAATTGTTTCCATACCAGAACAATGCATTCAGAAAATAATAAGCCACATCAAATCCCTGAATTCCATAACTGTTTGGTTCAGTACCGAAATTTGACCTGAACTTTCTGACATAGGAAATGGTCTCATTCTTCCCATAATCAACCCAATAAGGATTGATATAATGCATTTTCAGGTTGTGGAAATGTGCAACATCGATACTTTGATAACGTTGCTGAAAGTTTGCCTGCGCCACAAGTGTAATCGGAATTTCGTCGGCCAGGTTATTCAGGTTCGAAATGGCAACACTCAATTCCCCCTCATCGGCAGTCGGGATAAAAACAACATTTTCAGAATCAGCAATTAAAACATTTCTTAATCCGCGGGCGCGATCTCTTTTAAAATCGTACACCTGGAAACGGCTTTTGGGCGACTGCTGCGCAAGCGCCTGCTGAATTCTTGTTACCAGTTGTCCTTCCGGTGTTCCTTCATAAGAACCGGTTTTAATCACCACAAAATTCTTTCCGGCAAACTCTTTTCTGATCATTTCAACCGTTGCCGACGCAAGATATTCACGGGTTGGGTTAACCTGAAAGAAATACGGATTATTGCTGATAATTGACGATCGGGGTGTAAACGGCGAAACCATTGGAATCTGGTTTGTTTCTGCAAACGAAGCCACTTCTTTCTGTACATTTTCATAAACCGGCCCAATGATCAGGTCAGTATTTTTGAGCGCCCCTGAATTAACCAGTTTTCTGACATTCTCAGGACTGTCTTTTGTATCGTAAACACTCATTTTTACATTCATTCCGGCTTTTTGCATCGAATCGACTGCTACAATAACACCTTCATAAAACTGTAGAAAATTCTCGCTGTTGCCATGAAATCGGTTAACCGGAATAGCAGGTTCTGAAGATTCAATAACAGTATCAGCTAAAGATGTTGTCAACTCAAGACTATCCAATGTTTCTGGCTCTGAAATTAAACCATTTCGAAGGTCAGCATTCGCATCCAGAAACAAAGGAAGAAACAAAGCAACCGAATAGGTTCTTTTTTCGGCTTCCGAAACCGAAAGTTTTGTACAATTTCCGGTACGTGTTTTAACTTCTCTTTCAACATTGTTTGTTTCATCACCATTTTCAACAGACTGAGAAATAACATTCTGACCGTTTGCCTTCTGAGGAATATTCAGTTTCATCCCCGATTGAAGCGACACCAATCCCGGGTTTGCCGCTTTCAGTTCCGATTCGGTAATGTTATACTTTTTGGTGATTCCAAAAATGGTCTCTCCGGGCTCAACATTGTGAATAATTCCCTTTGATATTTCTACTTTCGGTTCTGTAACTGTTTCAGTCTGAACTTTGCCTGATTTCGACGGAATTTGAATCTTTGCACCGGCTTTCAGATTTCTGGCATCTGGATTCAAAGCAAGCACATCGCTTTCTGAAACATTGTATTTCCGGCAAATGCCATATAAAGTTTCTCCTGAAGCCACCGTGTGAATAATTTTATTCCCGTCTGAATTTTCTGTTGTAATGGTTTTGTTGGCCGTTTCGCTGATTTCCCTGAATTCCCAGACAGGAATCCGGATTACCAATCCCTTTTTAAGTTTTTGTACTTCAGGATTATAAGAATATATTTCTTCAACATTTACCCCAAATTTTCTCGAAACAGAATAGGCAGTTTCGCTGTTTGATTCAATGGTGTATTGCTCAAAACCAGTCGGATCGCCCTTTTTAAAACCACTGATTTCAGAAAGGCTAAAACTTCCGTCAAATGGAATTTTCAACCTGTCACCGATGTTCAAACCTTCTTCAACTCCGGGGTTGCTTCGCATAATCATGGCAGGTTCAACCCTGAAATTTCTGGAGAGAGAATAAATTGTTTCACCGGTTTTTACCTGGTGAATGATGTATTTCTGCCCGTTAATAATAACAAGTTCATTATCTTTCAGCTCCTGTGCATTTGTAACCACAGTTGCTGAAATCACCAAAATACTCAGTAATACAAATCGAAGAAATTTCATTTACAAACGATTTAAAACGCCAAAATTAAAAAATAAAGTGCTTCTAAACAGTCTCGTAATCCGAAATCAGCTTAAATCGATGTGATTATAATATTGCATTACGTTTTGTTGTTGTTAACATCGGAGGCATTTTAATAAACAAATCAACTGCATTTTAAGTGATATTTTTACTTTTGCCTGTAAAATAAGCAGTTCACCATTAAAATTTATTTTCATGCAGGAAAAGATACTCATCCTTGATTTCGGGTCACAATACACACAGTTAATCGGACGAAAAATCAGGGAGTTAAATGTTTATTGCGAAATTCATCCTTTTAACCACCACCCCGCTATCGACGAATCAGTAAAAGGTGTGGTACTTTCAGGCAGCCCGTATTCGGTGCGCGATGCCGACGCTCCCAAACCCGATCTTTCTGATATTAAGGGAAAACTTCCGGTTTTGGGAGTTTGTTACGGAGCGCAATACCTGGCGCATTTTTACGGTGGCGAAGTGGCTCCGTCAAACAGCCGCGAATATGGCCGCGCCAACCTCGGATACATTGACCACAGTTGCGAACTGTTTAAAAATATGAGCCAGCACTCGCAGGTTTGGATGTCGCATGGAGATACGATTGTAAAAATTCCTAAAAACTATAAAGTGGTGGCCTCCACCGAAGATGTAGATTTCGCAGCGTTCAAAATAGACGATGAACCCAGTTGGGGAATTCAGTTTCATCCAGAAGTTTATCACACAACCGAGGGTAAACAACTGCTCAGCAATTTTGTGGTGGATATTTGTGAATGTAAACAGGATTGGACTCCGGCTTCATTTGTCGAAACCACCGTTCATGAGTTGAAGGAAAAACTGGGAAATGACAAAGTGGTGCTTGGACTTTCAGGAGGAGTTGATTCGTCAGTGGCTGGTGTTTTACTGAACAGGGCAATTGGCAGCAATCTCACTTGTATTTTTGTCGATAACGGATTGCTTCGGAAAAATGAATTCGAAGATGTTTTGCATTCTTACCAGGACATGGGATTGAATGTTATTGGTGTTGATGCCCGTCAGAAATTCTGGGACGACCTGAAAGGAATTACCGACCCCGAACAAAAACGAAAAATAATCGGCCGCAATTTTATCGAAGTTTTCGACGAAGAAGCACACAAAATTACGGATGTAAAATGGCTGGCACAAGGAACAATTTACCCCGATGTTATTGAATCGGTTTCGGTAAACGGGCCTTCAGCCACTATCAAATCGCACCACAATGTGGGCGGTCTTCCTGAAAAAATGAAACTAAAAATTGTTGAACCATTGCGCCTGCTTTTTAAAGACGAAGTTCGGCGGGTGGGAAATACACTGGGTATTAAACAAGAGTTGATCGGACGTCACCCATTCCCCGGGCCGGGGCTTGGAATCAGGATTCTGGGCGATGTAACACCCGAAAAAGTAAGAATCCTCCAGGAAGCAGACGCCATTTTTATTAACGGATTAAAAAACTGGGACCTGTACAACAAAGTATGGCAAGCCGCCGTAATATTATTGCCGGTGCAGTCGGTTGGTGTGATGGGCGACGAAAGAACCTACGAAAATACGGTTGCTTTGCGCGCTGTAACTTCAACCGACGGAATGACAGCCGATTGGGTTCACCTGCCTTATGATTTTCTGGCAAAAATGTCGAACGAAATCATTAACAAGGTAAAAGGTATTAATCGGGTGGTTTACGACATCAGCTCAAAACCACCGGCAACCATTGAGTGGGAATAAATGTTATAATGGTTTGCAAATCGTGCAATTAATCTTTCGTCAGATTTTATTGCAGGTTGCAGATTTTTGAATTGTTAATTTTAGAACGAAATGAAAAGTTTTCCGGTCTTAAAAATAAAAGAATTGATGGCTGCCATCACAACAATTATTTTGCTGGCAGCATCGGCAATTGGTGTTTTTGCCCAGGAAGAAGTTCAGCAAAACCAATTAAAATTTGGCAGATTACTCAGGTTGATTGATGGCTACTATGTTGATTCGGTGAATATTAACCAGATTACAGAAAAAGCGATTGTCAATATTTTAAGCGAGCTTGATCCACACTCGGTTTATATGTCGAAAGATGAAGTTGCAAAAATGAATGAACCGCTTGTCGGGAATTTTGAGGGAATCGGAATCACTTTTAATATTTTTAAAGACACTTTGCTTGTTACAACCACAGTAGCTGGCGGGCCTTCTGAAAAAGTGGGTTTGAGAGCCGGGGACAGAATTGTGGAGGTTGATAACAAAAACATAGCCGGAATTGGTTTGAAAAACAGCGATGTTTTTGACATGTTACGCGGAAATAAAGGCACTCAGGTTAATTTAAAGGTTTTGAGAAAAAATGAACCCGGATTACTCGATTTCACAATCATCCGCGATAAAATTCCGATTAACAGCCTTGATGCCGGTTACATGCTTGATGAAGCAACCGGGTTTATCAAACTCAACAAATTTTCGGCAACAACTACCGAAGAATTTACCACCGCCATGAAAGAACTGAAAAAGCAAAAGGTTCAGAACCTGATTCTTGATCTTCGCGGAAACGGTGGCGGGTATCTGAACAGCGCTGTTGAAATTTCGGGACAATTTCTTGAAAACAACCAACTGGTTGTATACACCAGCGGCATTAACGAGCCACGGAAAGACTATAACGCCGGTTCTATAGGTGAATTCAAAAAAGGAAAACTTGTAATTCTCGTTGATGAAGGTTCAGCTTCGGCCAGCGAAATTGTGGCAGGTGCAGTTCAGGATTGGGACCGTGGAATTATAATAGGCCGCAGAACTTTTGGAAAAGGTCTCGTGCAGAAACCATTTTACCTCACCGACGGATCGATGGTCAGGCTGACAACCGCGCATTATTATACTCCAAGTGGAAGATGCATACAGAAACCTTACGATGAAGGATTGGATGAATACCGAAAAGATTACCAGCACAGGCTTTCGAGTGGTGAAATGTTTAATGCAGACAGCATTCAGTTTGCTGACTCATTAAAATTCAATACTTTAATTAACAAAAGGACTGTTTTCGCCGGGGGTGGTGTGATGCCTGATATATTTGTTCCGATCGATACTTCAAGCCATTACGGCTATATTAACCGGTTGCGGCGGAATAACATTATTTACAACTACACGCTTGATTATATCGATAAAAACAGGGAGCAAATCAAATCGAAATATCCGCAGTTTAAAGATTTCGATTCAAAATTCAGCGTTTCTGATGATATAATTGCTGGAATCGTGGAAAACGGCGTTAAAGAAGGAATTGAAAAAAACGAAGAAAGTCTTGAATTTTCGAGAAACGACATGAAAAGAGAAGTGAAATCGCTTCTTGCACGCGACTTGTATGAGCGGGATGCCTTTTACAAAGTTTATCTGAAAGACGATAAAGAAATTTTAAAAGCGCTTGAAGTAATCAGAAATCAGAAAGATTATAATTCAATTCTGGTAACTACTCACATAAAACAATGATTCATTCTGTTTTCGAATGGATTTCGGCTAATATTACCGAAGTCACAGGAACGGTATTGGGTCTGATTTACATTGTTTTTTCAATCAGGCAAAATATTCTTACGTGGCCGGTTGGGTTACTGAGTTCCTTTTTTTACATCGCTATTTTTTTCAGCTCACAGCTTTATGCAGCAATGGGACTTCAGGTTTATTATGCTTTCATCAGTATTTATGGATGGTATTACTGGAAGAAAGGCCGGAAAATAGAAACTTCAAATCATATTGCATTTGTGAAGCTAACCGGGAAAAGTCTTTGGATTAAAATTTTGGTTGTTGAAATCATTTTATTTGTTTCATTATATTTTATTCTGAAGAATTTGACAGATTCTGACGTACCTGTTTTGGATGCTTTAACAACTTCAACCAGCATAATTGCCACCTGGATGCTTGCCCGAAAACTGCTTGAGAACTGGATAGTCTGGATTCTTACAGATTTCGTATGCATATTTTTATACTTGCAAAAAGGACTGTGGCCAACCACAATTTTGTTTACTGTTTACACGATAATGGCATTTGTGGGTTATTTTGAATGGCGGAAAAACTTAAATATTCAAATTGAAAAAAACACCTGAAATAATCGTAATTACCGGAGCTGAATCAACCGGGAAAAGCACCCTGACAGAGCAGCTTGCCAACCATTTCAAGGTTCCGTTTATTCCTGAAATTGCAAGGGAATACATCGAAAAACTGGATAGAAAATACAATTACAACGATGTTGAGCAGATTGCCGGATTGCAGGTTAAAAGAATGAACGAGTTGAAACAACTTGATTTTCCTTATATTTTTTGCGATACCTGGCTGATCGTTACAAAAGTTTGGTTTGAAGTTGTTTTTGGGAAAGTGCCTGGCTGGATTGAAGATGAAATCATAAAAACAAAAATCGATTTATTTCTGTTGTGTGATACAGATTTACCCTGGATTGCCGACCCTGTGCGCGAAAATGGCGGAGAAAACAGGTTAATTCTTCAAAACATTTATAAAGAGAATATTGAAAGATTTGCGTTTAGTTGCAAAGTGGTGAACGGTACAAATAATGAAAGATTTGAGATGGCTTTAAAACATATTTCAGGCCTAAAACAACGTTAGAAATATGAATATAATTCAGATATTTGATTTGCAAAAATTACAACAATGACAACCAGAGAGTTTGAAAATATATTGGAAAAAACGGTTAATGACCTGAGTGACCCGGCTTCATACCAGATGGTTTGTCATCAGCATAAAATGGGTGAGCCGCTCCCGTCAATTGTAAAACTCAGTAAAGTGATTGACCTTGTTCGTGAAATACTTTTTCCGGGATACTTTGGAAATACTTCATTAAGAACAAACACCACCCAATATTACATGGGTGTATATGTTGATGAACTTTGTGAAATTCTGAGTGAAGAAATTCTTGCCGGACTTTGTTTTGAATGTAAAGACGAATCAGTTGATAAAGTTGAAAAACACAAAGAAAGAGCGAATCAGCTTGCCATAAAATTTATCAGTTTTTTGCCTGAAATCAGAAAAAAACTGGTAGCCGATGTTGAAGCAACTTTTCTGAATGATCCGGCTGCCAAAAGCTATGGTGAAGTAATTTTTTGTTATCCGGCTATCAGGGCGATTACCAATTACCGGGTTGCCCACGAATTGCTAAAACTTGAAGTACCGCTCATTCCCCGTTTTATCAGTGAAATGGCACATGGTGAAACCGGGATTGATATTCATCCGGGTGCACAGATAGGCCAGAAATTTACGATTGATCACGGGACTGGCGTGGTAATTGGCTCAACCAGTATTATCGGGAATAATGTGAAGATTTTCCAGGGCGTAACATTAGGTGCAAAAAGTTTTCCGCTCGATGAAAACGGAAATCCCATAAAAGGAATTCCCAGGCATCCAATTGTTGAAGATGACGTGGTAATTTATGCAGGAGCAACTATTTTAGGCAGAATCACAATTGGGAAAGGCTCGATGGTTGGCGGCAATGTATGGGTAACAACCGATTTGCCACCTTATTCAAAAGTGGTACAATCAAAAGCAAAAGAAACAACTTTCACACACGGTGGTGGAATCTGATAAAATCTGACGTTTTGAAAAATTTTAAACTTATTGCAAAAACCTTCACAGGTCTCGAAAATGTGCTGTGTGAAGAGTTAAAAAATCTGGGCGCTTCAAACATTGCTCCCGGACAAAGAGCCGTCTTTTTTGAAGGCAATCTTGAAATGATTTATAAATCAAATTACTTTCTCCGCACTGCCATAAAGATTCTGAAGGAAATCGAATTTTTCAGTTTCAAAAATGTCGATCAGTTTTATTTGAAGTGCAAAAAAATCAACTGGACCGATTATTTTGATATCAGCCAGACTTTTAAAATTGAAAGCACGGTTGTCAACTCTCCCGATTTTAAAAACTCTATGTTTGCATCGCTCAGATTAAAAGATGCAATTGCCGATTTCTTCAGGGAAAATGCAGGGAAACGACCAGATGTTGATACCGAAAATCCTGACTTTATCATCAACCTTCATATATTCAAAAACAATTGTACCATATCGCTTGACAGTTCAGGCGAATCGCTGCATAAAAGGGGATACCGGATTCACCAGGGTGAAGCGCCACTGAGCGAAGTATTAGCTGCCGGAATGATTTTACTTTCGGGGTGGAAAGGCGAATCTGACTTTTTAGACCCGATGTGCGGCTCGGGAACGCTCCCAATTGAAGCAGCAATGATCGCACAAAATATTCCGGCCGGCAGGTTCAGAAAAAATTATGCTTTTGAGAATTGGCGTGATTATGATCAGTTACTTTTTGAGAACATCACAAAAGATTTTGTTAAAAAAGAATTTAAGCATTCTATCTATGCCAGCGATATTTCGGCAACGGCACTTTTGAATGCGCAAACAAATGCAAGGAGAGCACTGGTTTTCAACAAAATAAAGTTTCAAAAATCCGACTTTCGTGATCTGAATGTTGAGTTAAAGAATAGCACGATAATAATGAATCCACCTTACGGGGAACGATTAAAAGAAAGGGATCTGAATGATTTGTATAATATGATTGGTGAACGTCTGAAACACCAGTTTACAGGAAACAGGGCGTTAATTTTATCCTCCTCTGTTGAAGCAATGAAAAATATCGGATTACGACCATCGAAAAAAACCGAACTTTACAATGGCTCGTTAAAATGCCAGTATAATTTCTACGAACTATTTGAAGGAAAGCGAATTGGCTTAAATAATAAAAGGGATTAAATATACTTTAATCCCTTGCATAATATTTTTCTAGCTGTTGGCTTCTAAAATTACGAATTTATTTAAGTTTTGCCTAACCAATTTTTTAACCATTCCACCCATTCAAAAGCTTCATCCTTTTGAGAAGCCGTTGATAATGAATATGATTGAGCATTTTCATCATCATATTCATCCCGTGGACGAGTACTAGGCTTTATTGGTTCAGCACCACCTCTGATAAAACCTAACTCTTGGTCATATAAAATCTTTATTTCATTCATTTTATCCAAGTATACAATCAAATTTAATGATGTTAATTTTCATCATCATATTCATCTCTTGGTCTTGTAATTGGTTTTACAGGTTCTGCACCACCACGAATATTAAGCAATTCATTTGCATTTAAAGTTTCAATACTATTATTTGACTCGCTTGCAACGAAGAAACCAACTAAATTTTTCATGATTAATAAAATAAATTGTAAAAC
>CAZXVT010000122.1:0-13774 GCA_964644015.1 uncultured Maribellus sp.
TTGCCGACCAGGTGGAGAAATCGTACGACGGGAAACTTATTTTTTCTGATGCCACTTTCTCGATTCACCGCGGCGACAAGGTGGCTTTTGTGGGCAAAAACGGCGAGGGAAAAACAACGATGGTAAAAGCCATAATGGGCGAAATTGAACACGGCGGAAAACTCACCCTGGGCCACAATGCCATGATTGGCTATTTTTCGCAAAACGAAGCTTCGCTGCTGGATGAAAAACTGACTGTTTTTCAAACCATCGACGATGTGGCAAAAGGCGACATCCGCACAAAAATCAAGGATATTCTGGGCGCGTTTATGTTTGGCGGCGAAGAGTGGGACAAACCCGTGGGTGTGCTTTCGGGTGGAGAACGCACAAGGCTGGCAATGATAAAATTGCTGCTCGAACCCGTGAACCTGCTGATTCTCGACGAACCTACCAACCACCTCGACCTGCGTACGAAAGACATTCTGAAACAGGCGCTGCTGGATTTCGACGGAACTTTAATCCTTGTTTCGCACGACCGCGATTTCCTGGACGGGCTGGTGCATAAAATCTATGAATTTGGCAATAAACGGGTAAAAGAACACGACGAGGGAATCAGCGAATTCCTGGAACGCAAAAAGATGGAACATTTGCGGGAACTGGAAGGGAAAAGATAAAACATAATTTTTCCTGCAGGATAATTTTATCTTTGTTAATACGTTTAACAAAAACCATATCAATAACTCAATCTGTAAAACAAGATGAAATTATCAGTTATTCCCTTGATTCTTTTCGTGTTTCTTTCTTTCAGTGTTAAAAGTCAGACAGAAGAACCCAAACCCAAAAAATTCTCATTTGGTGTTAACTTTTCGCCGGATTATTCCTACCGAAGTTTGCATTCAAATAATCCTGACCATGATTTTGCAGTGAATCAGTTAAACGATTGGGAAGTTCCGGCGTTTGGATTTACAACCGGTCTTTCTATTCGGTATTTGGCCAATAAAAAATTTGAATTTGAATCGGGAATTCAGTTTTCTGACAAAACCTATAATTTTGATGTTAACAAAGATGATTTCGTAACACCGGATAATGGTTTATATCAACCAGATGACCCCGCAATTCCGGAAAGGGCTGTCACCAAAAATCATTTTTATTATCTCGTGGTTCCTGTGAAATTAAACTACTACTTTCTTCAGAAGCAAATCAGAATGTATGTATCTGCAGGAGTTTCAGCAGATTTCTTTATGGATGACAAAAGCAAGAGTTTCATGAAATTCAGTGATGGTTCTGAAATTCAGGAAACTTTCGAAAATGATTATGAATACAAAAAAATTAGCATGACAGGGTTGGCAGGAATTGGAGCCGAAACCAAATTTTCCCAGCGTTTTGAAATTCGGGTTGAACCTGTTTTCAGATACTCTTTTACACCGCTTCTCGATGGATTGATGAAAGTTAATTTGTATTCAGCCGGATTAAATCTGATTGTATTTTATAATTGATTCAGAAAAACACCCTGATTATCTGCCAATACATTTTCATTCGCAGGTAAAATCCCCTGAAAAACCCGAATTTACGTTCTTTCACAACGTGGTGGAGGTTATACAGCGGCACTGTTTTCATAGGCAGATTATTTTTCCTGAAAAATAGAGTCAGCGCGGTTTCTACGCCAAACCCAAGTTGCTCCATATTTTTAAATCCATTGATTGCCTCTTTTCTCAACGCCCGTTGTCCCGAAAGAAACGGTGTGATGTGTTGCGATAGTGTGGTCCAGAATTCACCCGAATGAAACTTGCCCACCGTCATTTTTACTTCATTATTCAAAACAGGTAAAACCAGATCGTCAATATGTTGCGGATTAATTCCCATCAAATCGGCATCAAGAAAAAGCACAACACTGTTCGATGTAGCAGCCAATCCAACCGCCATTGCATTTCCTTTTCCTTTGTTTTCAGGCAAACGAATAACCTGAGCTCCGCAACCAGACGCCAGCAGGCCAGTTGAATCCGTTGAACCATCGTCAACGACAATCACCTCATCGACCAAAGCCGAAGTAAAAGCTGTGGTTACAATCTCAGCAATTGTAGCCGCTTCGTTAAATGCCGGAATGATTACACTTACTTTTTTCAAATTTGACATGATTTTTCTGAAACGAATTTGCCGAATTAACTAATAAAAACCAAACCGGGAACTCACCCAAACCGTGAAAATCCCAAGTAAAGCACCAATTGCCACGCCTGCAAAAACATCGGTTTTGTGATGCAGTTTCAGTTTCAGTCTCCCAAACGAAATCAGCAGCGCCCAAACCGAAAGTATTGCTGCAAGTGGCCAGTAAAAAAAAGCCATTATAACCACGATTACCCAAACGCGCGCGGCGTGACCGGATGGAAACGAAAACCTGTCGTATTTGCGGTACATTTTCCCGAAAGTTCCGGCAGGCCGCTCTATTCTGAAAATCTGTTTCAGGATAAAAACCACAAGACCGGTCAGAAACATACCGGGGAAAACAATTCCGGCGAAAACTTTTGTTTGTCCCGAACTCAACAAAAACAAAATCAAAAACAATGGAAACAGAAAAATTGAGTCGCCGCTGTGCTGAAAAACATTAAAAAACCGGTAACTGAAACTGGTTTGAATTTCATCGTTGTCAGAGTTTGCTTTCAGTTTATCCATGCATATTTTTTTCGAGCAGCTTTTCGTGCACCATTTCGAGATGTTGCAGGGTGTCGATATCCATCGCAATTTCGGGGTATTTACAAGCTACCGGGTATCCGGCAATTCCACAGCGACGGCTTACCACTTTTCCGGCTGTTGCAAGGGTTGGCGGGAAAAAGAGCATTCGGAGAACACTATCAATTCCAACGAGCTTTATCAGTTTAAACGGACGTTTTCTGAACTGCACAAAACCAAGATTAATGAGCTTTTGAATTGTTTTTGTACTCATCACGTGCATATCGGCGCCACAAAACCGGCCATCACTAAATTTCATGTAAGTGCGTTTTACACTGGGGAAAGCCGCCTCCATTACATTTTGTTCCACAACATTGTAAAATATATCGAATCCTGGCTCCTGATTTTCAGCAATTATCGCTTCAATAATTTCATCAGTAATCAACGGTATGTCGGCAGAAATACTCAGAAAATAATCAGTTCCGGGAACTTCTTTCAAAATGAGGGCGGATGCGATAGCCAGGTTCTCAAAGATGCCTCCCTGGTCGGGGAAGTGCGCAACAGGTTTTTCCGACTTCAAACTACTGATGTCATCAAGCCCAACAATAATAATCCGCTCAACAGATTTTGCCTGGTTTGCTGCATCAAGAACCCATTGTATCATGGGTTTTCCGGCAACGGAGATCATTGATTTTGGTAATCCGTTGCTTTCAATAAAAAGCTCATTTCCGGGATTGATTTTTCCGCCGGCAAGAATTACTGTATACATTTAATTGAGTTGTCGAATCTGAGGTTCAAGTTTTAGTTTTTCAATCCACTGTGTTAATTCGGTTTCCGGGAGTGGTGTTTTCTTCCCCGAAAGCGCGTGAATAACAGCTTCCATTACATTGGTTCCGAAAGTGCGGCCATCAAAAACCGGTGTTGTTGTTACAATATAGCTTACTCCGCATTTTGTAAAAACGTTGATGTCTTCTTCGGTTGTGGTGTTTGTAACGATAATTTTGCCTTTCATATTTTTGGGCAAATGTTGCCTGATGTACAAGCAATCGCCTGCAATTACCGATGCTTCATGATAAAAGCGCCCGTATTTTTCGACCTGTTTTTCTTCGGCTTCACCCACCGGATAAATCCAGCGGAAAGGCATCCGGGTTACCATTGGCAACAGCAACGAAACTGCCAGCAGAATTCCTTTTTCTGAACGCACGGGCAATGGGATGCCAAGGCTGAACATAAAATCGCCGTAAATACTAGTGTAGCCGGCATCGATAAACGATTTTGCCATGCCCCAGCGACTGACAGCATTCACGAGCAAAACATGTTTTCCGTTTTGCAGAAGGCGTTCGCCCAGATGCTGTTCGAGATAAAATGCAGTTTTCGATTCGAGTGTGTTTTTCAGCCCGCCACCATCAGTCAGCGGTGTTTTCTGTGCAAAATCAGCGATATTCTTTACAGAATGAAGCGGATAATATTTACCGTTAACTGTCATTCCCAGGTCGCAGCCACCCAACCCAAACGCGTCAACCTTTCCATCGTATTCCTGAATAATACCGGCCGCTTTTTTAATATCGCCACCAGTTCCAATCCGCTCAATTATAATTTCTTCGCCGGCAATCTGAACAATGATGGTTTTGTTTCTTGCAACTGAACCCAGGCTAACACTAACCACATGTTTCATGAATTGCTTTCTTTTCTAGAAATCAGGTTATGTGAAATTTAGTAATTGTCGGGAGTAATGCGCGTGTTTAATGTCGTTCCATCTTCAGCAATAACTTCGAAGCCTACAAAACCAAATTTGTGGTTGAAATACATCACATATTTTTGAATACCAGGGAATGAAGTTTCCTGTTCAACTTTTATGACCTTGATATCCATGAAGCCATACGCATAATCGTCATTGGTTGATTTATAAGTGATTTCCCTTTCTATTTTTGTGCCACTGGAAGTTGTAACACTATATTTATCACCAACTTTTCCATCATATTTCACCAAAACACAAGGTTCCTGATCGGTATTTGAATAATCGAGCCAGCCTTCGTCAGTCACTTTTACTTTCAATTCAAAATTCACTTTCCCCTGAGCGTCCTTCAGGTTGGCTGGAATCAGGTTGTTTAGTTTCGATAAGGTTGGATTGCTTTTTAAATCGGCCGTAATTTTTATGGTGTTCACGCCATTTTCGCTTTTGGTGATTACCATTTTCGGATCAAAATCAACCCAGGTCCCATTTACACTAAAACCAATGGTAGAGAACTCATTACCAACAGTATTGATCGGGATATCGGTTTTACCTTTCAATGTTGAGTCGTTACCACCACCAATACCCAAATCTTCGCACGATGTTGTTACAAAAAGCAGAAATGCTGCCAAATAGGTTAGTTTTTTCATAGTTGTAGTTTTTTGATTTTCAAAAATAGAAAGTTATTGCGATTTAAAATTCAGCATTTACCGCTTTTTCTATCAATTCATAAAAACGGACTTTTTTACAATTTGACAAACAGACGAACAACCGGGCGGAGTTATTGTAAATGTTTGATTTGTGGTACAATGATTTGATGAATTTCGGGCCTCGCAAACAGTAAATGCGAATGAGTCCCATCCCACGGATTTCCCTGCCAGTCAGTGAATACACAACCGGCTTCCTGTGCAATTACAATTCCGGCGGCAAAATCCCAAAGTTCATCGCCCGAGCAGATAAACCCGTCAACCGCTCCCGAAGCGATGTAACACAGCTCCAGTGCAGTGGTTCCAAGTTTCAGGATATTGTAATCTGAAGCCAGCAATTCAGCCAGGTTTTTGAATTTGGCTCTGTCGGTTTCTGCATAACCATGATTCAGAAAAAGCATGGGAATGTAGTTTGCATCGAAAACGGGCTGAATTATCTTTTCGCCATTACAAAATGCACCGCCACCTTTTATAGCGTAATATTCTTTCTGACCAACCACATCGATGATTACCCCAACCAGCGATTCGTTTCCATCCATCAGTCCCACCGAAACGGCAAAAAATGGCAGCGACCGTGCAAAATTGTTGGTGCCATCGAGCGGGTCAACCACCCAAACCGGTTGGTCGAACGATTGCATTCCTCCGCATTCTTCGCTTAAAACAGGGAAGTTTGATTCCGATTTCAGAATTTCAAGAATGACTTTTTCCGAATCCAAATCGGTAGCAGTCACCAACCCTTTTGAATCGCCTTTCACCCGCGAATCTTTTGATTTTCCGAAGTTTTCGAGAACAACCCGGGCACCGGCACGGGCAGCTTTCAAAGCGATTTCGAGTTCTTCTTCAAAGGGTATCATTGTTTTAGCGACTGTTGGTTTTGATTTTGTTTATCGTATAAAAATTAAATTAGGATGATATTTTTAACGCAAAGGATACAAAGGAAAAACGCAAAGGACGCAACGCAAATTCAAATTAAACCTTTGCGTTCTCAGCGTTTCCATAGCGTTCTTAGCGTTTAAATTCAATACTATTCAGAAGAAAAGCCCGCACTTTTTAAATCTCCGGTGCATTTTTCAGAAGATATTCCTCGGCTTCCACGTTCCACAAGCCTTTTGTTTTAGCCACTAAATTTGCCAGTTCAGCATAAAAACTATCGGTTTTGCCGAGTTCTGCAAAATCGGCAATGGCAGTGAGCGGAAGGTTTTTGTGCGTGTAAATCAGCTTCTTTCCTCCCGGAATATTGGGCAGGTTGAGCGTGGTTTCAATCACTGCATTCAGTCCGCCAATGTGGGTTACCAATCCGGCCGGGTCAAGTCCTTTGCTCATAATATCAAGCGCTTCCACCATATCGTCGTTGTTTCCACCTGAGGTGCCAACGATGTGTGTGTAAGCATAATGCACATTGTAAAAATTCAGTTTTGCCGAGAATTCAGGATTCGAAGGGCCGGCAAAAAAGTTGAGACAACCATCGTGTGCCAGAATCGCATCGCCCTGTTCCACCACCGGAGTTACCGGGGCAAAAACAAACACATCGTCGTAACCACCGCCGGCAACTTCTTTCAATTTAGCTACTGGATTTTCAATGTTGCCTGTATTCAGGTAAATCAATTCAATTCCTTTTTCTTTTGCCCACGCCACCGGAAAGATTTCGGCAGCACGGTCGAGGCGGTCCTGCGCAATATCAGTCACCACCAAAAGCGACGGTTTTCTGTCTTCGCGGCTGACCACATAATTGATGGCGGCCAGTCCCATCGGGCCAACTCCTGCCAGAATCGCCATTTTTCCACCCTGTACAATTTCCATCTGGTGAATGTACGACCCCGGTTTGGTGTGGTAGTTGGCGTGCATGGCGCCAATCACGCAACTCAGCGGTTCAGCCAGCGACGCCGGGTAAAAGCCAGGACCATCGTAAGCCAGCAGACAATCCTGCTCCAGCACATCTTTCGGAATAATCACATAAGTGGCATCGCCGCCAATGTTTTGGTATGAATAGCCCGGAGCGCTCAAAATTCCGACCGGCCCGTTTTCGTAATAAATGGCGGGTTGAATCGAATATTTCTGTCCGGGTTTGAACTTTTGCTGCCATTTGGCGCCCACTTCAATGATTTCGCCCGAAAACTCGTGCCCGATGATGATGGGGTTTTCAGCCACATCGTTGGGAATACGTTTGTGGTCGGTTCCCTGGTGAGCCGCCTTGTAACTCGACATGCAAATACTGTCGCTGACAACGCTTGCCAATATTTCATCCTCTTTTATCGCCGGAAGTTCAAACTCCTCCAGCCGCAAATATTCTTTGCCGTATAACCTGATTGCTTTTGTCTTCATATTCTTGCTTTTGGCGGCTGGCTTCTGGCTTCTGGCCTCTGGCTGGTCGCTGCTTAAATTATAGTTATTATTTCTATTTTGCTGCTGGTTACTGGCCTCTGGCTACTGGCCAGAAGCTAGCTGCAAGTAGCTAGTTCTATCTTTCAAAGTTCTTAATAAAATTGGTTAGTTTCTTTCCTAATATCTCGCATTTCGAATGAATCAATTCGTATCTCTCCTTGTTTTTCATCGACCCGGTTTCCCAAAGTTCTTCCAGATGATCAATTGTTTCGTCGTTTGAACCCAATGAATAAATAAGAAATTTGAAATATTCATTCTGATAACGCTTTCTTCCATACCCCTCAACAATGGTTGACCTGCAACTTTTCGACGATCTTCTGATTTGTTGCCCCGTCTCAAACATTTCGAATTTTGGCAAGTCTTCCAATGTCATTTTATGAACTTCAAGGGCAATTTCCCTTGCTAACTGCCATATTTCGAGATTTTTGTAAGACATGATTACTTGCTTTTGGCTTCATCCCGCTAGCCGCCTGCTACTGGCGTTTGGCATTCAGCCGTTAATTTATTTATTGTTACAATACTTGTCTTATTTATGCAAATTGCCAGTAGCAAGAAGCCAGCCGCCAGTGGCCAGCAGCTATCTCAACATTTCCTGTCCGCCAGTTACGGGAACTGCCTGGCCGGTTTCGTATTCCTGCTCTATGACATATAAAATGGCTTTAGCCACATCGCCGGCAGTACAGCCGCGGCCAGCAGGAACCTGTGCTTCGTAAAACGCTTTCACATCGGCAATGGTTTTGGCACCCGGAACTTTTCCAGCTTTCAGGTATTGCACAAACAAACCGTTTTCAGGGTCGCTCCAAAGCGGTCCGTCAAAAAAATTGCCCGGACAAATGCTGTTTACTTTTATATTGAATGGCATCAGTTCGAGTGCAAACGACTGTGTTAACCCGATGCCGCCAAATTTTCCACCGGCGTAAGCAAAGTTTTTGTTACTGCCTTTCAAACCCGATTTTGAATTGATTTGGATAATGTCCATGTAAAGTCCGCTGCGGTATTTTTGCTGTAGCTTCATTACTTTCTGTGCATATTTGGCACACAGAAAATAGCCGGTGTAGTTCACCTTTGTCATCAGTTCGAATGTGGACTGGTCCATTTCGTCGAGACTACCTGCACGCAGAATTCCGGCATTGGAAATCATCACATCCAGTCCGCCAAAGTTCAGCACGGTTTCGTTTACAAGGTTTTCCACCGAAACCGCTTCACCCACGTTTACTTTAATAAAAAGCGCTTTGTTTTTCGTACCTTTTGCATTGAGCCTGGCTGCAAATTCTTTTCCTTTTTCCTCGTTGAGGTCGGCCACCACAATATTGGCGCCTTCCTTGTGCAACAGTTCAGCAATTCCGGCACCAAAACCCTGCGCAGCGCCGGTAACCACCACAATTTTGTTTTCGAGCCGGCCCTGTGGTTTCCCTCCCAGCGATACTTTTTTACGGTAGTTTTCCACTTCCCAACTTTCAATAAAAGCCACCTGTTCAGCAGTCATCGGGTGCGGACCACCAAAATTATGGGTAAACAGGCTGATTTGACAAAAATCGTTGACCATGTCTTTGAGGTATTCCACCGCCACGGCTGAATCTTCGGCCACAATCGCCCCTTCATTCTTAACAAAAAGAATTTTGGGTGACACACCGCGCCGGTTCACGAATTCAGCGATTTTTTGTTGCGCTTCCGCAATCAGTTCGTCCGCCGAACCTGTATTTTCAAGGAACAGGTATTCCGACAACGCATAAACCATCTGGTCGGGATTAAAAGGCAGTACCAGCGATTGGCTGAACTGTTCCACGCTGCCTGTATTTGCTGCAATGGTCGTGCTGTTGACAGCAGCCGCCACTTTCAATTTTTCTCCTGAAAGCAAAATGCGGATGGCGGGCAAAACCTTCGGAATGATTTCACCAGCTGGCAATTCTTCATTTACCGGGAAAACCGGAAATGCTGATTTCAATTTGGATTCAACACCGGCATAAATTCCCTTTATTTCGTCGATGGAGTTGGCAGCCACAAAAATTCCGTGGTTTTGAATGAGCACGATTTGCGGGTCGCGGCCAAACTTTTCATTGTAAAATCTGATTCTTTCCGCAATGAGTGTAAACAACACAAATCCCGGATCGGAATAGGGAACATACAACACTTTTTCGCCAAACAATTCCAGTGTTTTTTCTTCGGCCTGTTTACTGCACATCAGTCCGTTAACCAGCGTCATGTGCGTGTGCACCACAAAACTGTAGCTGAAAAGGTTGTGCAGCGAAGTCTCCACTGATGGCCGCAAACCCGATTCGGGATTCACACGGGCATTCAGTAGCGCATTTTTTACCTGTTCTTCGCGGGTGGCCGAATCATCTGAAAACTGCTGTTTTGGAATGTCGTTCAGCTTTTGACGGTCGAGCACACAAAACCCGTTTTCGGTGATGTTGCCCAGGTTGATGCCGCTGGCTTTTATCCACAAATGGGTTTCGTCTTTGTACGAAGTGTTGCCACCGCCGGCAATTACAAACTCTTTTTTCTGCCCGTAAAAGCGCGAAACATCTACCAATTCCTGTATTTCCGGTTTCATTATTTATGTGGTTTCTATGTGCTCTATGTGCCTAAGTGGTATTTAAAAGTCAACCACATAGGCACATAGAGCACATTAGTTTTATGGTTTCAAGAAATTATTAATCACTGCTTTTCCTAATTCGACAAAATAATCCTTCTCTGCAATCTTTGCCTTTCTGCCTTTCAAATAGCCTTCTTTTCCATTAGCAACCAAATACTGGTGTGCTGCAATCACCGCTGTTCCTTCGTAGCAAATCTGTTTCAGTTCCTCATCGAGTTCAACACCTCCGCGACAGGTAATTTTCATCGGGTCGAGCTGGGGCGTGTTGTGTTCCGAACCAAAGGTGATGACAAACCCGTTCCGGTGAAAATACGTGACAAAATCTTTCAGAATGTGGAAGTCGTTCCGGCCCGGAATCAGTTCGATGGAATACACATCGTTTTTTACGAGCTCTTGTAACAGCTTTTCCTTGTCGGCTTCATAATCGGTGCAAACACCTTTCGGGTCGTCCAGAAGCACCGGGTAGCAGGGGATTCCGCCGGCATCAACAATCAATTCAATCACTTCATCGAGCGAAAGAAAAGCTTTCGAGTCTTCGGGAACAAATGCTGCACCGCCCGCCTTCAATAGATTTCCGCGGATTTCGTTTTCAAGTGCCGCAAAATTGTCGAGTGGTGATTTTACTTCTTTGCCCGAAAAAAACTTTTGCAGAATCCGTTTCCGGTCTGCGTCCTCTTCATAAAAACTGAAAACACCAATGCGAACAGCCTGTGCAATATGGCGTTCGCGGAACAGATTTTTTGCCAGCCGCTGATGAAGAATTTTCGCATCGAAAATGATACCAACCCGAATTTCAGCCATAAAAGCATTCAGTTTTTCCACCATTTCGTAGGTCTGCCGATTGCTTTCAATCTGAAGATTCCTGATTTTTTCAAACGAAGCCTCGCTCATGTTGGCCGGTTGCCGCAATCCTTTTCCGCTGAAATAAGTGCGTCCCGGATTGCTGGGGTCGTTTACACGTACACCTGCTTCCTGCAAATGGCTTTGTAACGCCATAAATTCAATATTGAAAAGCGGGAAAATTCTGTGTTTCAATGCCAGTGTGGCAAACTCATCATAACCATCGGTGGTGTAAAAATCGTTGATACCCAGCACCGAAACACCTTCAGCTTTTGCCAGTTGAAAAGCCTGTTCAATGCTTTCGAAAGCACTGAAAGAATGGGGTGTATGAATGTGGCCGTTGATTTCGGGATCAGATTTATCTTTAATTTTATTGTATTGAAGAATTATTTCATCAGCTCCCGGGAAAGTCGAAAAAATGCTGCGATTTGTTGTCATTTTATCAGATAAAGTTTCGGGCTGCAAATTAACAAAAGCGGATGATTCTGAGTGTCGGTTTCAGGATTGAATTCTACTTGAATCGAGATTTTTAATCTCAATCGAATCATTTCAGTCTTTAAATTTCACCGGTTCTAAAAACTGAAAAACAACTTTTGTGAATTCTTTTTCAAACTCCTGTTTATCAACAAAATTTCATTTTAAATAATGTAAGTGATTGTTATATAGATTTATACGTGAATGCAAATTTTGTTAATGATTTTTAAATAAGATGTTATTATCATCAAAAACCCCAAAAAAGTGTACTGAATTAATTCAGAATTTTAGTACAATTGTTCCCGACATTCGAAAAAGATTATTATTTTCAGAAACTAAATTTGTTTGGATGATTAGGACTGTTTTATTAACAATATTCTCGCTGATGCTGATAGCCGGGCATTCAACGGCCCAATATGTGAATACCGATTCTTTGGTTTTTGACTCCTATCACATCCCGATTATTGCTTCCCAACTCGACTCATTTGAAATTTATTCACCCGAAATATTACCCGAATATTTTACCAATGGCGTTATTACCGCAGGTTACCTGCTTTCGCGTTTTCAGTTGCCGACTACCGGAAATGTTATCAGCAAATTCGGGCCGCGCAGGGGACGTATGCATACTGGTACTGATATTAAAAAGATGAAAGGCGACACCATTTATGCGGCTTACGATGGACAGGTAACTATGGCCAAATATTATTATGGTTATGGAAACCTTGTGGTGATTGATCATGGCCATTCGCTTGAAACCTATTATTCGCACCTTACAAAATGTTTGGTAAAACCAGGTGAACCTGTGAAAATTGGCGAACCAATTGGTTTGGCCGGTGCAACAGGACGAGCTACCACAAGTCATTTGCATTTCGAAATAAGAGAACAGGGAAAACCATATGACCCGGAACTTGTATTTGATTTTGAAAACAGATGTATTCACGACCATGTTTTAAAATCGGAAAATCTGGCAGCGTTACACAAAGAGTTAAAACCGGCAAAAACAACATCTGTTTCTGCGGCTTCCGTCTCCTCTTCTGTTCATGCTATTGTTTCGCAAAACTATATTGTAAGGGCGGGCGACTCACTTTACAAAATAGCAAAACGTGCCAAAACATCCATCGAAACACTCTGTAAACTTAATAACCTTTCAGAAGCATCGATTTTGCAGATCGGGCAGGTAATCAAGGTTTACTAATTCCTTAATCTTAAATTATCCTCAATTTCCGCGGTATTTTAAGTACAACGGCGAACAATCCTTTTTCATTTCAGTTTAATTAGGATAAAAATATCTGAAATGAAAAAATTGAATTTTGCTATGTGGGGAAAAGCCCTGCGCACCATTCCGCGGATCACAAAAGAGGAGTGGCAGAATCTCGATATTGTCTCCCAGTGGCTGATTGCCACACGTTCCGCAGTTTTTATCATGACAGCCCTTGCTGCTGCCATTGGAGGATTTATGGCATTAATTGCCGGAAATTTTAACCTTGCCAATTTTTTGGCTGCATTAATCGGGCTGGTATTTGCCCATGCTGCCAACAACCTGCTGAATGACCTTGTGGATTCAAGAAAAGGAGTTGACAAAGGAAATTACTACCGGTCGTTGTACGGACCGCAAACTGTTGAGCACGGGTTGCTGAGCACAGCGGGAATGATACGGATTATCAGTATTACCTTGCTGATTGCACTGGCTTGTGGTGTTTTTCTGATTGCCCGGACCGGTCCAGGAACACTTTACCTGATGTTGGCCGGATTGTTTTTCCTGTTGTTTTACACCTGGCCGCTGAAATACATCGGGCTGGGTGAGTTTACGGTAATTGTCGTGTGGGGCCCGCTGATGGTGGGAGGTTCGTATTTTGTTACAACGGGTGGCCAATGGAGCTGGCCGGTGGCTATCGTCGGACTTGTTTACGCTTTGGGACCGACCTCGGTGCTTTTCGGAAAACACATTGACAAATCGGAGGCTGACAAAGTAAAGCGGGTTTATACTCTCCCGGTAATTCTGGGCGAAAAAGTTTCGAGATATACAACAATTGTGCTTTGGATGGTTCAATATGCATTGGTGGCCTGGCTGATTCTTAGCGGCTCTATCGGAATTTCATTAGCCATTGTACTTTTGGCTCTGCCTAAATTTTTGTACACAGCCGTGGTATTCTCACAACCGCGACCAAAAGAAAAACCGGATGGCATTTTAGGCGAAACCTGGCCGCTTTACCTGGTTCATCAGGCGTTTGTTTACAACAAACGTTTTGGCATGTTATTCCTGCTGGGATTGATCATCGATTTGGTATTGGTTAAAGCAGGAATTCTTTAACTGGAAAAAATCTCGCGCAAAGACGCTTAGACGCAGGAAAACGATTTAATGAATTCTCTGCGGCTTCGCGGCTTTGCGTGATTCAGATT
>CAZXVT010000123.1:0-13758 GCA_964644015.1 uncultured Maribellus sp.
CAACCAGTATTGATTATTTCCACGCGGGATTTTTTTATATCGAAAACGAAAACAACAACAAACATAATCCTCCAGGAACGTATGTTTTTTATGCCGAACCGGGGGATACCATTCATTTTGAATCAACCGGAAAAGTATTGCCCTGGAATACAACTTTTTCCGGAAACAGAATCGAAGAGCAACAGTTATTACAGGAATTAAGAAGAAAAATCAGGATACTTGAAAGTGAAGGAAGAGTTGGAGGCTGGAGCAATGAGATTTTTGACAGGGAGATTTCATTAATGAAAAACATGGGAAACGGAAGAACAGGTATAGATGGGGATATCGAAATTATATTCAGTGCGATGGAAAATGCTGAGAATATTATTTCAGAATATCAATCCAGGTTATCTGAAAGGTCGTTCACATTTATTTCAAATGAGATCAGAATGTATTTTTATGGTGGGATATTTCAACATGCCTGGATTTCATTCCGTAAGGATATGCCTGATTATTACCAGAAAGATATGTTTCAGGATAATGGCAAATGGAAAGAGAAGATTGATAAAATTAATATCCACGACTTTTACAATGATTATGGATTACATTCTCGACAGTGCATTCCTTATTACTGGAAGTATCATTTTGCAATGGCTCAAAAGGTTCATTACAGATATTCCCTAGGTCCAAGGACCTATCATATTATGTCGGAACCTGAAATGGATTTGCAGTTTGCGCGTATCGTGTTAACAGGCTCACCGCTTTACAGGGAAATTGCAGCTACTTTATCGTCAATTCTCGAAAGAAGATCGCCTTATTATTCAGAATATTCAAATCGTATTTATCTGACAGACTTTGCACTAAAAAATTTCGACCTGATAAAGTTAAGGTGCAACGATTTGGAGTTGGTAGAAAAAGTTAACCAAATTGTATCGCAACATCAAAAACTGGAAACCGGAAAATTTGTTCCCGAAATTGAATTACTGGACATCAATCAAAACAAAGTTTCGATAAATGATTTCCTTGGGGAAAAGCCCACCATTTTCTATTTCTCGCAAAACTGGATAAACGACCGTTACGAATACGACGATATGGCAAAAGCAACACCTGCAATTAATTTTGTAATGGTGGTTGAAGGCAGCAATTTCAAACAGTGGGAAGAATACACAAAATCGGCCAATCCAACCATGACGCATCTTTTGTACATAAACGATTCTGTTACTTTTCGCGACATTTTCCAGGCACAACAGGTACACATGGTTTTTAACAAGCAGGGTGAATTCATTGGCAATGCCCGAAATGCGAAGCAGGCATTAAAACTCGCACAGGATAGCCTCATTCCTCAAAAAAAGGAACTCAATAAATCGCAGTTAATAGTGATTATTTGGGCGTTGGGAATTTTAGTTCTTGGTACATTAATAGTTTTCGCAATATGGAAATGGCGGGTTCGGCAGCGGTTCAGGCGCGAGCAGCAACAGCGGCGTTTACGCGAACTGGAGCTGACTGCAATCCGGTCGCAGATGAACCCCCATTTTCTTTTTAACTGCCTCAACTCGGTGCAAAACTTAGTTCAGCAAAACAAGGGCCGCGAGGCCCATTTGTATTTGGCTGATTTTGCAGGCCTGATTAGGAAAGTGCTGCAAAACTCCGAAAAAGAAGAAGTTTCGCTGGCCGAAGAACTTGAAATGACAGAACAGTACCTCAATCTCGAAAAACTGCGTTTCGATTTTGATTTTTCCATTGGGGTCGAACAGGGGATTGATATCCACAACACAACAGTACCGCCGATGCTGTTACAGCCATTTGCTGAAAATGCGGTCATTCACGGGCTGCAAAATAAACCGGAGAACAGGCGTTTGAAGATTGAAGTGGTAAGGGAAGGCGGAGGCAAAGGCAGAGGAAAAGAACAAGGCGAAGATAAAGGAATTGTTATCAGTATTGAAGATAACGGAATTGGTCGCGAAGCTGCCGCAGTAATTGCGAAAACCAAAAACGGAAAAGGCTCAAAACTGATTCAGGAACGGCTGGAAATCCTTCAGGAAAAACAGGGCGAAAAATACAGTTTGGAAACCATCGATTTGGAAGAGGGAACACGGGTGGAGATTTTTATACAGGAAGAAAATTAATTTTAACGAATGTCAGTTAATTTATATGAAACCAAACGCCGTGAAGCGGCAAATTAATTCAGCCCAATGGCAAATCCGCCCATTTGGCGGAGACGCCTTGGGTAAACAATGAAAGGAATCGAAAAGCGCCCTGAAAGGGGCAAGTTATACCCATATTAAAATGCCCCTTCAGGGCGTAAATCTGTTTTTTTTATTAACCCAACGCGTCTCCCGATAAAAATCGGGATTACGTTGGGCTGAATTAATACGGGCTTTCAGCCCGAAATTTTAGTACAGGCATTATCGCAGATATTTGTATTGATTTTTAATTAAAAACTGCCGTTTAATAAGTCAAACCCACCGTTTAATAAATTCCACTTTCACCATCCGATTTTATTTGTCAACTTGGGATGATTCAATAAAAAAACCAAAAATCCGAAATCATGAAAAAACAATTTGCAACCATTTTCCTGCTTTGCCTGGCAATTATTGTCAGCGGCCAAAAAGTTATCGAAAATCCAAAGTATGGTTTACGAAATGAACCAAAAGTAAATATTACAAGGATTGAAATAACCGACACAGCAACTGCTTTGTCATTTCATTTAACTCAACCTGGAGGTACAAAAGTTGGAATAGGTGCAAAAAGTTATATTCAGGTAGTTGGTAAATCTGATACCTTATTTATGACCGGAAAAGAAGCGCCAGAACCTGATGCAACAGGCTGGTTTACAGTTCCGGTAAATGGATTGACATATAAACTTTTCTTCCCACCCATCGATCCCAAAACAAGTAAAATTGACTTTGGGGAACCCAATGCCGGGGCATGGAAAATTTATGATATTGAAATCAATGAACAGAAGTACAATTCAATCATTCCCAAAGATTTTGCGGGCAACTGGTTTTCGGAAGAAAATGGAAACTGGACTTACAGCTTTTTTGAAAAGACCGCCATTTTTGACAATAAGACCTGGGAATATGTATCGTTTGAAAGGGAGAATGATTTTTACAAAATAAAGGTAAAAAGCGCAAAAGCGGAGAAAATAATTTACGGGAAACCGGTAAATGAAACGAATTGTATGATTGGTGATACACCTGCTTCTGCGAAGAAATTTTCCCATGAAATGGTTCGTAACAATAATCCGGTTTCTGAAAAATTTGAAGAATCCCTGTTTAACCCGGGAATTGTAGTTTACAAGGGATTTTTGAAGGGATTTACAAAAAGACTTGGAACAAATTCCGGGACAATCAGGTTCAGCAACCGGTTAACTAATAAACAGGAAACCTATCTGATAAAACTGGAGGAAAACGGGAGTTTTGAAGTTGAATTTCCACTCGATTTTCCGCAGGAGTTAACTGTCAGTTTGCCTTTAATTGCTGAACGTGTATTTTTTGAACCGGGCAAAACGATGTTTCACCTGTTAAACACCGGCAATGCTGAAAATCCTTCTCTTTTTATGGGCGAAAGCGCCGAAGTAAATACAGGACTTTTGGCAACCAGTAATATTAAAACAAGTCAAAACCAATTAATTGAAGGAATTGCGAAAATGACTGAAGAAGAGTATTTAAGTTATATTAGAACTGTTGCTGAAAATGAACGCAAAGCGCTGATACAGATTCAAAAAGAAAAGAATGTGGATGGAAAAGCGATGCAAATCAGAAACCTGGATATTGATTTCAAGCTGGCTCATAATGCTTTTCAGTTTAATCAGTACAGAAGACTTGCCATTTTTCGATTGAATCAAACGCTGAAGAAAGAAGACCAGCTTTCTTTCAATCCGGCAGAGACAAATATTTCAAATTATACTTTTTTGAAAGATATTCCGGTAAATGATAAAACTGCTCTTTTGAGCAACGAATACTTCAATTTATTGTCAATTATACGGTTTACCGATTTTGTACGGCCACAAAGTGCATATTATTACACAATTGGATTGGTTCGAAAACAACTTGAAACAAATGGCATCAAACTGTCAGGAGAAGAGGCTGATATGCTTAATTTTATAAAAATCAACCTTGAAGAAAACTACAATGATGAAGCTAACCGTAATTTTTCAAAAACCTATGGTCAAACCTTGAGGAGTTTTGTGCAAAAACATCAGGATGTGTACAATCAGGTTTCGAACCAGGTGATGCTTGACAATTTCAAAACCAACCTGAAAACCGTTTTTGGCCTTGAAGAGGGTCTGGCAATGGATATAGTTAACACCCAGACTTACCTTGCATCATTAAAACCGGAAACCTTAAACGAGGAGAAATTCACAAAAGCAAAATCGTCGGTTAAAACGGATTACCTGAAAGAACAGGTTATTTCGTCGTATTACGAATGTAAAGCAGAATTGACGGTCAAAAACACGCCGGCGGAATATGTTCCGAAAACCGAAGCTGAAAAGTTTTTCGATGGAATGATAAAAAAATACCGTGGCAAAGTGGTTTATCTCGATTTCTGGGCAACCTGGTGTGCGCCCTGTAAAGATGGAATTGCCCGGATTAAACCGTTGAAAGAGGAACTGGCAAAAGAAGATATTGTGTTTGTTTACATCACCAATCCCACATCTCCCGATAAAGATTACCAAAAAGCAATTCCCGATATTAAAGGCGAACATTTTAAGGTTTCGGCTGACGACTGGAATTTACTCACCTCGAAATTCAATATTTATGGTATTCCGCATTACGCATTGGTTGATAAAACAGGAAGGATAGTCAATCCACACCTGAATCATCTTGACAATGAACCCCTCAAAAAACTGTTATTGGAGCAGGTAAACAAATAAACAGGTCTGAACAAGAGACACTATGTGCTAAGCGGGTTTCTGCCGTTTGGCGCATAGATTCCCGGGATTTTTGGTTCCATTAAAATGAAAATTATCCTAACTTTACTGTGAAGAAAAAGAGCATATTATGACAACTTTAGATAGCATTAAAAACAGATTGATTGACAGAATTCTGGCCGTTCAAAATGAAAAATTTCTGGAAGCAATCGAAAAAATCTTTGTAACGACGCAGAAAGAAGAAGTTGTAAAACTTTACCCGGAACAAATGGAAATGTTAATGATGAGTGATGCAGACATTGCCTCCGGAAATGTTGTCTCTGAAGCGGAACTGGATAAACAGGACTCTCAATGGATGTACTGAAAGTTTTATGGACCTCAACGGCGCTGCAACAGCGGAATTTCATTTTTCATTACTGGAATGAGAGGAACAAAAGCAATTTGTATGCTAAAAAACTAAATTCAAGCTTAAAACAAAGAATTGAGACACTGAAAACGCATCCTAATATTGGAAAACCAACAGAACACAAAAATACCAGAGTAATTTCACTTGGCCATTTCAGTATTTTCTATAGAATAGTTGATTCAATAATTTATATAACTGCTTTTTGGGATAACCGACAGAATCCTAAAAGATTAATTGAGTTTTTGAAAGCTAAATAAGTTCCAATTCTTTTAAAATTGAGGTTTTAAAAACAAAGTCTTTTGAGTGGGAGAAACAGAAATTGGCCATTATTTACAGAAGTAAGTAAAGTATGAAAATCAAATCCATCATCGTTGACGACGAAAAACATGGCCGCGAAAATCTCGCCGGTATTTTGCGGCAATATTGCCCCGATGTTGATTTGGTGGGAGAAGCAGATTCTGTTGACACCGCAGTTTTACAGATTCAGAAACACAATCCCGACCTGGTTTTTCTCGATATTGAAATGCCCAAAGCCAATGGTTTTCAACTGCTGGAGCATTTTAAGGATTTTCGTTTCGAAGTGATTTTTGTTACGGCTTACGACAATTACGCCATCAAAGCCATCCGATTTTCTGCCGCCGATTATATTCTCAAACCCATCAACCTGAACGATTTACAAACGGCAGTAAGTAAAGTTGCAGAACGCATTCATCAAAAACAGGAAAACCAGCGGATGAAACAACTGGTTTACAACATCAGTCAGCCCCAAAACCCACGCATAGGGTTGCCCACCGGTGAACGCATCGAATTTGTTGAAGTGCATAAAATCATCCGTTGCCAGGGTGAGGGAAACTATTCGCACATTTATTTCGAGGGAAACAAACATTTGCTGGTGGCAAAAACGCTGGTCGAATTTGAAGACTTGCTTCAGGAATATTCGTTTTTCAGGGTTCATAAAACACATTTGGTAAACCTGAAACATGTTGTTGCCTATGAAAAAACGGATGGCGGAATCCTTCAGCTTTCGAATGGCGACACAGTAGCGGTTTCGCGCAGAAGAAAAGATGAGGTGCTGAAGATATTGAAGCTGAGTTAATATTTGAATCAGTAAAAGCAAAAAAGGAGCCTCACAGCTCCTTTTCTTTTTCCCTTATTTTTTATCTCCGGCATTAAACCAGTTTTGCATCCAGTTCAATCGTTGCTGTACCACCGGCATACAACCTCGAAATCGGGCATTTTACCTTGGCTGCTTCAGCAAGTTCTGCAAATTTTTCCTGCGAAAGCCCGGCACATTTTACAACTGTTGAAAGTTTAATATTGGTAATTGCCGGTCCTCCGTCTAACTGTCCCAAAGTAACCGCAGCTTCTGTTTCAATGCTTTCAGGATTGAGTCCCTCGCCGGAAATCAGTGCCGACAAAAACATGGAATAACATCCTGATTGTGCAGCGCCAACCAATTCTTCAGGATTGGTCCCCGGTGCATTTTCAAAACGGGTCGCAAACGTAAACGGGCCACTGTATCCCGTAATACTCATAGTTCCTTTTCCCTCTTTCAGGGTTCCGTTCCAAACCGATTTTACTTTTCTTACTGTCATAATTATAATTTTTTTAGTTTACCTGAATAGTTGCCTGGCCAGGTTGCCAGTCGCAAGGCACAAGCCCACCATTCTGAAACGCATCAAGTAACCGGATTGTTTCAGCAACATTTCTGCCTACGTTCAGCCCGTTCACCGAAACATGCTGAATAACGCCATTCGGATCGATAATATAGGTGGCGCGATAAGCGATTTTATTTTCTTTTTCAAGGATTCCGAGGTCTTTTGCCAGCGATTTTGAAGTGTCGGCCAACATCGGGAATTTCAGTTTTTTGAGATTCGGGTCGGCATTTCTCCAGGCAAGGTGCACAAACTCCGAGTCAATTGACGCCCCGATCAGGTTGGCATCACGTTTTACAAACTCATCGAAATGATTGTTAAACGAGGTGATTTCGGTAGGGCACACAAAGGTAAAGTCGAGTGGCCACCAGAAAAACACGGTCCATTTTCCGTTTAATACTTCTGAACGGGTCAGCGTTTCAAACTCTTTGCCGGGTTCCAGTGAAACCACTGCTTTCTTTTTAAAATCAGGGAATTTTTTTCCTACTCCTAACATAACTCTGTTTTTTTATAACGATTTGTGTAATACTTTAATTGAAATTGTTTTCAACGGCAAATATATGTTTAATAGCACCACTGGAAAAATTGATTTTCTTGAAGCAGAATAGACAAAACCTATTTTGCGTGGGTAAAATTCTGAATTACAGACTGCTCATTTTTACTGTTGTTGAGCAAGGCGTAAAATAAAAAAAGATATTCGGGTTTCGGGTTTAAAAACAAACAGGCATCGTTTGTGAGTACTCCGAATATCACTATATTTAGCAACTTTAAAAAATAACACTTTAAAAAGATACCTATTCAATTAAAGCTTTTAATCATTATGGAGAAAAATTCAGAAAAAAATCTGTTTTCCAGGAGGGCTTTTCTGGGAACAACAGCGGTGGCAGCAGCCGGAATTACAATAGTTCCGAGCCATGCAGTTGCCGGATTGGGGCATGTTGCACCAAGTGACAAACTTAACATCGTCGGCGTGGGTGTTGGCGGTATGGGTTTTGCTAACCTGAAAAACCTTGAATCACAAAACATTATCGGACTTTGTGACGTTGACTGGAAATACACTGCCGGAAATGGCGTGTTTGATCGTTACCCGAATGCCAAAAAATACAAAGACTGGCGTAAAATGTATGACGAACTGGGTAAAAGTATCGACGGAGTGGTTGTAGCCACAGCCGACCATACCCATGCAATTATTGCTGCTACCGCCATTACAATGGGTAAACATGTTTATGTGCAAAAACCATTGACCCACTCGGTTTACGAATCGCGCTTGCTGACCAAACTGGCTGCCAAATATAAAGTGGCAACCCAAATGGGTAACCAGGGATCATCAGGCGAAGGTGTAAACCTTACCACCGAATGGCTTGCAAACGGCGAAATTGGTGAAGTGACAAAAGTTGAAGCTTTCACCGACCGTCCGATCTGGCCACAGGGACTGAACACACCTGAAAGAGGTGACTGGGTTCCGGATACTTTGGATTGGGATTTATTTACAGGACCTGCTAAAATGAAGCCATATAATTCATTGTATCATCCATGGAACTGGCGTGGCTGGTGGGATTACGGAACAGGTGCACTGGGCGATATGGCTTGTCATATTCTGCACCCTGTATTTGTTGGTCTTGAATTGGGCTACCCGATTCATGCTCAGGGTAACTCAAGCTTATTGCTGAATGACTGTGCCCCGGTTTCGCAGTCGGTAAAACTTACATTCCCGGCCCGCGCACCAAAACGTGCCTGGAAAGGTGCCAAAAAAGGTGCTGCTTTACCTCAGGTTGATGTTTACTGGTACGACGGTGGTATTAAACCGATGTTGCCCGATAACTGGCCGGCAGGCAAAAACCCGAATGACAGCGGCGGTGGCGTGATTTTCCACGGTACAAAAGACAAACTGATTTGTGGTTGCTATGGTGTAAACCCATGGTTGCTTTCAGGCCGTGTTCCCGAAGCTCCGAAATTCCGCAGAAGAATTGATAAAGCAACTGGCGGCGGACACGAAATGGATTGGGTGCGCGCATGTAAAGAAACTCCGGAAAACCGCGTTGAAACAGCATCGAACTTCTCAGAAGCCGGACCATTCAACGAAATGGTGGTAATGGGTGTTCTGGCTGTTCGTTTACAGTCGCTGAATAAAGTACTTGACTGGAATGGCGATAAAATGGAATTCACTAACCTGTCGGATTCTGAAGAAATCAAAACCGTTGTAAAAGACGGATTTGAAATTCACGATGGTCACCCGTCATTCAAAAAAACATGGACTGATCCGGTTCCGGCAAAAGCATTTGCTGCTGAACTGATCAAACATACTTACCGCGAACCCTGGAAATTGCCTGATATGCCGGCATAACCAGAAGTGGTTGATTGAAAACGAGGGTGTTCTGCATAGAGCACCCTCGTTTGTTTTTTGTCATTTTCTTAAATACAGTTAAAACTCCTTTAAAAAGCTGAAGCCTTTTTTTCACCCTGATATTTTTTCTATTTTGCAGGCTGAAATTTTTCATGAAATAAATCAGAAAAGCCAAATGGTTTCACGCAGAAAATTCCTGGGAACAACAGCTGCGGCAGCAGCCGGATTTTCAATTCTTCCATCGAATGTTATTGCCGGATTTGGAAAAACTCCGCCAAGTGATAAACTGAATATTGCCGGAATTGGTGTTGGCGGAAAAGGCTTTACCAACCTGAAATTTATGGAGAAGGGTAATAACATTGTTGCCTTGTGTGATGTGGACTGGGATTATGCCGGAAGAAATGCTTTTAACAAGTGGACCAGTGCCAAAAAATACACCGACTACCGTACCATGTTTGAGCAGCAAAAAGACATCGATGCGGTGATGATTGCAACGCCTGACCATTCGCACGCCCTGCCGGCTTTGATTGCCATGCGTGAAGGGAAACATGTTTTTCTGCAGAAACCTTTGACGCATTCGGTTTACGAATCCAGAATTCTGAAAGAAACGGCGCAGCGTTATGGTGTGGCTACACAAATGGGTAACCAGGGAAATTCAGACGAAGGAATCCGGCTGATTTGTGAATGGATATGGAGCGGTACCATTGGAGAAGTTACCCATGTAGATACCTGGACAAATCGGCCGATCTGGCCTCAGGGACTTACTGCACCTAAAGATGGTAAACGGATTCCTAAAACGCTGAACTGGGATTTGTTTGTGGGGCCTGCAAGATTCAGGGAATACAACCCGGTATATCACCCCTGGAATTGGCGTGGATGGTGGGATTTTGGCACCGGTGCTTTAGGCGACATGGGCTGTCATATCATCGATCCGGTGTTTAAGGCACTGATGCTGGAATATCCACTTTCTGTGGAAGCAAGTTCGACTCCATTTAATGTTGATTCGGCTCCGAATGCGCAATTCATCAGGTATGAATTTCCACGCAGGGATAATTTACCAAAAGTTGCAATGCCCCCGGTTACTGTTAACTGGTATGATGGCGGTTTGATGCCGCCGCGACCTGACGAACTGAATTTTGATGAAAAAATGGGAGATGAAAGCGGAGGCTGTATTTTTTATGGTACAAAAGGAAAAATTATGTGCGGAACCTACGCGCAAAACCCGACTTTGCTGCCAACTTCTTTAATGGAAACTTTCGTGCAGCCACAGAAAACAATCAGAAGAATCCCGGATGCAATGGATGGCGGACACGAACAGGACTGGATCAGGGCATGCAAGGAAAGTAAGGAAACACGTCTTGAAGCTTCGTCAAATTTTGATTATGCTGCTCCCTTGAATGAAACCGTTGTAATGGGAGTGCTGGCAGTCAGATTGCAAGGCTTGGAAAGAAAACTTTTGTGGGACGGGCCCAATATGAGATTTACCAATATCAATCAAAATGATAAAATCAGGGTGATTTCGAAAGATGAATTTGAAATTCAGAACGGAGACCCGAAATTCAAAAAAGAATACCAGACTTTACCAGCGCTCGCAATGTCAGAAGAATGGATCAGACACACATACCGGAAAGGCTGGGAACAAATCTGATTTCTAATAACGGAAACATCTTTTTCGTTCATAATTGATGGCATTTAATTCCTAAAAACTTTTATCCGGGTGAATCCGGAATTTTCCTGAAATAATTATTTATGTGTTTTATTATCAGGTGCTTATCTTGGTCTGTAATTCATTTAATCCTGATTTATGTCAGGGTATTACAATATTATTAATTTTACGCCCTTGAAACCAAAGTTTAAAATCCTAATTAATCAGGAATGTTAAAAGACAGATTTGCGAATTATGATGCTCCCCAAAAAGCCATGTCAGCAGGTATTTACCCCTATTTCAGGGCTATTGAATCTGACCAGGATACAGAGGTAATAATGGATGGTAAAAAGGTATTGATGTTTGGTTCTAACAGTTATCTTGGACTAACAAATCATCCATATATAAAGGAAGCAGCGCAGAAAGCGATCGCAAAATATGGTACAGGTTGCGCCGGTTCGAGGTTTTTAAACGGCACGCTTGATATACATATTCAACTTGAAGAAAAACTGGCTGAACTGGTTGGGAAAGACCAGGCGCTTTGTTACAGTACCGGTTTCCAGGTAAATCTGGGCGTTGTGTCGGCGCTAACCGGGCGCAAGGACTATATTTTATTGGATGAACTCGATCATGCATCCTTAATTGAAGGCAGCCGGCTTTCGTTTTCAAAAGTGATGAAGTTTGCCCACAACGATATGCATTCGCTTGAAAATAAGTTGAAAAAGTGTGAGCCTGATTCTGTAAAACTGATTGTGGTGGATGGCATTTTCTCGATGGAAGGTGATATAGTGAAACTGCCTGAAGTGGTTGAACTGGCCAGAAAATACGATGCAAGTATTATGGTGGATGATGCACACTCGCTGGGTGTTTTGGGAAAAAACGGATCAGGGACTGCATCTCATTTCGGACTGACAAATGAAGTTGATCTGATTATGGGAACTTTCTCCAAATCGTTTGCATCGCTTGGGGGTTTTATTGCAGCCGACAAGGAAGTCATTAATTTTATAAAGCATAATTCACGTTCGCTGATTTTCAGCGCCAGTATGACACCGGCTTCGGTGGCCACAGTAATGGCGGCTATTGAGGTAATGGAAAATGAACCGGAAAGAATTGCAAATCTGTGGGAAATTACCAACTATGCATTGAATGGTTTTAAAGCACAGGGTTTCAATACCGGGAAATCTGAAAGTCCGATTATTCCGCTTTTTATCGGCGATGATATAAAAGCGCTGAAACTTACACAGATTTTAATTGCCGACGGAATATTTATCAATCCGGTTGTTTCTCCGGCCGTACCCAAAGAAGATTCTTTGATCAGGTATTCGCTGATGGCAACTCACACAAAAGAGCAGGTGGATATTTCCATCGAAAAAATTACCAAAGCAGCCAGAAAACTGGGAATATTGAACAGAGAGCTGGTGCATTCTCTGTAATCAGAAAAAAATATTGATGATGGCCTTTAAAAAAGTAATACTGATAACCGGAGTATCAACCGGTTTTGGTAAACATACGGCTTCATTGCTTGCAAAACAGGGTCATATCGTTTATGGATCGGTAAGAAATAATAATCAGAATAATGATCCTTCAATTAAAATAGTTCACCTTGATTTATTAGACAAATCATCGATAAATAGCGCCGTTGATACCATTCTGGAAAACGAAGGAAGAATTGATGTTTTGATCAACAATGCCGGAATGCATACCGGTGGCCCCATAGAAACGCTGCCGGAGGAATTTATCAGGAAACAGTTTGAAACCAATTTTTTCGGATTGGCAGAACTTACAAGAAAAGTATTGCCAACAATGAGAAATCAGGGCATTGGCACAATTATCAACATCGGATCCATCGGGGGTTTGATGGGACTACCGTTTCAGGGGTATTATTCAGCAACCAAGTTTGCTGTTGAAGGATTCAGCGAAGCACTGAGAATGGAGGTAAAACAATTCGGAATTAATGTCATCATTATCAATCCCGGCGATTTCAATACCAATAATACCGCTAACCGGAAAAATTACCTGTCGCCAGACAGCGATAAAAGTGCGTATAAAAATCAATTTGATAAGACACTTTCTGTAATTGAACACGACGAAAACAACGGCTGGAATCCGGAGATACTGGCCCGGGAAATGGTCAAAATTGTAAATTGCAAGAATCCACAGCAGCGGTATGTTATTGCCTCATTTGAACAAAAACTGGCTGTTTTCATCAAAAAAATACTACCTGGAAAACTATTCAGTAAGATTCTGGAAGATCATTATAAAATCGGATAATATGAAAAAGGAAGGCTGCCCGACAATTAGGCAGCCTTTTTGATTGGTTAGAAAATAACCTCTGTTATTTTCACAATCAGATTTTGAACGCTAGAATTATTTTTGCTGAAATACAGCCAATTTACTAATAGGGAGCAATCATTTATTTCTTGATTATTTTTTGGGTTTTAAAGCTATTATTCAACTCAGTTTTAATCATATAAATTCCAGCGGGTAGATGCTGAACGTCAAAGGTTTCGTTCATCGATTCAGCGTTGCGGCTTTCAAGTTCCCTGCCGTTGATATCCAGTAACGAGATTTTTATTCCGGGTTCGGGCATTGCAGTAAAAGCAATGTTCACCCTTTCAGTAACCGGGTTTGGATAAATTTTGATCTCCATGCTATTAATGTCGGTTGTAACACCGGTAACCTGGTTTGCATTCACCTGAACGAATACACTTGCAAACTTGTTAAAGGCGAGTGTTCCTTCGGTTTCTGTAAGACTCAGGCTTTTTACTTCGTTTGTTTCGTAGCTCCAGACTTTCACTTCAACCGGGTTTCCTTCAGCAAAACCGTTCATGCCAATCATCTCAGCTGCTGAAGCAG
>CAZXVT010000124.1:0-10745 GCA_964644015.1 uncultured Maribellus sp.
GTATAATGAATATACATTTACCTGAATGTCAAATTTTTAACCTATTTAATGGCTATAAATATGAAAAGCGTAGAAATTATAATGCTTGTTATTACACAAATTATCCCCTGGATTGCGATTTAATTGAAATATTAACTCTTTAACCTTTTGTATCTTCTAAAGACACAGCAATGCAATCATAAAAAATAAAAGCACAGTATTAAATCAGAATTGCTGATATTGAGACAGGATTTACTAAATAACTTTTTAATAGAAGAAAACAACTATAATCAAATAAAACCAATGTACTTAAAAACAGACTTATCAGATAAAACAATGAACCTGGCAGTTTTACGCAGGTTTTCATTATTGCTTGCTATCATTGTTGGCATTGTGTCAAACATCTTTGGGCAGTACCAGGAAGATTTTTCAGACAACCAGCTCACAGACTGGTATTCCGGTAGTTATATATTAAAAGCCGAAAACCAGATGCTAAAAATCAATCCGGTAAAAGACAATGTTTGGGCAGGATTTGGAGTAAGCTTTACTACAATTAATATTAAAGAATTTCCGTTTGTGACGCTGAAAATCAAATCAAATATCGATTTTAATATTTCAGCAGCCATAGGAGTTAAAAATGGGAAAATTGACAACTATCCGTTAAAGTTTAATACCATTTTAGTGGTTGGTGCTCAGGAAGTGGTTGCTGGCAGTGAATTTCAGGAATATTCATTTGATTTTACAGGTTTGACCGATGATGTTCTTTCCAACATCAGCAACCTCCATTTTGTGCTTAATCCATTAACACAGGAATTTGGTTCAGCACCCAACAAGGAAATCTGGTTCGACGATATACGGGTTGGCAGTGTAGCGGTTCGTACTCCAGAAATAACCAATATCGGGGACCAGTATTTTACTGTGCTTGAATCGGGAACAATTTCCCGGAAAGTGGCATTCAGAAATGTAACCGATGGCACCACCGGAACAAATCCCATTACTATTACTGCTACAAGTTCAAATACAACAGTTATTCCCAACCCGGTTGTTGAATATACTTCTCCCGGTAAAACCGGCACACTGGTTTTAAATCCGGTTTTGCAAACAGCCGGTGAATCGGTAATTTCGGTAAATGTTTCGGCACCAAATACCACCAGTAAAACAATGACTTTCAAAGTTGGTGTTTTACCCAACGTTGCACCTTCGATGCAACAATTACCAGATATACTTGTAAAAAATGGAGATAATGTAACTGTAAGACTTACAAAAATCAATGATGGCAATCCAGAATCAAATCAGAATATTTCAATTTCCGGGGTCTGTTCAAATACAGCAATAATCCCCAAAATCGATGTTCAACATGATTCAACTGACTTTACCGGTACTGCTTCATTTACAGTTTCCACCGATGCACAACCCGGAACAACTGATACAATCACACTGACTTTAAAAGATAATGGCGGAACAGCTTCAGGTGGAGAAGATTCTGCATCGTACACTTTTAAAATAACCGTTTTTGATGATCTGAACAACCAACCCACGCTTGATTCGCTGCCTCCGCTCAATGTTAAAGCAATTGCGGGTAAAATAACGATCAATTTAACCGGAATCAGTGATGGTGACGAGAGCAATCAGAAATTGGAAATCAATGCCGGAACACCTGATAACAAAATTGTCAGCAGTGTAGAAGTTGGCCCGGTAAATAAAGGTTCTGCACCGTTGTATTTAACCCTGACTGGCTCTGTCGGCAAAACGGTTGTTTCTGTAACCGTTACCGACAATGGCGGAGCACCGGGCAACAACGGGAACCAGACTACTACCAGAAAATTTGAACTTACCACGCTTGAATCGGCTGTAACCGGAGTGGTTCTCGATTACAAACCATTTATTGGAAATGTCGGAGCATCGGGTCTTTCCACTTCAACCGATAAAGGCATTGTTGAAATTCTGGATGATGGTGTTGTTCACATAAAAGGAACGGTTATGCCGCAAACCTGGCCTGCAAATTGGTTTCACTTGTTTCAGCACAGTGGTGGAAAAGAAATTGATATGTCATCAAACAAACGTGTCAGTTTTAAATTCAAAGGGGCTTCAACCATGAAAATTGAAGCACCCGGAACACCTTCAAAACTGGGTAAAACACTAATTTATTTCAGGTTAATCGACAATATAGACCCAGGCACTCCAACCAGTGGCTACCTGATTTCTTCAGTAACGTTGAGTCTGCCCAATGATGACCAGTGGCACGATGTTTATCTCGACTATGAAGGTAAGTTCGGGAAAGATAAAGACGGAAAACAAACCGACAGCACGCGGATCAGCCGTTTAATGCTCGATATCAATACAACCTGGTTTCAGCAAATCGGTGTCGATTGCTACTTTAAAGATATAAAAGTCGGAGATAAGGCCGAAGTGCCAATGGCGGCGCCTGTGGCGACAATCGATAATATTGCTGCCCAGACTTTTTACAAAGGTGAAAATGCAAAACCGGTTAAATTGACAGGGATTACCGATGGAATGGGAAATAATACCGCTGCTCTTTCAATCAGCACCAACAAACCATCTGTGATAACAAATATCACTGCCGATAGTGTTGTAAATGGGACTTCCATGCTGTATTATTCAATCGACAGCAACGTAATAGATTCGGCTGTAATTACAGTGATCGCCAAAAACACGCTGGTACCGGAATCAAAAAACGATACTGCAAAATTTAAAGTTTATATAGTCGATAAAGAATTAATAAAAACTGAAACAGTAACAATAAATAAAGCTGAAAAGTACCAGACTGTTGCCGGAATTGGATGTTTTATTGATAACTCAAACCGCGAAGAACAAATTCAGGCGATCAACGATTTGAATATAACTGTAATGCGATGTACTTCGGATGGTGAGTTTGAACCGGTAAACGATAATTCCGACCCCAATGTACAGGAATACAGCCGTTTCAATTTGGCTGCCATACCAACAGAAGCCATCAGAAATATCAATGAAAACACAAATTGCCACAAATTCTTTTTTACAATCTGGACTCCACCATCCTGGATGAAACAAAACAAGGGGGCTTATCCGTCAACCGATACGCAATGGGCGCCTAATAACAGGCTGAAACCTGAAATGTATGAGGAATTTGCCGAGTATGTAATTGCCATTTGTAAAACCGTGAAGGAGTTGGCGGGTGTTGAATTATATGCAATCAGTCTCCAAAACGAACCAACCTTTAACGAACCTTATGTTTCGTGTCAATATAACGGAGAGGAATTCAGGGAATTATTAAAAGTTGTTGGTCCCCGGATGAAGGCAGAGAATCTTTCGACCCGTATCATGTTGTCGGAAGACGTGAATGCCTGGGGCTGGGTGCAGTCGAATGTAAGCCCTGCAAACGCTGATCCTTTATCAAGGGAATACATTGATATTGTTGCCTGTCATAATTACGATCCAGATGGTATTCGTCCTGGATCTGCCGGTGCACAGGCTTGGAGCAGCCTGCTTAATTTTAAAAACACGACCCCTGCAGAAGGATTATGGATGACTGAAACTTCGGGATACTCAAATATTTGGGAAGGGGAATGGGGAAAAGATTATTTAAGCGGAAAAGACCAATTCTTCCCTGGGCCGCTTGATTTTGCAGCAGCTATGTTTAATTCATTTAAATCAGGAAACATCAGCAGTTGGGTTGACCTTGACAGGCCTGTTGATAAACTTGATAACAACCTGCTGGGAGGTGTTTTTAAAAATTACTCGAAATTTTTGATTCCTGGTGCTGTAATGATTGATGCACAATCGAATGGCAGCGATGTAATGTCGCTGGCTTTTCAGAATCCCGATAATTCAATTTCTGTTGTATTGCTGAACAGAAACAACAAACCGGTAAAAGCAAAAATACAGGGACAAGGTCTGCCCGACTTTTTTCAATCATACACCACGCAAAATTTATCTGCTTTTACTGCCGGGACTGTTGTTGCCGATGGTGATATTCTTTTACCGGCACGCAGTATCACAACATTGATAAACTCAAATGCCAATGCTGCTCCAACGGTTAACCAAATAAAAAGCACCGATGTAATACTTCGTGACGGAGATGTAAAAATATCGCTGTCGGGTATTGGCTACGGACCTGACAAAGAGGCTCAATCGGTTGTAAGCGTCAAGGTAGTTACTCAAAATAACGAGGTGGCAAATGCAAGCATCAGCTACCTGGAGAATGCTGACAATGCAGAACTTACTATTTCTCCTGTCAGAATTGGAACAACCTATTTTACGATAACGGTGAAAGATGATGGCGGCATCGAAAACAATGGCATCGATTCAACCAGTTTTACATTTGCGGTAAATGTAAAAACAGCAGTCGGAATAAAAGATGTAAACAAAGTTAATGTAAAACTGTACCCGAATCCTGCCAACGATTATGTAATGGTTTCGCTGGAAAACGGAATGGCGGAAAGGATCATGATGCGCGATATTTCAGGGAAAATTGTGGCTGATAAAATTGTTACGGAAAGTACAAATGAATTGAGGATTTCGGTGGCAGATCTACCGAAAGGTTTCTATTTTGTGACCGTTATTACCAAAGATGAACAACGATCTTTAAAATTTATCAAAGAATAATTAAACAAGTATGAAACTGACTAAATATTTAAGAATTCTGACAATGGCGGTGATAACAGCTTTTATGGCCGGTTGCGGCAGTAATGATACCGATCCGGTGGAGGAAGAATTTGTTTTTCCATCAAAAGTTATTAATCGTATTGCAATTGATGACACTGGCACAAAATGGTTCGCCACTGAAAAAGGAATCATCAGCTTTGATGGATTGACATGGAAAAGTTATACCGATGATCAGAACAAAACTACAGGCTCTATTGCCGATATTGTTTTGGAAATTGTACCCGGAATGAAAAAGATTTGGATGGCCACGAATTCAGGTCTGTCAGCATTCAACTTTGAAGCAGATAAAACTTCGACTTCGAATTATAATACAGTAAAAGATGAAATTTTGTCGGATACGGTTTCAGCAGTGAATGTTGATGAAAAAGCCGTTAAATACATTGGTACTTCAAAAGGTTTATCGATTCTGAAAAATGAAAAATGGGATGAATTTTATGGAAGAAGCGGCGAGGAAATTTTAGCCGATTACAAAATCAGTTCTGTAGCCATTGCCAGCAACGGATACATTTACGCAGCCACTATGGGAGGCGGCATTTCGCGGTTTAAATACACAGACGCTGTATCAGGAGCCACAACTTTTGACCTGCCCTGGGCCGGTGGACTCCCCTCTGAAAATGTATTATGTGCCATTACCGATGGAAATGCCCAATGGTATGGAACAGATGCCGGAGTTGCGTTTCATGCCAGCGAATTAACCAAATCTGACTGGACAACTTATACCCGGTCAGAAGGATTGGTTTGTGACACCGTTTATTCAATTGCAAAAGACCAGGATGGAAATATTTGGTTTGGCACCCACAAAGGCGTAAGCAAGCTCTCTGGCAACCAATGGCAAAGTATCACTAAATCTGATGGACTGCTGGATAATAAGGTCAATACAATTGCAATCGACAAAGACAATTCAGTGTGGTTTGGCACCGATAAAGGTATTTCACATTATTCAGGCGGGAAATGGATAAATTATTAGAATACTGACTTATCAAACCAAACTTAAACCGATTATTCTGATTTTTAAATATAAACCAGATTCGTTGTCTGAAAATTTGTTTTAAAAGCCTAATAAAATCAGTTATTTTTAAGTGACTGGTCCGAAAAATCTGTAAAGGTTCAACAGGACCAGTCATTGTTTTTAATATTAAAACCCCAGCGTAAAAACGGTCTCTTTTCCAACAACCGAGCGCACCTGCAAACTTCCGTCATGCAAACGCATAATCTGACGTGAAAGACTCAGTCCAATTCCCGACCCGTTTTCTCGGGTGGTGAAAAATGGCACAAAAATCTGTTCGATAATCTCTTCCGGAATTCCCGGGCCATTATCAACAATCAATATTTCAGGCCTATGCTTTTCCGACATTCTGGCGATTAACTGAATCCGTGCATCGGGACTTTTTGCGATGGCTTCCAATGCATTTTTCAACAGGTTCAGCAACACCTGCGAAATCAGGTTTTCATCGGCCAGCAGTTCAAGCTCAGGCGGGCGGATAGAAACTGTGAGTTTTACCAAATCACTGTTTTCGAGCGACAGGTAGAGCATTTTTACGCGGGTTACAAGTTCTTCAACCTTAAATAGCTTTTTCTCGGGTTTTGGCAGGCGCGTCAGTTTGCGGTACGACTCCACAAAATGCATCAGTCCGCTCCCCTGTTCGTTAATTACACCCAGCCCACGAACCGTAGTTGCTATTGTTTTTTCATCAATTTCTGCAGGCAGCACTTCCCTGCCCTCCTTCGTGTAAAACTTGCTCAAACTCTCGGCCAGCGAGGTAATTGGTGCAATCGAATTCATTATTTCATGCATTAAAACCCGGATAAGTTTCATCCACGAATCCAGCTCTTTTTCATCGAGTTCGTTGCGGATATCCTGAATCGAAAGCAGAATCAATTCATCGGTGGTGGTTTTTATTGAACTGGCTTTCAGCGAAAGTTCGATGGTTCCGCGTTCGTTGGTCAGCGCAACGAGTTTCTGGTCGAAAGGCCGAATACCCTGAATTGCCAGAAACAAATTCCTGTTTATTCTTTCGATTTGACTAAGGTGCGTTAACACTTCCATGCCCAGCATTTTTTTGGCTGAAGTGTTGGCGTGAAGTACAAATCCTTTGGAATTAAAGGTTACAATACCGGTAGCCACATGTTCGAGCAACGATTGAAAATACTGTTCGCGCTGCTGGTTTTCAATTTTTAATTGTTGAATTTGTTCATTAACCTTGTTCAAACCCCGGTAAAGTTCACGTATGGGTTTTCCTTTAATATTCTCCGGAAATTTCAGGGTCGAATCGTTGTTTTGCACCGATTCGAGAAAATAACTCATTTTCCGGTTGGTATCGTTTAAATAATGGATAAGATTGAAAACCAGAATAATTTCGGCAACCAGCAGAATTAAAACAAACATATTAAAACTGTTGGAAGCCCAAAGCCAGCCTGCCGCACCTGCCAAAGCAGTAATGAGCAGAACCCTGAAGATAATTTGCAGGTAAAGATTACGGCTAATCATGGTCAGAAGCGTTTCATTTTGTTATAAAGAGTTTGTCGTGTAATACCCAGTTGTTCGGCGGCGGCGCTCAGGTTTCCCTGGTTTTTGCTGATTGCCTGGTTAATCATTCGTTTTTCCATTTCTTCCAGTGTCAGTTCCGTGGCATGATTCTGAACGGTGGCAACCGGTCGCATAAAAAAGTCTTCAGGTTTCAGAATGTTGTTATCGCTCAGAATAACAGCCTTTTCAACTGTATGCTGCAATTCGCGGATGTTGCCCGGCCAGTTGTATTTCAGGAGTTTTTCCTGTGCCTGCTGATTGATTTTCAGGTTGGGTTTGTTGTATTTCGAGGCATATTTTTTCAGAAAGAAATCGGCGAGTACCAGCACATCTTCGCCTCTTTCCCGCAGTGGCGGCACTTCAATCTGAATGGTGTTGATGCGGTACAGCAAATCTTCGCGGAAAAGGCTTTCCCTGACCATGTTTTCCAGGTTTTTGTTAGTGGCACAAATCAATCGGATGTCAACCGGAATCGTCTGATTGGAGCCGATTCTCGAAATCTGCCGGTTTTGAATGGCAGCCAGCAGTTTGGCCTGCAAATGAAATGACAGGTTACCGATTTCATCCAGAAAAAGACTGCCTTTGTCGGCCACTTCAAACTTTCCGGCGCGGCTTTCGCGGGCATCGGTAAAGGCGCCTTTCACATGTCCGAAAAGTTCGCTTTCAAAAAGGGTTTCGGTAACAGCGCCCATGTCAACACTTACCAGCACCTCATTCGAGCGGTTCGAAAGCCGGTGAATTTCCTGCGCAATCAGCTCTTTTCCGGTTCCGTTTTCGCCGGTAATCAACACGTTGGCATCGGTTTTGGCCACTTTCCGCACCAGGTTCAAAACCTGCATCAATTGAGCCGACGAGCCAACAATAAATTTCTGTTCGCGGTTTATCTCGTTTTTCAGTCCCTTTTCCTTTTCTTTTAGCTGGCTCACCTCTTTTTTTGAAAGATTGAGTTGCAGCGCCGATTTCAGCGTTGCCAGCATTTTTGCATTGTCCCAGGGTTTCAGTACAAAATCGGTAGCACCGGCTTTCAAAGCTTTTACAGTTAGTTCAACATCGCCATAAGCCGTTATCATCACCACCGAAATCTCGGAATTGGTTTCGCGGATACGACTCAGCCAGTAAATACCTTCATTTCCGGTGTTGATTCCGGCATTAAAATTCATGTCTAATACCACAAGATTGTAGTCGCGCTTTCTGAGTTCTGCAGGAATCTGGTTGGGGTCGGGCAGCGTGGTTACTGTCTGAAACTCGGGCGACAACAAAATTTCGAGCGCGCTCAGAATACTTTTGTTGTCATCCACAATCAGGATGTTTCCTTTGGCCATTTTTTGTTTAAAGGTAAAATCCCCGTTGGAAGTCAGCAAATGTTTGTCAAAATATTTTACACATTTCTGTCAATTATTTTTACTAAAATCGATTCTGCTTTTGTCATATCAACTAAAAATCAATCGGTTACATTTTTGGCATTATTATGGCACACCTTTTTGAAAACAATTCAACAATGAAACAGAACGACATCGTAAAAAAAGCAGAATGCAGCAACAAACCAAAAAGCCAGGTTGCAGCTTTCGGGCTTCTTTTATTATTCTTATTAGCCGGGAACGCATTGGTAGCGCAGGAAACCTGGAGCCTGAACCGGTGCGTTTCCTTTGCTATCGAAAACAACATCGGGTTACGCAAAATGCAGGTACTCGAACAAACGGCTGCCGAAGACTATAACCAGGCACGCAGAAACCTGCTTCCCGATTTAAACGCTTCATCCAATGCAGGCTGGAGTTTTGGCCGTTCAATCGACCCGAATACAAACGATTATGTGAACACAGGATTTTTCAACAATACTTACGAATTGGGCGCTTCGGTTACATTATTCAATGCCTCAAAGCAAATTTATACCATTGAATATCAGAAATTCAGAAAAAAAGCCAGCGAACTCAACCGCTTGAGCGCCACCGACGACCTCGCATTTCTGATGATGAACTCCTATTTCGATGTCGTGTACCAAAACGGACTGCTGCTGATTGCTGAAGAACAGGTAAAAGCTTCGGCAATCAACCTGAAACGCATGGAAAAAATGACGGAACTGGGCATGAAATCGAAAACAGATTTACTTGAAATGCGCGCCAATTACGAAGCCGAAGAGTTGAAACGCCTTCAAATTGAAAACAACCTGAAAACAGCGAAACTTGTGCTGAAACATCGGATGAATTTCAGTTCAGAAGAAGAAATCGTTACAGAAAATATCGACCAGCCAGCTATCAGTTCAACACCACAAAACCGGCAGGAACTGTTTAATTCGTATTTAAAATGGTCGCCTTATTTTCAATCGTACGAAGCACAGGTGCAGGCCAGTGGAAAAACAGTTTCAATAAACCGCTCACAATTGTTGCCCAATATCAGCGCTTTTGGCGGTATGTCAACCGGGTATTACGAAACAACAAAGGATGCAAACGGAAACATCGTGGCTTTTGGCGAACAATTCAATAATAACCGCAGTCAATACGTCGGAGCATCAATTAACATCCCCATTTTCAACAAAATGGCTGTACGCTCGGGAATTACAAAAGCCAAACTCGCCCTTAATGAAACCCAACTTACAATGGATGAGGAAAAACAAAAACTCTATTTTGAAATGGCCAACAACCTGAACGAAGTGGAAGCGCTGGAAAAAGAATACAACCAGTACAAACGCCAGCAGGAAGCCGACCAGCAGGCATACCACGCTGCTGAAGTGAAATTTGAACAGGGTTTGATGAACGTGGTGGATTTTTATATCTCAAAAAACAGGTTGGCCAACACTGACGCACAACTGTTAAAAGCTCGTCTTTTCTGGGAAGTAAAAAAGAACATCATTGAGTTTTACAACGGAAAAAGATTTTGGGAATGATGGCTGAGAGCGTGGAGTGTGGAGCATGGAGTTTTCAGCCCCTTGCTCCATGCTAAAAAACCAGGAATTATTATACCGTCGATTTAAGGCGGAAAAACTTAAAACTTTGAATTTGAAACATAAAACAATATTGTCATGGGAATGGATAAAGTTATAGAAAAGAAAAAAGGTCTGAGGCCAAAACATATCATCTGGGCTGTCGGAGTGCTTGTACTCGGGGTTCTGATGTACAAAGTGTTTTTCACCCAAACCGGCTCAACTTTCAGGGCCGAAAAAGACAAACTGACCATCAGCGCCGTGGAAGACGGACAGTTTAACGATTACATCACTGTAATTGGTCAGGTGGAACCGATTACCACCATTTATCTCGATGCCATTGAAGGCGGTCAGGTGGAAGAACGCTTTATTGAGGAAGGCACGATGGTGAAAAAAGGCGATGTGATTTTGCGCCTCGAAAACAGGCAATTGTACCAAACAATCCTGAACAGCGAAGCGTCATTGGCCGAAAAGGAAAACTACCTGAGAAATACCCGCATCGGTTTTGAAACAGAATTGATTCAGTCGCGGAAAAACATTCTCGACAACCAGTACCGGTTGACAAGAAAACAGCGGACATTTGAACAGTACAAAGCGCTTTTTAACGACGAACTGATTTCAAAAGAAGATTATCTGCAATCAAAGGAAGATTTTGAA
>CAZXVT010000124.1:10755-13671 GCA_964644015.1 uncultured Maribellus sp.
AATACGAAAAAAACATGCTCGAAATCAACAAACTGAAAGCCAAAAACGACTCATTGATTCGGGTTACATCGATGCAAACACTCGAAGCCGACATGAAAAAAATGCGCCAGATGCTGGTGCTGGTTCGCGAACGACTTGATAACCTGAATGTAAAAGCCCCGGTTGACGGACAGCTCGGAATGCTGGATGCTGAAATCGGTCAGCGGATTAACGAAGGCCAGCGCATCGGGCAGATTAACGTTCTGGATAATTTCAAAATAAAAGCATTGATTGACGAACATTATATCGACCGTGTAAAACGCGAACTTCCGGCTACTTTAGACAGAAACGGCACCAATTTCGATTTGTCGGTGCGCAAAGTTTATCCCGAAGTACGCAACGGACAATTTGAAATCGACATGGTTTTTGGTGAAACCACGCCTGATAATATCCGGACCGGCCAGTCCTACCACATCAAGCTTGAATTAGGCGAATCAGGCAAAGCAATTTTGCTGCCCCGTGGAGGATTTTTTCAGAGTACAGGTGGCCAATGGGTGTTTGTGCTGAATGAATCGGGCACCGAAGCCACCAAACGAAACATTCGAATCGGCAAGCAGAATCCGCAATATTACGAAGTATTGGAAGGATTGAATCCGGGAGAAAAGGTTATCACTTCGGGCTATGAAATGTTTGGAACGAATGAAAGAATAACGTTTAAATAATTAATTAAGAGATGACCACAATAGGCACATAGAACACAATAGTTTTAATTCTTCTTTGTGAACTATGTGTCTATGTGGTAGATTTTTTGAACAATAAAAAATTCAATTATATGATTAGAACAGTAAACTTAAACAAAGTATTCCGCACCGAGGAGATTGAAACGAGTGCGTTGAACAATGTAAATCTTCACATTCAGAAAGGCGAATTTGTAGCCATCATGGGGCCTTCGGGCTGTGGCAAATCAACACTGCTGAACATCATCGGGTTGCTCGACAACCCAAGTTCGGGAGAGTATTTTTTCGACGGCCAGGAAGTGGGTGGATTTAAAGAACGCAACCGCACCATGCTCCGCAAAGGAAATATCGGTTTTGTATTTCAGAGTTTTAACCTGATTGACGAACTGAACGTGTACGAAAACGTGGAATTGCCACTGATTTACCTGAAATTAAGCGCGAAAGAACGGAAAGAACGCGTGGAAAAAGTGTTGGAGAGAATGCAAATTAATCATCGTAAAAAACACTTTCCGCAGCAGCTTTCGGGTGGACAGCAACAACGTGTGGCCATTGCCCGCGCCGTGGTTGCCAGTCCGAAACTGATTTTAGCCGACGAACCCACCGGTAACCTCGACTCAAAAAACGGACTCGAAGTAATGAACCTTCTCACCGAACTCAACCGCGAAGGAACCACTATTGTAATGGTGACACACTCAATGCACGACTCTGAATTTGCGCACCGAGTTATCAATCTTTTTGATGGTCAGATTATTACTGAAGAAGTAAAAAGACAAATTGCTGACATGCTGGTGTAGCGTGGAGCAAGGAGCAAGGAGCGAAGATCAGAGAAAGAGAAGCATGGGTATTGAGCAAAAAACAAAACATTAAAGCAGGAAAACAAATCAGAATTAAAAGCCATGTATAAACATTTTTTTACCAATATTCTCCGGAACATCAGGCACAACAAGGTTTTTACCTTGATTAACCTTACAAATCTTGTGGTGGGTTTTGCTGTTTTTATTCTTTTCAGCGAGGTAATTAACTACGAGCTGGATTACGATAAACACAACACCAATTACGACAATATCTACCGGGTGCAAACCCGCCAGGAAGACTCCTATCCGACCAACTATTGTACTTACAGTCCGCCGGCTTTCCGGTATCATTTGATGGCCGAGGTTCCCGAGGTGGAAAAGGTTTTGCTCATGCGCGAAGTTTCGGGTGGCGCTCACGGCTCGGGGCAGTTTTTTACATTGCCCGATGGCAGTCAGCTCAATCAGCAGGATGGCTACTGGAGCGAAAATTCGGTGTTCGATATTTTTACCATCAAACTGCTCGAAGGCAATAAAAACAACGCGCTCACCGAACCCAACACCATTGCCATTTCTGAAACGCTGGCCAAAAAAATTTTCCCGAATGGAAATGCTGTTGGAAAACAGGTAACCATCGGAAAGCATTATGTGGTAACCGTTTCGGCGGTTTATGCCGATTTTCCGAAAAACTCTTTTATGAAACCCACTTACATGGTTTCGATGGCCACCTACCCTGTTTTGTCGGGCGAAACCGATTACTACAGCGACTGGAGAACCATTCAGTTTGACAACTTTGTTTTGCTGAAAAAAGGAGCTGACCCGGCGCTGGTAAATTCGAAAATCAAGGATGCGTTCAAGAATATAAAAGATTACGAAAAATCGACACCCTACCTGCATCCGCTTTCAAAACTCCATCTGTCGCCCAATAGTCAGGCCGATATGATTGTAGGACTCGCCATTCTCTCGCTGGCTGCGATTCTCATTCTTGTGCTTTCGGGAGTAAATTATTTCAATCTTTCGCTGGCCAACTCAACGCAACGTTCAACAGAAATCGGGATTAAGAAGGTAATTGGCTCGTCGAAAAAGCTGATTGCTTCACAGTTTTTAGCCGAAACAGTTTTGCACACGCTTTTTGCCACCATTCTGGCATTGTTTGTTGCCCACGCTGCTTTGCCCATTTTGAACCATATTCTTGAGAGAAATTTTGAATTTTTTATCTGGACCAACTGGCAGTTGCTGTCATTTATTTTTATTGTCAGCCTCGTTGTGGGAATCGTTTCGGGTTTTTATCCCGCACTGGTTATTTCAGCCTACAATCCGGTTAAAGTACTGAAAGGCAAATTATTCAGCAGTGGCAAAAACACCTTCAACATTAAAAAAGTTCTGGTAGTCGCGCAGTTTTCCATCTC